>DATKTW010000125.1:0-33942 GCA_035530895.1 Candidatus Nanopelagicaceae bacterium
ATCTGAAAATATAGAACTATGCCTGGGCTTATTTTGTTATGAAAGTTTTTCTTTTAACGAGAATAAAATAAAACAATTTGAAAAGGATTTTAAAATAAAATTTAATGATATAGAGAAGATAAATATTAAAGAAAAGCTTATGATAAAGTTGAAGGAAACAACTCCAGGCGAAAAAATTATATCAATACCATTTGATCGATTAACAGAATATATGCGTCCCTCTTGTAACTCTTGTAGAGATTTTACAAATATTTATGCAGATATTTCTTTTGGAGGTTTGGGTTCACCTGAGAAACATACTACAGTAATAACCCGAAACGATAAGGGAAAAAAAATCTTGAGAAAAGTTATTGATGCGGGGGTAATTAAATGTTTAAAATTAGACTCAAATCACATAGAAAATATAAAAACCCTAATAACTAAATATTCAAATAAAAAACTTGAACGATTTAATGATTTTACCCGTCGGGAATTATAATTTCCTGATAATTTTAAATATATAGTATTCTAATATCTTTAATTGATAATTATTTCAATCTATTATTGTTAATTTTCTAGATACACATCGGGATTATTATTTTAGGAAATGTGGTTTTTATTTTAGTAGCAATCTCTTTCCTATTTTCTTTCAATCATTCTAAAAACTCTAATTTAAATTTAAACTTTTATAAAAATATTATTTATGTAAAAAAAAATTAGTTATTAGATTTTTACTCTTTATTTTAAATAAATCTTTAGGAACTACTTTAAGCAGATCTGATTTTTTCTCTTTCTGATAATTTTTCTGAGAGTTCCCTCTTAAGATCAGCTAATTTATTCTGTTTTACAAACATCCCTTTATTTAATTCCATCGCATCCGTTTCAAGCTTAGTTAATCCTATCTGAATTTTAAGATATGCTTCCTCTGCTTTAGAAATCTTCTCACCAGGAGCATTAATATTTGCTAATTTTACATAAGCTAATTGTTTTTTTGCTAGGTTACCTCTTTCTTTAGCTTCATAAAGTTTCTTATTAGCAAGTTTTACCTCTACTTCACCAATTTCAGCTTCAACATGTGCAATCTTACGCTGAATTTCAGCAATCTTTGTTTGAACTTCAGCAACTTTACTATTGTAAACCGCTTGATTTTTCTCCGCTTTTATACTATCATCAGCAAATTTCAAAAGCACTTTTGCTTTTTCTTTTCTTTCAACTAATTTCTGGCTCTTCTCAGCTAATCTCTTCCGTATTATCGCTAGCTCAATTTCACTCCTAACAAGCATTTCTCTAGCTTTAGCTCTTTTTACGGAGTATTTCGCTAACTCCTTCATTTCACTAGCAGATTCTTTTTCACTTTCCGCTATATTAGAATTTTCTTCCGCTAATCTTTCAACATTTTTAATTTCTTCCATATTAATCAACTCTTATCATTTAATTTATGTTTTTAACCTTAGATTTCAACTTCTTTTTAAAAAATATTTTACAATTTTTACGATCTATTTAAACTAACCATAAATTTCATCGGAATTCTCTAACTCTTCCTCTTCCTCCTCATCTTCATTATCATTATCATCATCTTCCTCATCAGAATCATCTTCGTCGTAATCTCCATTCTTTTCTTCATCGTTATCATATTCATCATCATATTTCTTCTTCTTTTTATGATCTCTTTTCATTTTAAGTGATTTTCCTCCGAATTTTTCTAGCTATTATAGATAATTTATCATAATGATAACATTATATTTAAATGTTATCATTTGAAAACAAAAAACACAATCAACAACTTTATATACATATGAAAACATTTTATATTTATATAAGTCTTAAAGATGACACTAATAAAGAAAACAGAGAGAAAAACTTAAAATGGCAAAAAAACCAATAAAGAAAAAAGATAATTTTCTTGGCTTTAGGCTTTCAGAAGAAGTACTGGATAAATTGGATCTTATTGCAAAACAAAACAATAAAACGCGTGGTTTGGTTGCGAAAAATGCTATTGAGCAATGGCTTAATCTGGAATTATTTAATCAAAATAACAACTTGATCATGATATCGAAAATCGCATTCTCTAAATTTTTATCTGAAGTGAATAATGAAGATTTAAATATTTTAGCTAATGAAGTTTCTTCCCTATATTCGGACCTAATGAAATTTGTGGTAGCTAAACCTATGAATGACGATTCATTGAAGACTTACGCTGCTTTTTCAATTGATTTATATGGAAAAAATGGATTAAAATGGTTTAATAATATCGATATTCAGATTCGAGATAATACTTTTATCTTTAGAGGTTTACATGACTTAGATGAAGTCTTTTCAAATTACTTTTCATTATTATACAAAAATCTTTTATCCGAATATTTTGAGTTAGAATTTATATCAACACGGGAAGAAAAAACCTCAAATTTAATACATTTAGAGTTAAACTTTAAATGAGATTATCAGAATCAAAGTCTTTAAATTCAATAAAATTAAAATGTTTGCACTATGAATTTTGATAAATTAGAGCAAGCTAAAATCTATTTATTAGCCTTTACAGTTCAAGATTTAAAGGATATATGTAAAAAATATAGAATTAAAGGTTTTTCCAACTTAAATAAAGATGACATAATAAATCTTATTTTAAAATCAATTCCTAATAATATGTTTCACTCCTTTTTAAAGGATTTGGAGCAAAAATCGTTAAATTCGATTATTTCACTAGTCCCAAAATATTTTAAAAAAGAAAATCCAACTAAACTCGAATCTTTACAGTTTGATGATAAAAATAATATAATAATGTTAATCTTTAAAGGTTTCAAGTGGGAAATATATACAAATATTCAATTTTTAAATTTAGAGAAAAGAACTGAACCTTTAAAATTCAAGTATAAATGTACTTGTGAATATGCTAAAGATGGAGGATTTTGCAGCCATTTTTGGGTAGGTATGATATGGGGATTCCACAAATTCAATATAAATGCTTCTCGTTGGGATAAATTTAACCTCCCAGAAATATTTAACGAATTGGTAGATAAACTGGATTTTAATTTCTTCTATAAAGACATCTCGAAGCAGGAAAAGCTTGGAATTTATTCAGTAGAAGAATTTTTAAAAACAAAATTAATGGGCAAAACTGAATTTAACTTTGAAGATTTAGATGACCTTTCAGTTCAAGAGATTTTAAATTTTATTTCAGGATCAAAAATCAAGATTTCGGAAAACGAGAAAGTAAAACCAGTGAAAAAAAAATTAATTGATTTAATAAAAGATCAGTTTGATATCGAAGAATTTAGCAAAATATTTTTTAATTTTAAAAAGATTTCTAGAATTTTAGAAGCTAAAAAAATTCCAGTAGATATAGTTAAGGTTGATTGGGGTCCACCACTCAATTGTTATGCAAGGTTAAGAATAAATAAACAGGAAGAGGAAGAAAATCTTGATTTAATTATAGAAAATAATCAGATTAAACATATTAATTGCCATTGGGTCTACCATCGTTTAAATTTATGTAGCCATTTAATTGCATTATTTTTATGTTTGTCTAACAGAAATCTTCCAAAAACTCTTGAATTTCTTAAAGAATACTCGAAAGTATAAAAAAAATATAAAAGAAAAAGGTATTTTTAATTTATATTAATCATATGGAGATTTTTTATAATTAATATAAATAAGCAAAAGGAAAACAGCAGCAGGCGGAAGAAATATTAATGTGAAAATTCCGGCTTCATGCAAACGATAGTATAGTTCTATCATGAGGATGCCAATGTTTATTATGAAAGCTCCTGTTAAAGCTGTGATATAACTAGGTTGTTTTAAGATTTTCCATGTGGTAAAAGCATAAAGTAATAATCCACCCGCAATCAAAATGTATGCCCATATTGGAACATTCGCTTCTTGAAAAAAATTGGGAACTCTAAAAGCAGCTTCAACCATTAAAAAGAAAAAAGAACCCGTTGTTAGCATCAACGATATGTTATACGCATTTTGATTAGGTAGAATTTCCTTGCTATAGTAATAGGCTATAAGTAGTAAAACAGAAAAAGTAATAGTAGGAAATATAACAAATCCACTTATCCAGAAGATATCTAATATAATTGCAAAATATGCTATTATAAAAATTTCACCAATTAGTATTACAACTATTCCTATTACTTCCAAACGATAGCCTTCTATAAGAAATAATCCTGTTAAATAAATACTGAGTCCTGCTACCACTATATAAATACCATATATCCAAGCATTTTCTACTGTTAAAGGGATAACTACAATTATATTTATTAAAACGGCGATAAGTACTACGATATTGACGATTCCTGAAATGATTAATACTTTTTTTTTATCCATTATATTTCACACTCTAAGGTTAATAAAGCTAAATATTATTATATCTTTAAAGACTTAAATTATTTTTCTAATGTAAATTTATAATTTTTTCTAATTTACTAAAAATTTCGATTAATTTAAAATCTGTTCTAGAATTAAATTCTATTTAGAAATAATCAAGAAAAATAATTATAGAAATTAAAGTAAATAAATGATAATGAAATTTTAATTATTATGGTTCAACAAAATGATATTTATTGGAATATGCCTATAAATGAATTATTGGAACGATTTCAATCATCGTTAAATGGTATATCCAACGATGAAGCAAAAAAAAGATTATCGCTATATGGAATTAACAGATTAAAACCTAAAAATAAAACCAATTCTGTAAAGATTTTTCTTTCTCAATTTAACAATCCAATTATATTAATTCTTATTTTCACAGCAATTTTAGCATATTTTTTACAAGATCCATCGAATACCTTTATAATTTTGGCAATAATTATATTGAGTAGTTTTTTAGGTTTCTGGGAAGAAAGAAGATCTTCAAATGCGATTGAGAAATTGCTTTCTTTAGTTCATATCAAGGTTAGCGTTATTCGAGATGGGAAGTTGTTTGATCTTCTTATAGATGATATAGTGCCTGGAGATGTAATCTATTTTTCTGCAGGAAATACAATTCCTGCTGATTGTATTATTTTAGAATCAAAGGATTTGTTTGTAAATGAAGCAACATTGACAGGTGAGACTTTTCCAGTTGAAAAGAGGGCTGGAATAATAGATCTCGAAACTCCACTAAATAAAAGAATAAATGTATTATTTATGGGAACTAATGTTATAAGTGGAGCAGCAAAAACATTAGTGTTTAATACTGGTAGAAATACAGAATTTGGAAAAATTTCAGAAAGATTAAAATTAAAATCACCAGAAACAGAATTCACCCATGGTATTAAAAAGTTCGGATATTTTCTCATGATAATTACTCTTTCATTAGTAATTTCAATATTAATAGTAAATGTTTATTTCTCTAGACCTATTCTTTCTTCTTTTTTATTTGCATTAGCTCTTGCTGTAGGTTTAACACCTCAGTTACTACCCGTTATTATTAGCATAAACTTATCTCGAGGAGCTAAGAAGATGGCAGAGTACAAAGTAATAGTTAAACAACTCAATTCAATAGAAAATATTGGTAGTATGAATATATTATGTTCTGATAAAACAGGTACGATAACTGAGGGTTTAATACAATTTAATTCTGCATTAGATATTAACGGTGAAAAAAGTGAAAAAGCGTTTTTATATGGTTATATCAATGCTTTCTACCAATCTGGATATGTCAATCCTATAGATGAAGCTATTAAAAACTATAAAAGAATTGATATTGGCACATTCAAGAAATTAGATGAGATTCCCTATGATTTTATTCGTAAAAGACTTAGTATGTTAGTGTTAAATAATTCTGAGAGTATATTAATTACTAAAGGAGCCATGTCTAATATTCTTAGCGTTTGTTCATATGCTGAAATCTCTCAAAATAAGATTTTTGATATTTCTGAAGTCAAAGAGCAAATTCAGCATAAATTTGAAGATTTAAGTAATAGGGGATTTAGGATTTTAGGAATTGCTTATAAAAAAGTTGATCTTATTCAAGAAATCAAAAAAGAAGATGAATTTAATTTGATTTTTCTTGGTCATTTGGTTCTCTTTGATCCCATTAAATCGGATATAGTTGATACAATTAATGATTTACATCATTTAGGAGTTTCATTAAAAATCATTACTGGAGATAATAAATTGATTTCGAACAGTGTTGCTCAACAGATTGGGTTTTTAAATCCGAAAATTATAACGGGTCAAGAACTTCGCCAAATAAGTGATGAAGCTTTAATTAAACTGACTGAAATAACTGAAATTTTTGCTGAAGTTGAACCAAACCAAAAAGAACGTATTATCCTTGCGCTAAAAAAAGCAAATAATGTGGTAGGATATATGGGAGATGGGATAAATGATGCTTCTGCGCTTCATGCTGCTGATGTCGGAATTTCTGTAAATAATGCTGCAGATGTTGCAAAAGAAGCAGCAGCGATTGTATTGCTTGATAAAGACCTTAAAGTTCTTATTGATGGTATTAAAGAAGGAAGGAAAACTTTTGCCAATACTATGAAATATATAAATATTACTACAAGTGCAAATTTTGGGAATATGTTCAGTATGGCGGGATTTTCTCTTTTGTTGCCTTATCTGCCAATGTTACCACGGCAGATTTTATTAACTAATTTAATCACAGATTTTCCTGCGATAACGATCGCTTCTGATAATGTCGATCAAGAGCAAATTACAAGCCCTAAACGGTGGAATATTAAATTTATACGTAATTTTATGTTATATTTTGGTATTTTAAGTACTTTATTTGACTTTCTTACTTTTTTCATATTTATATTTGTTCTTCATGCAACCCAAGATCAATTTAGGACTGGATGGTTTATTTTATCTGTAGTTACTGAATTGCTCATATTATTGGTTATTAGAACTCAAAAGCCAATATATAAAAGTAAACCAAGTAAAATTATGCTGACAGTCTCGTCGATAATAGCGATTTTTGTTATAATATTAATATATACTCCATTTGGAACAATTATGGGATTCACAGCTCTTTCTTTTCAATTCACTTTAATCCTGTTTGGCATTGTTTTTATTTATCTAATAGCAAACGAAATTGGTAAAAAATTATTCTATAAATTAATGAAAATTTAGGAAGGATAACCCAAATAATATGATATCCGTTTTTAAGTGTTATTAAATCCACAGGAGAACTTTTTATCAGTAATGTCGCATATAAAGGCAATCAATTTTTACCTAAAATAGAATAATTCCCCATTGTCCTCAATTCTCTTTCTAAGCTGATGACAATACACGAAAAACAAGAATTGTAGAGATTTATACTTCACATAGACGATACCCGCGTGAATTAAATCTTTTAACAGAGTTGTACAATGGAATTAAAAATAATGAAAATATTTGGGATAAAAAAGAAACCTTTGATTTTTTTGATTCGTGGCAGATTGATGATTCTAATGGTAAATTCAGATACTATATTACAATGTAAAGACAAAAGCTTAATTTTTATCTTTTAGTAAAGAATAGAGAAAAAAAAAAATTATTCCCTTTTGCTAAACTTTTCTGTTCCTGTCAAACCATAAAGAAACCGTGTAAAGCCGTTAATAAAAAGAGAAGTTGCTATTAGGTAAATTGCAATAATAGTTTCCAAATCTGCTGCGATTACGATAATTAAATTTAGGACAATTGTAATACTCCCCACAATTACAAGAAGAATTCTGAACCATTTAATAAATTTCTCGTTTACCACTCCTGTTCCTACTCTAGCTATTCCTATAATAAGTAAACCTAACGTAAGAAAGAAAATTAATAGTTCTGTTGAAAAGGTCGGATCTCCTAAGGTTGTAATAAACACTACAAATGAAATTAATATTATAATAAACCCTGAAACAAATTTTGTGGCTTTTCCTATATTACTTAGGTCCTCATCATTTATTGAAATGTAAACCCGTGAGATACCAGATATTAGTAGGATGACTGTGAATACGTAGATTAAAAATATCAGAGCTGCACTAGTGTAGAAAAATATCATTGCTGAAAGTATCATGATAATTACTCCGTTCAGAATATTTGAAGAAGTAATCTCTTTTTTTGTGGATTTTTCACTCATCTAATATCACTTTTTTTGTGTAAAAGTCTGGTTATAATTTTTTTTATTACTCATATGCTTATAAATCTTTAGCTTTCTTTTTAAAATAGCCTTATTCAATAAAGTATTTTAGCTTTCTTTTCTTTCAATGAAATTATTACTAATTCACAAAATTATAAGAAATCTTGCTAATCAGTGCAATTCTCATTTTAGGATGTTTTTTATTAGTTCTCATTTTTATTTTGACAAACAAATTAAATAGGGCAATTTCCTCATTGCTAGGGGCAGTGATAACATACTTTGTGTTAATTTTCATTGAAGGTTATGATTTTTCTATAATTGTTGAGTTATTATTTGGTACTCCAAGCGAAGGATTTGTAAATCTACATTCTATAATATTGATTATTGGGATGATGATGATAGTTCAAATCGCTCACGAGGCAGGCGCATTCCAATTTATAGCCGGAAAATTAATTAAATTGTCAGGAGGAAAGCCAGTACTTCTAATGGTCATTTTTTGTATAGTTACAGTTTTTATTTCAGCAATCTTAAATAATATTCTAACTGTTATTGTTATGATTCCGCTTACAATTACAGTATCGCGGATATTGAATATAGATCCCTCACCCTACATATTAACCCAGGCAATTTTAGTCAATATTGGTGGTACTCTTTTTTCAATTTCCTCAATTCCTAATATCTTAATAGCTACTTATGCAAATATACAATTTTTTGAATTCTTTCTAAATATTGGTATTCTCTCTTTAATTGTGTTTCTATTTACATTATGTTTTTTCATTCTACTTTATAAAAGTGAATTAAAAGTTCCATCAGAGGGAGCAAAAGTATTAAAAGAATTTAATATATGGAATGTAGTGCAGAATAAACGAATGTTATACCAATCTTTAATTTCTTTAGTAATTTTAATGGTCTTATTTATTGTAATTCCGTCTTTCTTAATACCTCCTGATATAATAGCATTAAGCATAGCATTAGTGTTAATTATAATAACAAGATTAGATCCTAAAGACATAATTTCAAAGATCGATTTTGAACTTATCTTTTACTTATTAGGGATATTTATAATTGCTGGAGGTTTAGAAATTACAGGAGTAACTGATGCAATAGGTGTGACATTATTGAACATGGGCGGAACAAATTTCTATGTGCAACTATTAATTCTGTTATGGTTTTCTGCTTATTTAAGTAGTTGCATTGATAACATTCCAATAACAAAAGTTCTAATTCCTGTAGCAGATACGATGGCAGGAAGTGTTTCATTAATTAATAGGAACAAGATTTTTTATAGTCTTACTTTTGGAGCGAATTGGGGTGATAATTTGACCCCATTAGGCGATAATATACTGGTTTTTAATATTGCTGAGCAAAACAAGCGCTCTATTAGTTTCAAATCTTTTTTTAAATTAGGTTTTGTCACAACTAACTACCAATTAATTTTGATTTCGCTTTATTACACGTTAGTATTTAATACTCTAATTGGACTCATTATTATAGGTACAATTATTTTTATTATTGTTATTGTTATTATATTACGCAAATTTGGTCCCAATAAGGTTAAATCTCAAATAAATAAATTTACAACAAGAATCAGAAATATGATAGTAAGGTGAAGTAATTATAGTTTTTAAAAATCTAAATAGAATAAAGGCAGCTCTTCCAGAAGTAATTCATATTGTAATGTTTTATAATAATGGTACTATATTTCAAACCACATTTGAACAAAACATAAATGTCCCAAAATTAGGCGAAAATTTAGCAGAACTTTTATATCATGTTAGACTTGTTTATGAAATCAGTCAATTCAAAATAGATAATTACAAGAAATTAATTTTTGAAACTGACGATATTTCCGTTATTATTCTAAAACTCGGGGAAGATAGTAATATTGCTTTATTCTTCAAGAAAGAAGAGGATAAAGATTTAAAGCTAAGTTCAATAAAAAGATACATTACTAGAATAGAATCGTTAATCGATATGAATGAAGAAGAAATTATTCTCCAAGAAATATTAACGAAAGAAGAAGAATTAAAAAATGCACTAAATCTCCTCCAATTTAAGCGGGAAAATATTCAGAACTTGCATGAAAAATTGAAAATTTTAAATGAAATTGAATACCCAGAAGAATCAAAACAGATTGAAAAGGAAATAAATTCTCTAAATGAAGATTGTGCTAAATTAGATAAAGAAATAAGTGATATCCAAGAGGAAATTTTACGTTTAAAACAAGATATTGAGAAGTAAATCTCAATATTTTCCTAGATATGTCAAAGGCACTAATTAGATTAAAAAGTTATATAGAATTCGAGCAATCAAAAACTACTCAGAGAACTTACAAATCTATGATTACTAAATTCTTGGATTCTTACACCAAACAGCTATTTGATATTGCTCCTAAAGATTTAATTTACTAATAAAATTTCAATCAAATTAAAAACTGTCCTAAAATTAAAGAAATAATCTTAAACCAATAAAACTTAAATGCTATTCCGACTAGCTAAAATTTGGTGTTAATCAATTTTTTTAGAAATAGTTTTAAATGTGTAAAAATAGATGGAAAATTTAGTTCAAATTGAAAAAGATGCTCAACAGAATCTTAAAATAGCTCAATATGAAAAAGAACTAGCCCAAAAACTAAAGATTAATGCATTAACTGAAATTAAAAAAGCAAAAGCTAGAGAAACTTTATTAAAAATTGAATTTGATCTCGCTGAAATAAAAAAAATAGGTTGATATAATTGATTTTTCAAAATATCTTCGAAGTCTTGTTAGATTGGTTAGCTATTTATTTTTTTCCTATTCTTATAGCATTATTAGCAATTTTTATAGGATATATTATTTATTTACTGATTAAAAGGCAACTCATTAAACTTGCTAAAAATGAGAAATTAGAGCTAAATACCGCAAATAATATCGCAAAAGTAATTAAATATCTCATTATTTTAATCATTTTAACTGCTATTCTTACACAATTTGCAGAAAGTTTAGGGCTTATTACAGCATTATTCACTCTTGTTGGTGGGACTATAGTTGGTTTTGCAGCTATGAATACTTTAGGAAATATGATTGCTGGTATTATTATAATGGTTAGTAGACCATTTTCTGTAGGTGATAGAATATTATATGACGGTAAAATCGCTGACATTGTCGAAATAAAATTAATCTATACAATTATGGTTGATCTTGATAATATTAAGATTTCTGTCCCAAACCAAATGTTACTATCACAAGAGATTAATGATTTTGGGAAAAAAGAGATTATTAGAAGACATGTTAGCATAACACCTGGATTTGAAGAAGATAGGAAAAAAATTGAAGAGGTTTTATTAAATGTTCCTGGTAAATTAGATCAAGTATTAAAAGAACCTAAACCTTATGTTTGGATAAATAGCTTCCAGAATTATGCAGTTGAATACAGATTATATGTTTTCATAAAAGACATTAAAAATTTACCATTAATTGAGTCTGAATTACATAAAGCTGTATTGGATGCTTGTAAGGAAAATAAAATAGATATTAGGACTCCTCTTTTGCATAAAGAAGTTAATTAGTAAAAAAAATTTCTGCAGCATTTTTATATCCATCTTTTTCTTTTGAAGTAATACAGCATTAAAATGGCTATTATAACCATTACTACTATTAAGATTGGGTATCCGTAGGGTTGGGAAAGTTCGGGCATATAAGTGAAGTTCATACCATAAAATCCCGCTAAAAATGATAAAGGGATGAAGGTTGTCGAAATTATGGTGAGCACTTTCATAATATCATTCATCCTGTTGCTTACACTAGATAAATACATATCTAACATTCCAAAAATTATATCACGGTAATTTTCAATAAGATCAGTAATTCTAAAAATATGATCATAAATATCCCTTAAATAAACCTGCAAGTCATCACTGATTAATTTTGACTGCTCTCTTTGTAATTTATTTAATAACTCTCTCATCGGCCAAAGAGATTTTCTTAAATCAATTGTGGATCTTTTTAAATGATAAATTTGTTGTAAGGTTTCTGGATTAGGATTTTTTATTAAATTATCTTCAATATCTTCTATATTTTCCCCCAACTTTTCTATTACAATGAAATAGTTATCAATTATCACATCTATTAATGCATATAAAAGATAATCAGCCTTCATTACTCTTACTTTTCCTTTAGGAACTTTTATTCTTTCATATATCGGATTAAAAATTTCTGATTCTTGCTCTTGGAATGATATTACATAATTATCCCCTAATATCAGGCTTATTTGTTCATGATCGAATTCATCTAGGTTCTGATTCCAAAATATATTTCTAAGTACGATAAAGATATAATCACTATAATCTTCCATTTTGGGTCTTTGATTTGGACTTAGAATATCTTCTAAAACGAGGGGATGTAAATTAAATTGATTCCCTATCTTTTCAATTACATTAACATCAGCCAAGCCAGAAATATCAATCCACTTTATAAAAGAGTCTCTGGTTTTTCCAAGTTCAATCTGAAAATCTTTTATTTCCTCTATATTATAGGTATCTTCATTGAATTGTGTCACTTTTATTTTAGTCTTTTCTTTTGGTTTGTCTCCTATATATTTTAAAGTGCCTGGTGGAAGTCCAACCTTTTCTTTTCTTTTTGTTGATGGGAATACTTTTTTAAATGGTTTTGTTATTCTTCTCAAATTTTATTACCTTACTTTCTGATTTAATACTAAGACAATTAATATTACCAATAAAGATTCCATTAATTCCTAATGTATCAAATAATTAAAATCATTATAATTAAAATTGTTATTATCTTTAATTAAATTAAAAAGATAGAGAATGAGATATAGATCACATTAAGTATGATTCTCAAATTAATAAAAAACTTAGAATTAGATGTGTTCGTATGAAAAGAATTTATAGAATTATAATATGGATTTCAATTATAGGAATTTTTTTGTTAGTTTATTATTATTTTGGTTTTGAGCTATTATTATTGAATATATTACTTTTAAATATGGTCGCTTATGTCTTAAGATCAATATTACTTGATGTCTTTCAAACTTTGATTAAAAACTTATTAGTTCGATATATGTTAATGATAATTATAAATATCATATGGCTAATATTTCCATTTTGGTTGATTTTTATTATTTCACCGATTTATTTTGTAGCAATTATTTCTTTTCTGGTTGTAGCAATATCTTTAACTTTTCAAAATATAATTAATAATATTGCTTCAGGAGTAATGCTTTTATCATCAGAGGGTTTTGAGGCTGGTGATCTAGTTGAAACCAGTGGAACTGAAGGAATTGTGAAAGAAATTACCTTAAACAGCTTGAAACTAGTAGATTATGATGGATCTATCACCTATATTCCTAACAGAATTGCCTTTAATTCATCAGTAGTTCGTTATACTCATAAGCCAATAAGAAAAGAAAAGAAAATAGAAATTTCTAATGTAGTAAAAAGTCTCGGAAAAATTATCACTGGTGAAAAAAAGGTAACTCGTTATATTAAAGTAGTTGAACTTTTAGGGTCAACAGATCCAGAGCTACTTGAAGAATTATTAAAACCAATATTTGACAAGTATGAACCGATTTTTGGAGTAAGACCATATTACTATGCAAATAATACAGTTAGTGCAATCGTAAATCGGTTAGGTATTACCATTCACATTATTACAGAGGACCCCAAATTGATCCTAACATATATAAATCCCTTATTAAAAGAAATTCTATTTAAAATTTATGATAAAGAAATAAATTATGGATGGAAACCTAATGAAAAAAATGATCAAGAAATAGTATGGAGGTAACTTAAAAATGCCGCCACTTTTTAAAACAAATGAAGAAGCGTTAATATATCTTTTAGTTTTCGGGGTAGGCTTTTATCTTTTAAATAAGTTGCTCTCAATAACAATTGGCAAAAGTGAAAAAATACCTCTTAAGCAAAAAATTATTATTAATTTTTCTTTAAAAATTGCTGCTGTTCTTATAGTAGTATTTCTTGTTATTGAAGGATTTCCCCTCATTTCTCTAATTGACCCAACTTATACAGCCGTACTTACTGGAGCAATTAGTACCGCGATTGCATTCGCTTCTAGCGGTATTTTTTCAAATTTTTTTTCGGGAATTGTCATAATGTTAATAAGACCTTTTGAAGTTGACGATTTGGTCAAAATTGAAGGAGATAAAGGTATTATACGAGCAATAAATCTAACAAAGGTGAAATTAGAAACATTTGATAATATAATAATTGAAAAATCAAATGGGCAAGTTCTTTCTTCAAAAATAGTAAATTATACAATCAAACTAGGTAAAAAGAAGTCTTTTAAAGATTTTAAAAGTAAGATCTTTGCCCCTCAAGATATTGGTTTTAAAGGTATTTATGAAGATATTTCGAATTCTAAAAAAGAATTTGAAAATAATCTAAAAAAAGCATACGATTCCTTTTCGACTAAGAACTATCCAAAACTATATAATTTTACTTTTAGAATGGCTTTTCCCTACAAGGGATTTCGAGTTATTATCAATGAAGTAACAAAACTTTGTGATTTATACAATCAGAAGAACATTTTTAGAATTAAACCACAATTCGATATAGTAGATTATAATATAAGCATAATAGTTAAATTTCGATTATTAACATTTAGTCCACAAAAAATATTTGATTTTCAGCCTATATTTGCTAAAGATGTTTATAATCTAATTTATAAATATACAATTTCGTAAATTTTGGATATTAATCTATTTTCTTCGAATTTTACTTCGAAATTTTTGTTTTTTTTGCTCCAATGGTTTTATATAACCGAGTAATTCATCAAAAACTATATTTTGGTGCAATTGTGGGCGAAAAATAAACTTATAATATTTTTTTTTCCAATAGAAGCGCAGGCTAGTGAGATATACTACAATTTCTGAAATTTGTTGAGGATTTATTTCTGTATAGGAAGTTATTATATTTTCCTCAGTATTAGATTCGATATTCCTTTTTAAAAGACTACCCTCTGTTTTTAATATATAAATTGTACCGTTCAAATAAGCATTGTGATCCTCATTATAAGTCAATCCAAGGTATTGCGCATATAACTTAAAATATTGAGTAACTTTAGCACCTAGATAATTTTTTTGAATTACATCTCGATTTTTATTTTTTATTAATTTCTGTAATTCTTGGTCTTCCATCTGACTTTTATTCTCTTGGAGAAATTCATAATATTTAACCTGTAGGTTAGTAAAGATTAATGTCTCTATGTCCTGATAAAAATCTTGAACCTCAACTGCTAAAATCCTGTCATCTTTGATGTGGTCCCATATTATAAAAAAAAGCACTGCAATTGAGACTGCTAAACTTAAATATACAAGTATATCCTCTGGATTCATAAGATTAAGATAACATTTTCTATATTTTTAATGGATTTGTAGTATAATTTAGTTATTTATAGATATTCATTGCTTTTAAATTCATCATTCATATTTTTATAGGGAATGAAAGCGTTGTATTACAATTATTAATTATGATAGAACTTGGATACAAATTTTATATATGGGGAATTCTTTTTAATAGATCAATGCAAAAATTCCTTACTATGAATTACAGTGGTGAAGTTATAGACGGAATAATGTCAAATCAACCAGATAGATTAGTAAATTTCCGTAATGAAATTCAATACTAAAATTTTCTTTTATTTTCTTCTTTTTTTTGCATATATTGAATTTAAAGAATAAAGGCTTAATTTTTAAATATTCATTATTAAAGTTTTTTAGGTTTACTAATTTCTTTAATTTAGGATATTATATTTCAATTCAATAATATAGAGTGTGATTACTACTTGTTTGATAAAGATTATTTAGAAAAAATAAGAATAGAAAAGGAAAAGTGGGAAGAAAACTTAAAAGAATTAAAAGAGCGCGATGTCAAATTCGTAACTGATTCTGAAATTCCTATAAAAAGACTATACACTCCATTAGATGTTAAGGGAGATTACTTAGATACCATAAATTTTCCTGGACAAGAACCATTTACAAGAGGAGTTTATCCTAATATGTATCGTGGTCGATTGTGGACTATGAGATTATTCTCTGGACATGGAACTCCAGAAGCTACTAACCTACGATGGAAATATTTGTATGAAAATGGCGAAACAGGTTTCAGTGCTGCTGTGGATGCCCTCACATTTAATGGTATCGATCCAACGAATCCTGATGGCGCGCCAGAGGTCGGTACATCTGGTGTACCTCTGTATTGCATCGATAGTCTTTTTGCTCTGACTGAAGATATACCTATTGATAAAATTAGCGTAGCATTAGTCGTTGAGCCCTTTACGAGCGCTCCCGTCTGTGCAATGTATTTCAATATGGCTAAAATGCGTGGGTATGATCTAAAAAATTTGATGGGAACAACTCAAAACGATATTTTAACGATGACGGTCGGTTACATCCCGTACAAGAACAGTCCACCAAATCATTTATTAAGGGTTGCATGTGATTTTATTGAATGGACAGTAGCTCAGAAAAATGTTCCGCTATGGCATCCTATCAATTTTACCGGATATAATTATAGAGAAGGTGGAATTGATGCAATTCAAGAACTTGGTTTTGTATTCGCAAGTGCTTGTTCTCATATTGATAATTTAATCGAGAGGGGTTGGAAAGCTGATGACTTTGTAGGTAGACTCGCTTTTCATTTAGCTGCTCATAAGGATTTCTTTGAGGAAATAGCAAAATACCGTGCAGCTCGAAGGATATGGTATAAGCTCATGAAGGATAAATACGAAGTGAAAAATCCCAAAAATCTTGGTTTTAAGTTTCACGTACAAACCGCGGGAAGCTCTTTAACTGCCCAATTGCCTATGATTAATATTGTAAGGACAGCCATACAAGGTTTAGAAGCTAATATTGGGGGATGCCAATCTCTTCATACTAACTCTTACGACGAAGCAATATGCTTACCATCAGAACAGGCGGCTCTTGTTGCGTTAAGAACTCAACAAGTGATTGCAGATGAGACTCGAATTACCAATACTATTGATCCCTTGGCGGGGAGTTATTTCGTTGAATGGCTGACTGATGAGGTAGAGGAACGAGTATGGAACTATATGGATAAAATTCAAAAAGTAGGGTCTATCGATAAAGCACTATCGACGGGATGGCTCTATAAGGAAATGCGAGATGCTTTCCATAAGAGAAGAACTCGTCTTGAGAAGGGGGAAGAAATCATGCTTGGTATTAATAAATACAAGGTCCCTTATGATACGGTTACCGATGTTTTCAGAACATCACAAAAAGCTATCGATATCGAAGTCAATAGGATTAACAAATTAAAAGCAAGGAGAGACAACGCAAAACTAGAGAAAATTTTAGACAAGCTAAGAGTTGTATGCGAGAAGGAGGAGAATGTCATGCCCGTAATAATGGAAGCTACAAAAGAAGGAGCGACTGTTGGCGAGATATGTGATGTTTACAGAGAAATATGGGGTATATGGGAACCACCGTTAGCTATTTAATTGAGGTGTTAAGATGAGTAGTAGAAAAATTAGAGTTTTAATGTCAAAACCGGGTATTGATGGGCATTGGCGAGGTGGTATTGTAGTATCCAGAGCTTTAAGAGATGCAGGAATGGAACTTATCTTCGGAGGATTTCAGAATGTAAATCAAATCGTTGAAGCAGCAATTCAAGAAGACATAGATGTTCTTGGCTTGTCGATACATAGTGGGGCCCATTTTGCGTATACGAAACAAGTGATCGATTTATTAAAGGAACGGGGCGTGTTTGACAACATTTTAATTTTAGTAGGAGGCGTAATTCCCGCACAAGACTTTCCAAAATTAAAAGAAATAGGCGTAGCTAATGTTTATGGTCCTGGGTCTATGACTCATGACATAGTTGAATTTATTAAATCGCATGTCAAAAAATAATAATTAATAAAACAACTATTTTGTTTTCACTTCTTTTTACATATTTCGAAGTTCAATTTTCCTAAAAGTATGAAAGAAAAATATAAAAAAATTATAAAGATTTAGTCTGTAAAACTTACTTTTTTTCTTTGCGTAGCTCATCGTTAAGTTGATCATTAATTCCTGCGATCTTCTTTACTATATTTTTTCTGGATTCAATATCGTATTGTGTTGTGATGGCAATTTGCTCCATTACGGGGGAACCTCCGCCATGATAACCTCCAACTTGAGAAATCCCTCCGGTTGCAGAACAAAGCATATCTCCAACAAATCGCCAGAATTGAGCAGCATTTTTGGGTGAAATCTTTGGATTTCTAGTAATGTATTTATAAAGATAATCCTTAAGTTCTGGATTAAGAAAATCATTTTCATGAGGGAAAGTAGCTGGAATACCTCCTGAGATATCACATATTATTTCCGCTTCGCGATATACATTTTCTCCAGTTAAACATCTTCCGACATTACAATATATAGAATTTGGAATGTAGCTACCAGGTCCATAGGGAACAAATCCAACACCTGGAAAGTATACTTCTGGTTTACCTAAATCAGAAGCTGTATACCCCGCAGCGTAGCCTAGTTCCGTAACCATAATTAATTCCGCTAACTTATGTCTCACATGGGGAGCTTTATGAATATTATTATACTCTGCAGCTAAAGCAGCTGTACCTATTATTAAATCCCCAATTGCTGGCTTACATCCTGAATAGCTGTGTCGATGAAATAATGCAAATAATAACGCAAGAGCGCCCGCATGTTGATATTCCCCACAGAGAAAAACTCTCTCCCATGGAATAAAAACATTATCAAAAATGATATAGGAATCCGTAGCTCCTGGCATGAATCCTCTCTTGAAATGTTCTCTTTCTCTAAGATTGTGAATAGTGACAACTTGTTTTACGCCTTCGTAGTCTCCGGGGATGGCAAATGCAACAGCATAATCCTTATCCTCTGGTCGTAACGCTCTTGTAGGGACAACTAATATTTCATCAGAAACGGAAGCTTCAGAGATGTGAACTTTACATCCGCTCACAATAATTCCATCGTTTCTTTTTTCTACTACATGAACATACATGTCTGGGTCTTCTTGATCAGCTGGTCGCTTTATTCGATCACCCTTAACGTCTGTTTGAGCGCACGCAGCAATTAAATCTTCTCTTTGAAATCGTTCCATCCATTTCTTAAAGTTTTCGTGATAGTTTGTTTCTCCCTTGTTTAATTTATCCGCTTCAAAACTAACATTATAGACCGCATTGGCTCCGTCACATCCCATACATCGTTGAATGCAACCGCCAACCTTTTGACAAAGTTTGCGGGTCATGTCTTGCTTTTTATGGAGATCTTCTGTATTTTGGTGGATGTGTGTAAAACGATTAATTGTTTCCCCCGTTAGATGCGACTTTACCTTCATTAAATCAGCGTATTCCTCAACCATATCAAAAGTGGTACCGATGGTGTCAATGCAATGCATTTGTCGTTCGTCTAAACGATCAATCTTTTTACCGTCGTAATAAATATTATTTTTCATTTTACCTAAATCGTTCATATAATCTTCTTTTGTTCTCATCTTTTCTTACCTCTTCTTAAATTTGATAAATTTGTTTACTTGATTAATCATTATTACCTTTATCTATAAATAATTAATCCCTATTTTATGAAAAATATTATGCCTTATAATTATCTTTATAGGTATTATAAATAATGTTAAAAAATAAGTAAATTTCATCTATTTTGTTTTCTCCTTGTTTATTAATGAACATAACCACTTAAACATAACAAATTCTTAATTTTATATGAAAACATTGACAGAAAAACTAATAAATAATTAAAGCAAATATCTGAACAGATAATGATTGAAGAAAAGATACAGGTATACGGATATCGTTGGATAATTTTAATCATCTTTATGCTAGTAAATATATTTTCACAGATTTTGTGGATATCTTATGCCACCGTCACAATAGAAGCGACAACATATTATAATGTCAGTGAATTTGAAATTCTTTTTTTATCGACGATTTTCATGATAGTATATATTCCTGTTACATTTATTACATCTTGGTTCATTAATAAATATGGTTTTAGGATAGGTGTGGGATTCGGAGCTCTACTTAATGGAGTTTTTGGTTTTTTAAGATTTTTTGCCGGACCGAATTATCTTTTAATTTTATTTTTTCATGTAATGATTGCTGTAGGCCAACCATTTTTTCTAAACAGTGTTACATTATTATCGGCAAATTGGTTTCCAGAGTCGGAACGTACTACTGCTACCGGTCTTTCAGTAATCTCTCAGCTATTAGGTATCGCTCTTGGTATGATTTTAACACCAATCTTTGTGATGATATTTAGCTTTGAAGCAATGTTGTTTATATATGGATTATGCTCCTTAATTATCGGAATATTATTTGTAATTATCGTTCGAGATAGACCTCCCACATCGCCCTCAATCAAGTTAACTAATGAAAATATCATATTGAAAGGAGGATTAAAACTGCTTTTATTTAATAAGCTGTATTGGATTTTGATAATTATCTTTTTAGTCGGTCTGGGAGCATTTAATATGGTAACAACATATATTGAGCTTATAGTTGTCCCCAGAGGTTTAACATCCATCGAAGCTGGAAATCTTGGGGGGATAATGCTTCTAGGTGGTATAGTAGGGGCCATAATAATGTCCATATTATCAGATAAAATGCGTAAACGAACATTTTTAATAAAAATCTCGCTTTTAATTACCGTTGCTGCTTTTTTTGTAATATCCTTTGCGAATAATGCAATTACATTATATATTTTCGGATTTCTATTAGGATTTGGATTACTATCTGTTGGTCCTGTGTTGTTAGAATATGCTGTTGATATTACAGTACCCGTTCCGGAAGCAAGTTCTAATGGAATGCTAATGATGGTAGGTGCGGTTGGTGGTATTATTTTTATATTAGGTTTTGAAGGATTTACTACTCCTTCAGGAGATTATCTCCCTACTTTGATAGTATTATCCATCCTTTCATTAGTATCATTTATTCTCTCTTTCTTTCTTAAAGATGTAAAAAGAGAATAAAATCAATAAACCCTCCTTAAATAATGATCACTTATTGTTAGATAGGTCATCTATTTTTTCATGAAAAATATTGTGATGTTTTTATTCGAGATTATGTCAAAAACTAAAAAACATATCTAATATTTTTCTATCTAAGGCATATATTTATACAACAACGAATCTGAGGAAGTCATTTTTTCATGGGGAATTATGATTTAGAAACTTTAATAACTAATTTTAAAAAAAAGGACAAAATTGCTTTAGCAAGATTAATTACACTTATCGAGAACGAACCTGAACGAGCACATGAGGTTTTTAAGCATTTTGAAAGTGTAAAACACGAATCTTACATAATTGGACTTACTGGATCTCCTGGAGTGGGAAAAAGTACGTTAACGGGTGCCATAGCTCAAAAAATGTTAGATGAAGGCAAAACTGTTGGTATAATATCAGTTGATCCAACCTCACCCTTTAGTGGAGGTGCATTTTTAGGTGATAGAGTCAGAATGACTAACATTTCTTTGCATCCTAATGTCTTTATGCGTAGTCTTGCGTCAAGAGGATATAAAGGAGGGATATCCAGAGCAGTATTCGACATTAGTATGTTGTATGAAGCTTTCGGTATAGATATAATTATTATTGAAACGGTAGGAGTTGGACAAGCTGAGTTTGACATATACAATTTAGCTTACACAGTTGTGGTTATCTTAGTTCCTGGTTATGGTGATGTCATTCAGATGCAAAAAGCCGGTATTATCGAGATAGGAGATATCTACGATGTAAACAAAAAAGATTTAGGAGGAGAAGATATAGCCGTACAAATTGAAATGATGCTCGATGATACTATATTTCAGAGTGGGTATAGACCACCAGTTGTATTAACTGATGCTATAAAAGGTGAAGGTATAGATGAGCTTCTCCAATATATTTGGGATCATAGGGAACATATTGAACTATCTGGTACTATAAAAGAAAAGCAAAAAAATCGGTTTATTTATAAGATAAAAGAACTGGTTTTCTCCAAAGTCGAAAAATTAGTCTCAGAAAAAGTTCTCAATAAAACTAAAATTAAGGAAATAGTAAACGATGCGTTGGATAATAACAGCTTTAGAATTTATGACCAAGTTCACAATCTTTTCGAAAAACTGAATTTCAAAATCGATGAAGATTAATACAACTTCCTCATTAGTCTCATTTTATTTAGAAATCATTTTAACTAATTCCAAGTTTTAACCACCTTATTCTCTCAAGAATAATATACTTGTTTTTAAAATTTAGAGAAGGTAAAACTTATAAGACTTTTTTCTAAATCGTGACTATGCCCCATAAAAATAAAAGAATATCTCTCGAGGGGAAAATGGATGATTGGGGTCCATTTGGCAAAAACGAAGGAAAATGGTTGATCTTTTCAATTGGAAATCCCGTAGAAGGTCATGGATATGCATTACCAAGAAATATTGACGATTTACACTCACAACGAGTAGCCCATCTTATTTCGTGCAAAACTGGAGGGCGATATATTGGACATATCCCATGGGCAACTGATAACTTTACATCAATTGCCACGGATTGGGCACCAAAATCAATTACAGTGAAAGAAATAGTAAAAAATATAATAGATTTCATAAAATTCCACATTGAAATTTATAAAAAAATGGATTTACCCGTTTCAAGAGTTTTTATTTATTCGGGACATGGCGGAAATAATCCAATTGTTGATTATGCTAAAGAAATACAAGAAGCACTACAATTAGAGAGATTAATTATATCTACAACAGAAAGTATCGCAGAAGATAATATCGACAGGATAATGATAGAATTAGACAAACTTTCTATAGAACTCGCAGCTAAGGGTGGAAATCCGAGACAGATAAAAAGAACTTTAATTAAAATATTATTAAGTGCTGCACATGCAGGGCATTTTGAACATTCACTTGGAGCTGCCTTAGGAGTTTTGGACAAAGAAAAACTTAAGATTATGAATGAAGAATTGGAAAGAGATTTTGAATCTGCTCTTAATAAATGGCCTCCAATTGGAGGTTTAGGCGGTTTTCTAATGGCTGGTGGAGAATATACAGAAGCTTTAGGGACAAAGGATAACGATAAATTTGGATTATGGAATTGTTTGAAGCGGCTACGCACACTTGATAATGGTAAAATTAAAGTCTTCAAAGAGTTAGGGGAATTGATTATAAATTTGTTAGTTGAATATTATTCTGAAATAATTTTGAGTAATTAATTTTATTGTGTATGAAAAGTTAAGACCATTTCTGCTTAATTTTTTACGAATTTCAATCACATACCAATAAATCTTTTGATAAAATATAACTTTAAATTAAATCTTAACGTAAATTCATTTATTCAATAAATTTAACAATAAATAACTTAATCTATTTTAAACTAAGGTTTTGTAAATGGAAAAAGAAATTGAAACGGTTGATATTAAACACTCTAAAAAGAGCATGGTTTCATATGGTTTTGGTTGTTATATTAGTGAATTCTTTGTAATGTGTTTCGGAACATATGTTTTCTTTTATTATGAGACCGAGATTGGTTTAAATGTCTGGCTTACTAGTATAGGATTCATCATATTCGCAATATGGAATGCGGTGAATGACCCATTAATCGGTTTTTTAACAGATCGACCTTTTAAGTTCACAAAAAAATGGGGAAGGCGTCTTCCTTGGGTTATAATCGGAGGAGTTGCATGGATTCTTAGTTATTTGCTTCTTTTTACACCTCCAAATGTAGATCCAAATGATGGAGCACTCATCTTATTTCTTTGGCTCGTAATTATGACATGTTTATACGATACTTTTGCTTCATTATATGGTGTGAATTTTTATTCTATCTTCCCAGATAAGTTTCGTGGAAATAGTGAGCGTAGATTATCCTCTATTTTGAATACTCTAGTAGCAGCTTTAGGAACAGTCTCCGGATTTATCATTCCAAGCCTTTTTATAGTATTTGGGGATAAGAACTCATATACATTTCAAGCAGGGGTTGTAGTAATTGTATGTTTAGCCGCTTTAGCACTCGCAATTCCAGGAAGCAAAGAGGATCAAGTGCGGATTGATTGCTATCTTGAGAAATGTGAAGAAGATATGGAACGAAAAAATTTTTTCAGAGAATATAAATCTTGCTTAAAGCATAAGAATTTTATGGCATATGTTATTTCCTTCATGTTTTATCAATCTCTAGTATCAACAATGATTGGGTCCATTCCATATATAGCCCACTATGTATTACGCGTAACCACAGATGATGTTATCATTATAATGGCAGCTCTTCTCTTAGGAATGTTTATTTCAATGCCTATCTGGGGAAAAATAGCAGATAAAACAAATAATGACCGGAAAACAATAATCATTGCGGCTACATTTTTAACAATTGTTACACTACCGCTTTTCTTTATTACTAATTACTATATAATGATCGCCGCAATATTTATATGGGGTATGGGTGAAGGAGGATATTGGGTTATGTTGTCTCCGGTTAGATCGACTGTAATAGATGAATCAGTTATCATGACGGGTAAAAGAATGGAGGGAATTTATCAAGGGTTTCAAACTTTCGTTAGCAGAGGGGCATTAGTTTTTCAAGCTCTTAGTTTTTCGATAGTGCATACTCTTACGAATTTCGTTCCTGATGACGGAAATCCTCTAACTCCACTTCCACCCCAAAGTGCTGAAGCTATATTCGGAATTCAAATACATTTTGCTTTGCTTCCTATGATTTTCATGCTTATCGCAACGATAATCCTCTGGAGATTTTTCAAATTGACACCTGATAAAGTTAAAGAGAATAAGGAGAAGCTGGCTGTAATAGGGCTATAATTAACCACAATAGAATATCAAAACAATTTAGTATTTTTTTTTTATTTCATTTCTTTTATGAGTTATTTCTTTTTGTAATAGATATTTTCCTTATTATCCATTAAAAAAGTATACTTTTTTAGTTTAATAAATAATATTAACCAATTAAAATAAAAAAAAAAATGAGAGAAAATGAAAAAAACAGTCATTATTGAAACCAAGTCTGGAAAAATACAGAGCTATAAGGAAAACAAATTAGAAATATTTAAAGGTATTCCTTATGCAGAACCTCCTATAAGTGATTTGCGATTTTCTCCTCCCGTTGCGAAAAAACAATGGGATGGAATATTGGATGCTACTGAATATGGGCATTGTGCGTACCAAGGATATTCTCAACTCGAAGATTTTACGGGTAAACTTCAACCCGAAAGTGAAGACTGTTTGAATCTTAATATCTGGACCCCTAATGTAGATAATAAGAAGCGCCCAGTGATGTTCTGGATTCATGGGGGTGCATTTATTATGGGAGGTGGGATTGATACCATGTATGATGGTTCAGCCTTAGCCCAGCGAGGTGATGTTGTAATAGTTACTATTAATTATCGGTTAGGTGCTTTAGGTTATTTATACATTCCCGGTATTACGTCCAATGTTGGGCACTTGGATCAAATATTAGCGCTTAAATAGGTTCACGATAATATTGAATTATTTGGAGGGGATTCAAATAATGTTACGATTTTTGGTGAATCTGCTGGAGGTTATTCAGTAGTTGCTTTAGCCGCCATGCCCGCTGCTAAGGGATTATTTCGTCGTATAATAGCTCAAAGCGCTCCTGCTATTGATCCAAAGGTTACCAAGAAACCCACAAAAAAAATAATGCGTATGTTGGGTGTTGATACGGGCGATATTAACGCATTACGTAAGATATCGCCTGAAGAAATAATTAATGCGCAAAATACGTTACTGGCTGAAGATCCTACTAATCTTCTTGCTTTTCGGCCTCTTATAGATGGTGAGACATTACCAATACATCCTTTAAAGGCGTTTCAAAATGGTGATTGTAGGGATATTGATTTTATGATTGGCACTAATCTGGAGGAGGCTAAGTTATTTACTGCTCTTGATCCTGAAATAAGTAAAATGAGCAATATTGAAGGTGAAAAACTCCTAATCGGTTATTTGGGTAGATTGGGAATAGATATCACTAAAAGTAAGGCGATGATCGATACATACAAGCAAGCAAGAGAAGGTAAATATTCTATCGAACCCAAAGAAATTATGAATGCACTTATCACTGATTACATTTTTCGTATTTCTACAATACGGTTGCTAGAAGCGCAGAGTAAACATCAATCCAATACATATAATTACCTGTTTACCTGGCCCTCTCCAGCATTTAACGGGGATTTGGGAGCATGCCACGCTCTTGAGCTACCTTTCGTTTTTAACACGCTTAATAATCCTGCGTTTAAAGAATTTGTAGGTAAAAGTCCAGATTTAAATGCTATTAGTCATAAAGTTATGGATGCTTGGATTGCATTTGCTCGTAGTGGAAACCCAAACTACGATGGTATACCTAAGTGGCCGTCATATGATATTGAAAAAAGATCAACTATGTTAATAGATCACGAGTTTAAAGTAGCTGAAAAATTTCTTGATAAAGAACGAGCTGCTTGGGAAGATATTATCTAGTAAATCTAATAATTTCTAATCTTTTTTTTATTCTAATCTTTTTTAAGCCATTCTTTAAGTGCTACTTTAACAGAACGACGCATTTCCACTGAGTAATCTGCCCCTAATTTACCGAGATAGAGTTGTTGCCCCATATTTTCTGCTTCTTTTACTACGATTTTTCTCTCTTCATCTTTTAACATCTCGTTAAAATCCTTTTCGCTTAATCTAGAGTATTTGTCTGTGAACTGTATAAATTTTTGAGGAAAACGTGTCGTGAGGGGAATTTTGTTTTTATCTCCTTTAGGATACCCATAACAAATTAATGTTATAGGAAATACCCATTTAGGAAGATTAAACATTTCACGGTGAATTTCATAATTTTCCATAATATCTCCAATATAACAGGAGCCAATACCTAAAGCTTCAGCAGCCATTACAGAATTTTGGGCTGCAATTAATGCGTCACAACAAGCAAGAAGTAAATCAGATTCTTGGGGTGTTTGAAACTCTTTACCTATTTCATTGCATTTTTCCTTGACTTTGCTTACTTTAAAGTAATCCCACCATCGCTGCATGTCAGCTAAAAACAACAAAACTAACGGTGCTTTTGCAATATGTGGTTGATTGTCGCAAGTTTTTACCAACTTTTCTTTTGTTTTTTGGTCAGATACTTGAATAATTGAATACATCATCAAATTTCCCGCTGTAGGGGCCCTTATTGCTCCTTGGATGATTGTATTTATTTCTTCTTGAGTTAGTGGTTTAGGGCTATAAGCTCTAATTGTTCTTCTATTATTAATTAAATTTATGGTATCATTATTTTGCTCAGTCATGGTATCAATATAGATGTTTTTTTAATGGGCTTTAACCATTTAAGTTTTCATAATAATTTAAAAGTTTTAATTTTCCAAGGCTCTATTTTTGTTTGATTAGATTTAAGAGAAACTATTTCTTTAAAAAGGAAATCTACTTCTTTTAACTGGTTCCCAACCAAAATTCCATCTAATTTAATATCAATTTCTTCATTAGTTGGATTATATGTCCTTAGATACAATCCTGTTTTGCGTCTCCATAAGAATACTATTGGAAGTGGGGGTTCTATAGACAAGAAGGATTGTTCTTCATCATTAATGTCTCTTTGTTTGTTAATACTAATCCCTAATAACCTAAAATAATAAGAATTCACAAATTCTAAAACAGAGAGGGAATCCCTTTTATCAGTAATAACTATAGCGAATTCGTATCTCCCTTTATCGTAAAGAATGTTTTTAAGTTTAAAGTTTTCTTGGTTGATCTCAAATCTTTGACTATTTTTTTGAATATAGATAATTTGTTCACTAATTCCCTTTAGCCATACAAAATCCAATGTTTGTATCTGTCTTCTTCTTGTTTCTTCGATTCCAAAAGGATAATTAATTAGAGATTTTTGTATATTGACTTTCGGCGTGAGAATAACATGGTTCTTAGAGTTAGTTTCAAGGATAATCTCAAGCCTATTTATTCCGCTGAATTGAACTATTTCAACCTTAAAACTCTGATTTTTAGCATTTCCTATAAAAATGTATTTTTCTTCTACATCATTGCGATACTTTTCTTTCAGCTCTAAATCGTATGGAATTAACGGAAGAAAGGACAATTCATAAACAAGCTTCTCCTTATATATCACTTCAATTTTTTTAAAATCGTCTAGTAATTTTAGTTCATAGAAAAATAATGGCTTTGATTTTGGTATTTTGTTATGCTCCTCACTTGTAGAATAGATTTTATACCCAAATCCCGGTACTTCCGCTATGAATTTTCGATGAATATTTTTTTGGTGCAATGGAAAGGAGATTATATCTCTTCTTGAATAAGGGGTTGGATTAAAAACGAATAAGGTATTTGGAAGTTCTTCTGGATTTATTTGCTCTTTAAGAATTCCTTTAGCTATTTCTAAAAGCGCTCCATTCATTTGGCTAGTACATGTATCTTGTATTTCTTTATGTATTTGAATACTCAACTCAGAAATAGTATTTGGATTTTTGGTTAGATTTATATTACGAAGCTCTTCCATATTCAATTGTGTTTGCGAATAATCTCCCGATCGTATGTAGGGACCCACATAGCAATCGTGAGCTTGGTTAGGTAATAATTTTTCCCATAAATGCTCAAAAAGTGTATCCTTAGATTCTTTGTTAAAATGGCTTAAGATACCATTCAAGATTTCAGATATAATAATGAGGATTTCAGAATTTTTATTATAAAGGAATAATTTAGATGACTGAAACACATGATCACTAAGACGGAATTCATCTCTAATATATTTGAAATCGCCATCTTTCTCAGTCAATTCAAAGAACTCAGCAAAACTTAAAAATTTTCCAAAAATGTTTGAAAACTTAGACATTCGCCAGACATCTTCTTGGTAAGGCATGTAATTTATGAAATCATCAAGATTGGAATATACTATTTTTTTCATAAAAGGACGAGCAACAGCTTGAAATAATAAATTAGGTAACTCTTGAAAAAAAGTACCATGCCAATACTCTCCATTAAATATCCCTGACTGGTCTACGATAGCATCGAGCGAGGTGTTGTCTAATCCAATCCAACCAATGTGCGGTGAGTTAGCGGTTGGATTAACTCCTAATAGGCGAGTTCTTAATGATGCGTATTTAATATTAAAACCTTTTAATATTTGAGGAATTTGTGGGTGGATTGAACTTTCTGAGCAATAATACATATTGGAATCCAATCCCATTTTTTTTAGATTCTTTAATCCGTATTCAAAGTGTTTAAGATTAGATTCTGGGCCTATAATTAAGCTATAAGGTTGAGAGTATGAAGGATTAATTATTTCACACTTCCCTTGTTTAAATAAATTTAGAAATTCTTCAAATTTTTCTGGACATCTTTCATTCAACCATTCTATACAACTTACAGCTACTTCCAAATTATAAGGCATTTGATTATCAATAGCTATTCGCATACCTTTTAATAATCGATCCAAGGAATAGCTTGGGTTATCAAATTCGCAGAATCCAATGTCATTGATGATAATTCCTCCGTGCCATCCTACGATATATAGTAATTCAGGCACAACTACTTTATGAATAGTTGATTTAAGCTTATTTAATAGGTTTACAAATTCTTTGCGTGTAATTTCCTCGTTTTGGTGGAATTTTTGCTCGATATCATCTAACTTCCCTCTAAATTTATCAGAATTGAATCTAGGTTTTTTAATGGGAAATTTATTAATGAAAGTGAGAAATAAATCAAAAATAGAGTTCAAAGCTTTAATATCTTCAAGCCTTATTTCATTTTGCTCATTATTCAACATGTTAACAGGATAAAACACTATTTTTAGACAAATTAAGGTAATTCTTTATCTTTTTCAATATCAGTAGGATCGCGTCCTTTTTCTAACTGCTCAAACCACCATTTATCTGTAGAGATTATTTCTTTTGCTTTTAATAGAACAGATTCAATATTATTTTGGTTAACAATGACTACGCCATTAATATCACCAAGTATCAAATCTCCTGGAGTTATCACTCTATCTCCACATTTAACAGGTTTCATCACATTATCTAGATCTATAACCATTCTACCTCGAATCGATGAAGTAATTATACCTCTTGCAAAAATTGGGAACTTTAAAGCAATAACTTGTGAAATATCTCGGATTGGTCCATCAACTAAACCTCCTCGAAAACCTAAACCTTGAAGTAACCTACTTGTGCTCTGTCCAAGCCCAGCAGCAATCATTTGACCTGACATATCAACACACATTATAGGATATTTGGGAAGTTTTCTCATAAATTTGACTAAACGAGCAATAATATTCCTCTCGAGTGGCTCATCAGAGAGTACCATCTTCATTGTCCCTGCTAGGCCGAGTATCCTCGAACCAGGCCACATTGGTCTTATATCTGCATCAATAAAACCAGGTTCAAGACCTAACTCATCGATAGCATCTGAAACAGCGCAAGTATATAATTTTGAATACTCTGCTATTAGTGATCCAAGTTTATTCTCGTCCATGATTTTCAGAGATTAAGAATTTATTTAAGAATATCAAAATATAATATAAAATGATACTTTTTCGATTATAAACTTATATAAATGAAACTGCGACTGAAATAAAGAAATAGTAATTCTGTATAAGCTTAATAAAAATACTAAATGGGATTAGGTAATAAAAATGGATAATAAAGAATTTGATCTAAAAAAGAGAAGTAATAGGATTTTTGAGTGGACAAAAACAACCCCTTTTAATTATGTAACAAGGGGTATCATTAAAGGGGTGGGGTTAGAAGATAAAGACATCAATAATAAACCCTTCATCGGTATTGCAAACACATGGAATGAACTCAATCCAGGTCATAAACATTTAAACGAACTTGCTGAGGCGGTAAAGTATGGAATCTTGGAAGCTGGTGGTCTACCTTTTGAATTTTGTACGGTAGGACCTTGTGATGGTTGGGCTAATGGCAACGAAGGAATGCGTTATATCCTACCTCATAGAGAAGTTATTGCAGATTCAATTGAGTTAATGGTTCAAGCACATAGTTTGGATGCGTTAGTTACCCTATCTAGTTGCGATAAAATTAATCCTGCAGTTTTAATGGCAGCAATTCGATTAGATATACCTACAATTTGCGTTCCAGGTGGACCGAATTTTTATGAGATTAGATTCACACCTGATTATACTGGGATTGAACAGAACAACTACAATGACTTTGACTATAAAGTAAAATGCATTACTTGTGCGACATATGGATCATGTGAAATTATGGGAACCGCGAATACATTTCAATGCTTAATGGAGGCTTTTGGAATGACCTTACCCTACGCAGCTACTATTCCAGCAGTTACACGCATGAAATATACAATCGCAAGAAATTCAGGAAGGCAAATTATGGATTTGCTTAGAAAAGGAATAACTCCCTCACAAATAATGACAAAAAAATCGCTTGAAAACGCCCTAATGGTAGACCTAGCGATTGGCGGATCAACAAATTCCGCTTTACATCTCCCTGCAATAGCATATGAAATGGGAATTGAATTTGATTTAGAAATGTTCAACGATTTTAGCAAAAAAATACCCACAATCGCGAATATTTATCCTTCTGGAAATTACGGTGTTGTAGATTTATATAAAGCAGGGGGAATTCCAGCAGTAATGAATAGAATAAAAGAATATCTTAATCTGGATTGTTTAACTGTTGCTGGAAAAACATTAGGGAAAATTATTCGAAGAGCTAAAGTATTAGATGAAGATATTATAAGACCATTGAATAACCCTGTTTTTCCCGAAGGTGGAACAGTTGTACTAAAAGGAAATTTGGCTCCAGATGGAGCTGTCATTAAGCAATCTGCAGTAAAAAATAAACAAATGCTGAAATTTACGGGTCCCGCATTGTGTTATAACACTGAACAGGAAGTTCTTGAAGATCTGGCTTTAAACAAAATATCAAACGGATCTGTAATAATAATTCGTTATGAGGGTCCGAAAGGTGGTCCTGGTATGCCCGAATTGCTAGCAGTGACAGCAACTCTCATGCTAAAGAAGAAATTAGATAGAGTTGCATTAATTACCGATGGTCGATTCTCTGGTGGCACCTCAGGACCTTGTATTGGACATGTAAGTCCTGAAGCATATGTTGGGGGACCAATCGCAGTTATTAAAAATGGTGATATTATCACTATTGATATCCCAAATCGAAAACTTAATGTAGAACTTACTGATAATGAAATCCAGACAAGGTTAGAGAAATGGATACCTTTTGAAAAACCTATTAAGAGTAGGGCTCTTTTGAAATATAAAAGACTTGTTACTTCAGCAGATAAAGGAGCTATTTTAAAGTTCTAAACTTCAAAATTGAAAAATAAAAGAAAAAATTTGTTTATTTAATCATATTCTTGTTCTTTTATCCTCATGAATCTCAGCTAGCTTATTCTTGATATTAGCTAGATGTTCACCATGTAAAGGATATTTCCACATTGCTAAAATAATAACTGTTAAAGCTATCATAGGAAATACGAAGGCTAAGAATTTTAAACCTAAAATTTGTTCAGTAGTAATCGTTGAAACTTCAGGTTCGTAAATTCTCCATCCGACATTAGTAAATACAAGACTAATTGCGAGAAATACGAAGATATAACCTACTCTCAAGAAAAATATATAATTACCGAAAAAACTTGCATCTCTTCTAGTTCCCGTTTTCAGTTCATCCTCATCAATAATATCTGAAACAATTAAATCCTTAGAATAAAGTGATCCTCCTAAACCTATACCAACAAAGAAAAATACGATAAAGGCTAAAATAAGATTTAAATCAAATATTAATGGTAATAATGTAACCATCCAAACCGCAGAAGAAATCATCCACATTTTTCTTACGCCGATTTTTATTGCCAATCGTTTCCATATTAATGTAATAGATAAAGCTGCAGCGATAAAAGCTACACCCAATAAAAGTGAGAGAATTATCCCTTCCTGTTTTAATACATATTTTCCATATAGAGGTATGATTGTTGGGAGCATTGTATCAACAAAAAAATCACCCATAAAAGCAGGTATCGCCCATCTAAAGGATTTACTTTTCATAGTTGTTTTAAATGAGGTAAAGAAACCTGGAACCTCCTTATGATCTTGCTGGAACTCTGGTCTTTCTCTTGGTGTAAACTTCAAAAAGAGTAAACCGACAATTAAAATGATAACTGTTAATGTAATTCCAAAAAAGGCATATTCAATGACATATTTGGGATCTGAATAGTCCTCAATAAAAAACCCTGGAAGAAGAAACGCAAAAATTAATCCTACAATAGCAAAAACTTGTCGGATATTGTTAGCCTTCAACCGAGCATCCTTAGTGATAAATATTTCTGGAAGCATGGAAGTGAGATTGATGTCGTAAGTTGTATAGCAGAATTCAAAGAGTATAATAATAACGACAAAATATATGAAGTTGATTGTAATATCAGTGATTCCATAAGAATAAGGTGGAAAAAACAGGAAAAACATTACAACGGCTAATGGAATTAAAAAAACCATGATATAAGGTCTTCGACGTCCCCATCGTGTATGAGTTCTGTCACTTAGAAAACCCATTAATGGGTCGTTGAACGCGTTCCATACTGACCATATAATAAACCCTAATGTAATTAATTCTAGAGGAATTCTTACTACCGTGAAATAGAATGTAAATATCAAAAATGTAAACGCTTGGTACGATGTTATGAGAGATATCTGACCAAAACTATAACCTACTGCTCCTTTTGCAGAATAATCGTTAGATAAATCCTTTTCCACTATAATCACTTTTTTAAAAATTAAGTTATAATATGTGATAGGACGAAAGTATTAAAAAAGCTTTAAGAATTTGAGACAAGAAAAAATTAATAATAATCAATATTCAATTCTGTCAATTTTCCCTTAGTTGGTATCCCGTTATCATCCCAACCTCTAAGATTGTAATATTCTTCAAGCATA
>DATKTW010000126.1:0-15910 GCA_035530895.1 Candidatus Nanopelagicaceae bacterium
AACTTGAACCAAAATATAAATTCGTAATTTTTATCCATAAAAGGTTAAAATAGCATGAATGAAAATTCTCCATTTTCTATTAAAACCAAACTCGAAAGATCTCCTGAATACGCTCTGTTTGTATGAATTTGCTTTACTAAAAAAATCTTCTAGTTAAAATGAAAATTTTATTTAGTATAAGGCAAAAAAACAAAATTTTGTTCATTTATACAAAAATGTAGTGGATACAATATAATGAATTTATGCGTACTTCTATTAAAATAAAAAAAAGGAGAATAGAGGAAAACTAAAGTTTGCCATTATTTATGAGAAAAGCTGTACTTCAATAAATATATTTAGCTTTTTAGTGTTCCAATCTTTTCAAAATTTTATAAGTTCTAAATTCCCGTACCGGTTCAGATTTTTCATTTACACTTTCTATTGGTACTCTTACAAAATTTTTATCGTCAAAATCTTCAATTTCTACTTCATTATATTTTGCCATATTATTGGCAAGCTTAAGTTCTTTTATTAGGAATTCTCTTACAGCACATCTTATCAATTCTGATCGACTGGGGTACAATCCGTCTCGCCCAATTAATTTTTTTATTGCCTCTATATAATTTTCAGGTACATTAACGGTAACTATTTTCATGAAATCGCCTCAACCATATTTTTATCTGATTATTCTTAATATAATTAGTAATTATAAAATACTATATAAAGATTTTTTTTTAGTGGGTTAATATATTTTTATAAAATTGAATTTACCGAATTTATAATTTCGGATAGATTTTACCCCACTAACTCATTCTAATCTTAAATATTACGCTAAAGTCAAGGAGTATCGTTTTAAAGTAATATTTGAAAATATTTTTGAAAATTTTTTATAGTATCTAAATTTTTTTTAAAATTTTTTTTTTTTATAATACAATTCATGTCGAACTTTTAAATTTGTAAAAAAAAATTATATATCCTCTTTTTCGCAAGAAAATTCTGAAATTGCCAGAACTTAAATTAGTATAGTTATTATTACAAAACGGTATTAAATCTGCACAAAATTTTTTAATTAATTGCTCTTGATTAGTTATTCTCCCCTAATATCTCCCTTATTCTTTAAAGATTCGAAATATAATACTACTATAGTTTTTTTTAAGGATAGAATTATATATTATCTCCCTTTGACATATTCTTAATTATAATTTTAGTATTCTTCTTTAAGATCAACAACATTGATCAAATCACTTCGACCTTGACTTATTCGACTAATGTTTTCGATAACTTCATCCCATCTTAAGAGATCATTAAAAGGGGAATAGCTCCTATGCGGAGATAAAACAATGTTATCGAGATTATGAAAAGGAAATTCATATGGATATTTTAAATCTTCCTTATCAGCTTTTGGGTGATAATTATACCAAACATCTATAGCTGCCCCCAGAATTGTCCTATTTTTTAAAGCGTTGTATAAATCTTCTTGATTTATTATGTCTCCTCTTGCAACATTGATAATCAACCCTTTCGGTCCTAACAACTTATGCTCTCGTGCTTTAATCAACCCCGAAGTCAGTGAAGTGTGCGGGACAGCTATTATTAAAACATCTATTTCTTTTAAAAAATCATCTAACTCAGCAAAACCATATTTCTTAGCTTCTGTAGGTAATTTATCTTTTTGTTTATTCCAATTTTTTCTGAGAATATGGAATTTTAAATCAAAACCAGCAAGAAATTGATGAACTTTTTTGTTAATTGCACCATAACCTAGCAACCCAACTTCACGAAAACGCAATGGAATCGAAGCAGCATCTTGATCTCCAGTCCTCCATTTTCCTTCTTTCATCCAAATGTGATGTGGTATAGTTTTGTTCGTAAGAGTTAGGAGCAATGCTACAGCATGTTGAGCCACAAAGTAGGAATTTCCATGACCGTTAATTAGGGTAACTTTCCTATAGTTATTTAATTCAATAAATAATTCTAATAGGTGGTTAATACCCGCTCCAGGATTAATAAATACCTTTAAATTCATCCCGGATTCTAATAAACTTTTAGACGGTCTCCAACCGATTAGAACATCCACCTCCGAAACTATGTTTTTTAGATTTTCATCCGATGTATCTTCTGGAAACATAATTCTTACATTTGAAAGCGGTTTTAAACGTTCCTTTAAATGATTTTGGACCTCAATAGAAACTTTAGAGCTAAAACAGACTATAATTTTCTTATCATTCACTTTCTCATTACATCTCTCTTAAAAATATTACACATCAATATCTAATAGTGAGTTGATTGTGTTTTAAATAAATTTTTATATTCAATTCGTTGCTATAAATATAAGATTATTAAATCTATATAGGAAGGTTTTAAAATTGTCTGAAGTGAAATTGTTTGATATCTTTATAAATAGTTTGGATTTTGATGTAAGTGATTATTTAGTAGAAGAACTTACAGAACTACAAAGTGAAATCGTAAATGATGCTACTTTCATTTTAAAAGATAATATTGTAGGAGAAGTAAAGTCCTATGGAGGTTCTGTTAAAAAAAATGAAGAAAAGTTCAAAGAGTTTATGAAGAAGGCTGAGGCTGAATTAGAAAAAGACAAGTATAAAGAAATAAAAAAAAACCTAAAGGAATATCTTAAAAAATTATCAGAATTAATTATTAAGACTTGCGTTGTCATAATACCTGTAAAAGAACTTCCTTGGGTTGATGTCATTTTTCGTACTATTCCTCGAATTTCTTATAATGACAAAGTCCAACTGATAGATAATGCTATTGCGTATTATGGGGAGATAAAATGTTTTGTTGGTAGAACAACAGTATATGGGAAAATTAAAGGTGAAGAACCATTGTTCGCTCCTTTTACCGGAAACATTGATCTAGGGGGATATAAACTAGATGAATCACAGAAAGAACCCAAATCTCACATTTTTCCCTATATGAGCGCTATAATTAATTCACTAGATTCTACTATTACTAAAAATCAATTATCGAAATATCACGAAGAATTTCAAAGGCACGGCGACCCAATTTGTGATTTCTTGATGAAAGATTCTGATTTAAACAGCTCCATGGGAAAAATTATGACTGCTATAGAATCCGAGAGAGTTAAATCAGACATCGCTGTTTGTAGTATTATAGTTCCTCTTCCTTCTGACAAAAAAAGTATCGTCCTTATTTCCGATGAAGGTCAAGAACAGTCTCGTTTTGGAAATTGTTTTGAAGCTTTTTTAAAATTGTCTGCTTCTTGTTGTCAAATTCCTTCACTAGCGCCACAACAACCTATCTCCGGAGGACAGGTATCTGAACCTTCAGGAGGAGGGATTAGAACACCGGGAGGTCAAGAATTAAAAGCTTGGACCGCTGAAGACCTCGCCAACGAAGCTCAAAAAAGGTTAACTACGCAACCAAACATTCCTGCTTGGAGTGAAGAAGACTTACTTAAATTCGCTGAAGAGCGCGGTTCGGGAATCCCTGAAGGTATGGAGGTATGGAAAGAAGAAGATTTGCAGGAGTTAGCAGAGAAAAGAAGAAGAGGGGGCTTAAATATTCCTGAATGGCAACCTGATCCAGAAATGATAGAATGTGCTAGTTGTGGATATGGTTTAAGGCCGGGTTGGACAAAATGCCCAGTGTGTGACACCCCTGTCACACCAAAAGAACCCTCTGGAGAAGATCAAGATGAGATATCAGAAGAAGAAGTGAATAGTGACGATCCAGAACAAGAAGCTGATTCTACCGAAGAAAATACCGATCCTTAAAAATTTATTTTATAAAGCTTTTTTTGTACTAATTACGCTTTAACTTCTTGCTTATTAAGAGGTCAATGGCATAAAGTTTATAAGAAAGAACATCTGCCAATTCCAAACTTTTTTTAAGCATTTTTTATTTACATCCTTAAGGGAATAATTGATTAGGAAAATTCTGTGTTATCTAAAATATTTTTATTAAAGCGTAAAAATACTCTTGATTTAAACACTCTTGATATCTATAGTTATCCCGAAGATATAGACAAAAAGGATAATAAAGAAATAGTGTTAAAAATCATCCAAGGACACGATCATGGATCCCTAGAAGATAATTGTTGTGAAAAAATCATATCCAAAAGTAAAGCAAATTCTACGCAGAATACCTCTAATCCGTTTGTAATTGGTAATCCAGTTTCTCAATTGATTGGGAACCAAAACCTCTACACTATATGCATTAACATTGAAATGCTTATCGGATTAGTATTTGAAAAAGAAGATAATCCATACGATTACCGAGAAATTTTTGTTGATATGTCAAACGAATTATTAAATATTGAAAGATGTTGCTCTTTTAAAGACGATACCGAAATAGAAAACTTCTTAATAACATTGTTTATTGATATAAAAAGATTTGGGGATGAAACACTTGAAAAAGCTCCTGAAGTTTCCTTTCATCCCTCTGGATTGTTTACAAAGGTCTTTCTTTTTGGAATAGACGAAGTTGGAAAAAGTTCCTTTACAAGGAGAATAAAAACAGGTGAGTATAACGAAAATTTTTTTACACCAAGTAAAAGATTTAACATTGAGTATATCCAGAGAGAAGATGGTCTTCTCTCAGTATGGGATAGCCCAGGGCAAAGCACCTTTAGGGAAAAGTGGTTATTAGGTCTTCAAGATTCAAACATAATTATTTATATCATCGATGTTGCTAACCAATTACGCTTTGACGAATCAAAAACTGAGTTTTGGAAAATATATAACGAAAATGATCTAAAAGATATTCCTCTTTTAATCCTTGGTAATAAGATTGATTTAATTAATCATAACAATAGTAATAATGATGAACAAATAAAAAGAACAGAAAAAGAAATTTTTGACTTTTTTGAATTTGATAGTTTGCAGCATAACAATTGGACATTTGTTTTTACATCCGTTAAAACTAGCTATAATATTGAAAAAGTATTAAACACGATTTTTACCTTAGTCTCAGCTTAGAAAATCTATACAAATTTTGGTTTAACAATAAATTTATAAGCCTAGCCAATTAAATTTCTATTATATTAAATAAGTTTAAAGATATTGCTAGTTAAGAGATATAACAATAATAAAAGGATTTAATCATGATTAAACGTCTCAAAAAAGAATTAGAGATAAATATTGAGGAAAAAGAAGGACAACTATTTTTAGGCGAAAAAGATAAAGATATGAGGCTTGTAATGTTACGTCCAAATGAGATTATGGAATTTTGCGAATTTGCTGGAACAAATGCTGAAGATATCCTGATATGGGTGGGGAAATCTCTAGGCAAAATATTTTTGGAGAAGTTTTTTGATAACAAGGATTGGAGTAATAATACGATGGAGTCTAAAAAGGAAGTTGTCTTGGGAACTCTCGAGGTCTTAATGCTTATGGGGTACGGTGGGCTCACAGGGATGTTTAAAAAAGACCACATTATCATAAATGTGTACGATTCTTTAGCAACCCAAGAAATAGGCAATATTTTGGCTAAAAACTTATGTCTATTATATCTTGGAATTTTTAACAGTATTTTTGATGTACTTGGGATTGATGTTGATGGTAGTGAAGTAGAGTGCGTTTTAACAGAAGGCGAGAAATGTTCATACAAATTTGATCTCCTCTCAGAAGAAATTGATGATACATTAATAGATGAACAGCTTTCTGGCGCTGCTGTATCTGATTTTTTAGCTTCGCTTTAAAAGCTAGTTTCTAATCTCTTTATTTTATCGAAAGCTAAAAAATGAAACGCATTGAATGAAAATTCACACTAATTTTTTGAAAATAAATCACTAATTTGCATTTTACAATATTTTAAATACCTCTAAATTCGCATAATTATTCTCTTGACACCATCATATAGTAGGTTATGGCATATAATAGCTTACAACGCTTACTCGTCTTTAATATGTTTAATAGCAAAACTCTATTATAGTGAAGAATAACAACTTTAATAATCACTTTTTTTTTGTTAGCACAATTAACTATAAGGACATTATTATGGTAGATAAACAAATATTAAAACTTTCCAAATTATGCGAACATTGGGCGAATCATAACGAAGCCCATAAAGAAAGCTACATAAAATGGAGAGATATCGCAAAAGAGAAGGAATTAACCTCAGTTGTAGAAAAACTAAATAAAGCTATTGAAATGATGGACAAGAGCACTGAATATCTAATTTTAGCAAAAGATGATATAAACGAATAAATAAGATTTTTATGCGTTAAAGAAAAGCTAAATTAGAGAAATAAATTTATCAGTGGTAAAAGCTGTTGTTTAAAGTAATCGATTTTCTCATTAAGTAAATCGAAATTATCACTAAGTAACCACAAATATACGGGTATTTTTAGCTCAGAATATTCAAAAAGTTTTTCTCCTCGAATTGCAAACCCATTTAAGGGAAAATCAAGTATGATTGAAGGTTCTCTAATTAATCCTATCGAATTATGAAAGTTCGAAAGTGTTTGCATAATTAGAGCTGTATTATTTAGCAAAGCCTCATCAACATCTGAGCTCGTGAAACTTCCAAAAATTAAACCATCCATCGAAATTAAGCTCGTTGCTTTACCTTCAATAGTATGAGTAAAGTCCTCTATGATATTCTCAATTATCTCTGAAGTTCCAGAAATTAATTTCAAAGCTTCGCTGAACATTTGCATGATAGTTTCTTTTTGATATATAGTCGTATCACCATAGCTGATTGATAAATCTTCATATTCGACAATAATATTATCGAATTTATTTTTTATTGCAGATACATTGTTTTGCCATTCGAGAGAAGTACGAATATCTTTATCGCTTTTTGAGAGTACTACCATGATTGGAGGGAATTCATTTAATTCAACCAATGCTTTTAATACTTGACGGAAGTAATTTGCAGCTTCTGCAAATCTATCATTATCTTGTGTGTCAATAACATAAAGTACCAAATCAGCTTCAGTAAAGAATAATTCAGGTCTGTTAAAATAGAGCTTTTCTCGATATTGGACCTGACCGCCTAAATCCCATGAAAGTATTGGGAAACCAAAAAAGTCCAGTTTTTCGCGTTTAACTCCCCTTGTGGGGAGAAGAGACTTAATAATTGAAAATTTATCTTGAAGAACTGCTAAAATGCTAGTTTTTCCCCCATTATCCAAACCTATCATTAAGATTTTCTTATGTGTTTTTATTTTCTCTCTGATTGCTTTTTCAAGTACTTGTGCGATTCTTACCCATTTCTGAAGAATTCTAGTAGGAATTTCTTCAATAGTTGGAAGACTCTCGATCGATAATTTCGCTAGATCCTCGATATTTTTTATGTTATTTTCTACTAGTTTGTCTGAGGAAATTTGATCAATTCCAATTAGCGAATCTGGTTTGAATTTTAATGCTTCATCTAATTCGTTAATTATTATAGAACTTTTGAAAAAGTCTTTAATCACAACGCTTTTTGTCTCCTCTTCAGACATGAATGACACATCGGATTTAATATCAATTTTACTTTAATTTATAGTGTAACTTTATTTTATAGTAAAATAGCTAATTAATAAAATTTTAGTTTTGTGAAAAAACATAATTATTTATTCTATTTGTTTCATATAAAAATTAGAATTAATTACGGGCTTATGTAAAAGCTTATACGGTATTTGAATTTGTCTGAACGGCACCCAGAAAACATAGTTGTTTGCATCGACTCCTCCAGATCAATGTATCGAGCAGATTATACCCCAAATCGATTTGTATGTAGTATAAACGCAATGAAAAAGTTAATTAGTGAGCGATTTGCTCAAGATGCCTCAAGCGCGTTCGCAATTGTAAATTTTTCAAATAAGCCAAAAAAAATAATGGATTTTACAAACGATACAAAAATGCTTTTTGAAGTATTAGATGATCTAGAGGTTTCTGGAAAATCTGCTCTGGGAGAAGCCTTAGGACTTTCTATTAAATTAATTATTTCTGAATTACGAAAGATATCCGCTAAAGTTCCTCGAATCCTTGTTATTTCGGATGGCAATTTTACTACGACATCTATTGATCCATTGAAAATGGCACGTTTAGCTCAAGGATTAAATGTAAAAATAGATACATTTCGATTGGGTGAACTTTCTCCTCTCAATATCTTAAAAAGGATGAGCGACCTCACAGGGGGTAACTATTATTACAATAATGACGCTCAATCTTTACTACAAGCGGCTCATGATTTAGCAGGATCTAATATTAAAACTTACGGCGACGGGAAAACTTCAATTATTGAAAATCCCGCTTTTCTTAGAAAAATAGCAGCTGATCTTTTAAGAGTCCATGATCTGACAAAAGATCAAGAACAAAGGTTGTTACAGATAAGAGGCTTAGCAGATTATAAAAAATGTTCGATCTGCTTTTCAGATGTAAATCCCTATACTAATAGTTCCTTTTATGTTAGCGGTCGCTATTGCCCTCATTGTCAAACACCATATCATATTCACTGTTTATCTTCTTGGGCTAATTCTCAAAAAGACAGAAAAATGATACAAGCGGGAACAGTTCGATGCCCTCATTGCTTTTATTTATTAAAGATTCCAACTGAAGTGTCTCAAGTTCAAAAACTCACATCTCTTTCCAAACCAAGGATAAAAGCTAAAAAAGAGCCTAAAACGCCGGAACTTTCTCATGTAGAACTAGTTAAATTTAGTGATTTAGATTCAGACGATATGTTTAAATCTTGTCCTGTTTGTAATTTTATATTTGAGGAAGGGCAAGATCTCTTAAGATGCGATAATTGCAAATCATTATTTCATGAAATTCATTTTAATGATTTAACAGAGAGCCGTTGTAAAAACTGTGGAGTAAAATTGCATAAATTCTAGCCTCAACAGTATTAGTGTATCTATCCAATTAAATGAGATAAATTATAATTGATGTTAAATATAATTTCTTAAATACTTATTTGTGCTTTGAAGCAACCATGAATGAGGACTATTATTTATACGGCAATGTTAAGTTAGGATACGGTAATTTTACACTCAAACCCATTTTAATTGGTACCATGTTTTATCAAGGTCAAACATTGGTTGATAGAAAAAATGAACTCCAATTTGATGAATCTAAAGCAAGAAAAAGAATAGATGCTCAAAAGAGTCTATCTTCTCAATATAAACTCTCAGATTTGGTCGAAATCTCTGCTACAGCACCTGATGCAATGATGAAATACTTAGATTTCTATTTAGACAATTATGACCCTCCTTTCGTATTAGGTGGTAGTTACGAGGCAAGAATTGCTGGAATTGAACATTTAAACGAAAGGGGGATAAAACCAGAGGATTATATATACAATTCCGTATCAAATCTCAAAAATGCAAAAGAAATTGAGTCAATCAAGAAATATCGGATAAAATCGGTTGTAGTTTTAATACTTGGCTCTAATAACATGAGATCGACTCAGAGATACGCTTACATTACAGAGAATAGCCAACCGGGAAATGTAAATATCATAGATGGATTAAGGAAAATTGGGATTGAAAAAATTTGGATTGATGGTGGAGTAATTGATATCGAAAGTTTCTCACACATCCTTGAGACTCAACAAATTGTTAGCAGCGCTCTCAAACTTCCCGTAGGTACAGCACCAACTCTTTTTCTCTTTAGATATTCTTCACCTAGATTAAACAAAAAATTCCACACAAAAGCTCGAAAAGCGAGTATAATGTTTATTGCTTCTTGGTATTCTAATTTTATTTTTTATGGAGCAATTGAAGACGCAAGAGAATGCTTTGCGTCTGTCTATCAGGCTATTGAGCTTAAAAAAGTAATGAAAAAAGATAATATCAGACTATTTGATAATTTTTAGAGCACAAATAGAATTCTATTTTTTATTATCAAAATTTAAATAAGCTTAATTTCATTCATTAACTAAAGAACTATCGCATTTGGATTACTTAATAGACTTATAAATTTAATCTATACTGATTTATCTAAATCTCTTGGAGAATTTGATTATGTATAACAACGACGAAAAAGATGAAAAGGAAGCTGAAGCGATCAGATTAATTGATATTGCTGAAGAATTAGCCGATAAGGGTAAAGGAGATGAGTCTATAAAAGAATACGAGAAAGCAGCTCAAATTTACCTTGATTTAGGGAGTTATATTAAGTTAGATGAAATCTATATTAGAATAATTCAGATTATATCACAGTTTAAAAGCAACATTCAAGCAATTTATCGCTTGAAATCAATTATTCGAAAAACTGAAGAATTAAAACTATATGAAATATCGGCAAAATTATTAATTCAGCTGGGTAATATCTCATTTCGAATGAAAGATTGGGAAACAGCTGGTGAAAGTTGGAATAGTGCATCAGATTATTTATACGAATCAGATCCAGAAGAATATTCTAATTTGGCTTCAATACTCCTTTTAAAAGCGGGACAAGCGTTTGAACGATCTCAAATTACAAAAGATAGAGGAAAGCAGTTAATATTAAGAGCTGTAATGAAAATCAATAAATTTGACAATCTCTATCAAGAGGAAGAAAAACGAGCTCAAATCTTAATAGTAAATAAAGAATTTGAAGCTGCGGCAGAAAAATTTTATACTATTTCTACTTATTTCCAAAAATCGTTAAGTAACCTCGAAGAATTGCTAGATGATGCTGAATCTAAAGATACTATGCTTAACACCAAAGCAAGGTTCATCCATTTTGTTGCTGAATACCAAACGGTTTCAGCAATCTGCTTAACTGCCTTAAGAAATGTTGATTTTAAAGAAAAAATAGAAAAACTTGGATACGATTCAATTAAACTTTTTAAAGAATCAATTTTACTAATTAAGGATTACCTGTTAAAAATTAAAAAAGATTTTGACCGAGAAATCATATTAAGAGTCACTTTTGATACGATGTTGCTTGCTATTATTCAAAGGTTATTGGGAAGCAAGGAAATAAATTGTAGAGCCTATTTATTGAATGGAATTGAAGAGAATAAAGCTCTAACAAAAGATCTTAAGAAAAGTCCTTACTATAAAATTGTTGAAAAAATAGAAATAGCAGGATTGTCGGATGCTTTAAACGACTTACTATTGATTAACTTAGGACATTTTGAAAAAATTAAGAATGTGTTGATTTCAAACTTCCAGCAGAATTAACTTTATCCCTAAATTATTTGCCGATAAGGAATATATGTGTAGTTAAAAATTGATTTTTATTTGATCAAATTTTACTTTACTAATTTTACGCACTCCATGATTACCCGAACAATATTTACAAAAAATCAAACCTGCTTCTTGAAGTTTTTTAATTTGAGCAGAAATGTTAGCTTCGGTCATGTCTAATGACGAAGCAATATTAGAAACATCCATCCCATCATTCGAATTCTGAATCTGGTGTAAAATATGGCGTCTTGTTGCTGAAGAAAGTGCTTTTACTACCTTTTCAATACTAAAGTTCGATTCATTAGTGAGTGAATTATTAATATCATCAAATAAATCTAATTCTAAAATATTTACGTTTTCTACTTCATTTATATCTGATTCTGTTATTTCACTACTCGATAGGTTAGGTTTAGTTAACTCCATAGATATTTTTCAACCCGTAACTAAAATTTTAGATGAACTTTGATCTTAGGATACATATTTAGAAAGTTAGTTTATCCTTATAAGTCTAATTCAATATTCACTTGATAACATTTAACTATAATAGTTACAAAAATTACAATCGATGCGTAACAAATAGTGTAAATTGAAAATTGTCAAAATTGTGGTATCATTAAAGGTTTACTCAATTTGATCAAAGAGTTTCTTAAATTGATTGATTTATCTTGTAATAGCCTTTTTTATTCATGTTCGCCTAATAATTGATCGTTAATTTTATTCAAAAAGTTGTTTATTTAATATATAACTCCTTAAACCGAATTACATATTTTTTTACACTATTATTAGTACAAAAATAATTGGGCAACATGGCTACGTAATCTAGGATTACTTATCGGTACAAGCTGGTTGATATTGGTAAATGTCTTTAACTGTAGTTATAACCATTCTCAGTGAGAAAATTTAAAGATGATAAATTCATATAAATATCCCACTACCATATCACAAAATTATATTAGTTAGGTTACAATACTTACAATTGTTGCATATGATTATAAATGCATACAAATATTACTACTAATTTAATTTGAGATGATGGCCGTTGAGTAAAGATTCTGAACCAAAAAAGTCTACCAAAGTTATTACAATAAGGATAGATCAAGAATTGAATGAGAATTTGGATAGAATGAAAGATAGAATGGGTATCACAAAAAATAATCTAATAAAAAATTATTTAGAGCTTAGTAAATACTTCTTAAAACGCAAATCAACAATTCAATCATTAAACGATCGTGATTTAATTGTTATAAAAAGGAGTTTTCTTCGAAATCTTATTGAACAGTTGGATGAAACGGAACAGATAAACTTTGGAGATAAACTAGGAATATTCATAAATGATATTGCTAGAATCTATGGAAAACAAGAGGATTTACCATTCAAGATTGATTTTTGCGATAATCTAGGATTTTTTAATAATTTACTGGATGAGAGCAACTTTGTGCTGGTAGAAAAGAAATTTGGACCTACTAAATTTGCAGAAGCTTTTTTATGGCGATTATTTGAACAAAAAGAATTAAATCCTAGTTACGCCGAAGAAGAAATGAAAGGGAATAAAAGTTTACGTCAAAAATATAAAAATCAGATGAAACAATTAGATATTTCATCCTCCCACTACTCATATGAATTTGCAAGAATCAATAAAGAAAGCTAAATACTAAAGGAATAAATTAATATTTATCTATAATTTCCTTTAAACCAAGAATTGGAATAAGAATTTTATCAGGTCTAAACAGCAGTTCGTAATCTAATTCGTGTAATACTCTTTCAATCGTAAAATAATTAATTAAAGTAATTTGAAGATTTGGACTTTGTTCAAAAATTTTACTCATTAATTTATTTTCCCAAACATTTAGAATTTTTAAGGCAAGTTCCAAAATTTTTTGCTTTTTCGTGATTTTAGAAGATTTTCTGAAGTAGAGATTAAAAAGAAATTCCGCTGAGACTTCTATCTTATCTTGATCTATTATCTTATCCTCAATAAATTTAAGCAGGGTATTAAATTTAATATAGCTTAGTGATCTTAAAAAACTGCCCAAATCTTTTTCTATTGGGAACTTTTTTTCTTTTTCTTTGTATTTGAGCTGCGGATCTCCCTCAAAATCAATAAAATAGAACATATAGTCGCCGTTAGATTTGTTAACAAGTATTTGTTGGAAGTGGAGATCTTGATGAACTGGTTGGATATTAATTATATCAGGGTTAAATTCGGAACGAAATTTCTCAATAATATCCTTGATATCAATTAAAATAGATATCACCTTAGGGGAGGAATAAAAAGCTCCTCCAGAACTTCTGCTCATAGTTTCTTGCATTCTTTCTACCATCTCAAGTAAGTTTCCCGTGTAATCTTTTAAATAGTCCTCGCTTGAGACGGATTCCTTTGAATATAATGGATCACTCTGTAGAATTAAGGCTTCGTGTAACTTCTTGATCTGGAGTCCTATTTTTTCAGACACTTGTAATGAATTAACACAGTAGTTTTTTATATATCCAGATATCTTCTCTTTATTATTTAAGGAGGGATCATCGACATCAACAGATTCAAAAATTGAGTTCAACATGCTATTAAGCTCATTCCAATAGATATCTCCCAAATTTCCACTGTTTGGGACATCCTCAAGTATCCCAACTGTTTCTCTACCTTGGATTTTTATCATACCATATATTTTTGGAGCATTTGGAAAATTGTTTTTCACTAAAACAAACAATTTCCTTGGTTCCAAACTTCCTGAATAATCTTTATACGATTTTAAAACATATGATATCGGTTTTTCATGAGAGGTTTTCTTATTTGATACTTTTAATAAAAATAACAAATTTGTTGTATTCCCACCACCTAACTGCTGTAATCCATATTCATACCGTTCAGGATATAAACTAGCTTCAATTAAAATGCGTACCTTCTGCAAATTAATTTCATCTTCAAACTGTTCAGAATATAGTGTGAGTTCTAAAGACATGTTAGGGAAGGTTTCAGAAATTGTCTTATCAAATAAGATTTTCTTCCAGAATAAAACGCAATACTCTGCTTCAACAAGATTCAGATATATTATCTTTTCTTTTTGATTGTCATGCACAGTTAGTGCTAGTATTTTGCTGAATGTGTTTTCAGTTAGTTTAACAACATTTTCTCTTGTAGTTTCGTTAGGTTCAAGTATATCTTGAATTTTTTCGTAGACTATTAGGGGAAGGAAGTATTTTTTAGAATATTCATCGTAGGTAACCTCGATTATCGTTAAAAAAATACTTTCTGAGATGATATTAAAGTAGTAAACTGTTATCTTAAACAATAAATTAGATAATGACGATTTATCACCAAACCATCTTCTCGAAAGAAGCCATCCTTTAAATTCGTTAGAATTAAATACTTCTTGCAACAAATTTTTATCAAAAAAATCTCTCATAATTATAAACCAGTTATTTAAATTAGATTTCTTACACTCTCAGTGTTTTTTAATTTGATGAAATATATTTGAAAAATACATATTTCAAAAATTTTTCTTTATAAAGGTTTGAATGTATAGTAGATTAAAAATATCTATACTAAAATGACTATGAATTCTTCATCAAAATTTCCAAAAGAAGAACCTAATAAGGATATTGTATCAAAAATTGAAATACCAAAATATCTTGATAAAAATCTGAAAAACCTCATCGATAAACCGAAATACCATCCCAATTCTTAATATTAATAATACTGAAGAACTAAAAGAAAATTTAATCAACAAAGGCTTAATTAAAGAAGATTTTAGTGATTATGTCAATATTGGTGTAATAAATAAAAAAGATTCTAAAGAAGAACAATTAGATTTAGATCATTTTTTAAATTTATGATTCTTTATAATTTTAAATTTCAATCTATATTTAGTTTAGTAGTTTGTAAAATCTAAAAATCTCATAAATTGCTCAAAACCTTTAAATCCTATAAAATTAGAGTGAGGAGAACTAAATGGAGAGAGAAGTAAGCGTAAATCTGCCAATGGTATTCCATTTTCATCAACCAGTTGATCAAATGGGTTTTATTTATGAAGATGTTTATCTGAAATCATATAAACCACTTATTGACAATATATTCTATTATGAGGACATAAAATTCACACTTCATTTTTCTGGAAATTTATTAGAATGGTTTCTTGAGAATAAGCCAGATTTTATTGACAAAATAAAACTTATGGCAAAAAGAGGACAAATAGAGATTATTGGAGGGGGTTATTATGAGCCTATATTCGCAATTATCCCTTATCGCGATAAAATAGCTCAAATGAAAAAGCTATCTGATTTAATTAAAAAAGAATTCGGATTAGACGTGAAAGGCGCTTGGTTATCGGAAAGAGTGTGGGAACCGAATTACCCTTCTTTCCTAAATGATGCTGGCTTAAAATATGTGATTGTTGATGATAATCATTTTCGCTCAACAGGTATTACTGAAAAAGAGACTTTCTATTCCTATATTACGGAGGATGAAGGAAAAACTCTAAGAATATTCCCTATCAATGAAAAGTTAAGGTATTTGACACCATGGAAGCCTACATATATGTCAATTGAATATTTGAAGGATGTTGCAGATGAAAAAGGTGATAGGTGCGTTTTATTCATATCTGATGCCGAAAAAATGGGAGTTTGGGGAACTACACACCAAATCTGCTATGTAGAGGGGCAAGGTCATGAAGAGGGAGACGAACTTAAACCTTTTATTCCTGCTTACTTCGATCAGATAATCAAAAATAACTGGATAAAGTCTATTACGCTTTCGGAATATATGGAAAAATATCCTGCGAAAAGTTTAATATATCTACCAACCGCCAGTTACGATAAAATGGAAGAATGGGTTTTACCAACTCAGCA
>DATKTW010000127.1:0-9798 GCA_035530895.1 Candidatus Nanopelagicaceae bacterium
GGATATATCAGGTTTCAACAATTGAAAGGCTCTTAACATTTGATTAAAAAGACAAGGTACACATTCTGGCTCTAATTTCATTTAAATCTATTTATTATTTTAGGATAGTAAATAAAAAAAAAAAGATAAAATTTTGTAAAACCAATCTATTTGTAGACCAATTTTATAATTCTTCAATCGCTTTTTTCCGTGCTATTTTCTCTTCATCAGTCAACTCTACTTCGCCTCTTTTGACAAAGTATACGAATATAAATGCTACTACAAAAAACAGAAGCCCATCAAAAAGCAAAGACCCTGGACCGAAGATATCTCTTAAACCCCCAACAATTCCAGGACCGATTATAGCCGCTAACACACTAAAGAAGTAATAAAGTCCAGTGTAAGTTCCAATTTTCTTTACATTAGGTGCCAGTTCCCAGACGATTACAATAGAGTTAATATTTACAAAAGCCCATCCGATACCGAACAAAACTAAAACAATCATAGTTACTGTTAGGGTTTGAATCAAAAATCCAATTAGCATGGATAAAATCATAATTATCAATCCGATTTGAATGCACCTTTTCCTCCCGATTCGAGACGCTAATAAAGATAATGGGAATGCTGCAAGAATAAATGGAATCGCAACAAAGTTAAACATAAAGGATGCAAATGCATCGGTTTGATTCAATACACCATTTGGACCAGAAGCTGCATAAATTGAGAAGAATGCTTCTAAACCTTGATATCCGATAAACCAAGCAAAAATAGCTAATAGTATGAAGAGTGTACTTTTATCTTCTTCATTTAAAATATCTTTGAAACTATTCACCAAACCTACTTTTTCTTTCTTCTCTTTAACTTTTCCTTCTTTGGCTTCAGTTTCTAGTAGAAGTTTATAACTGTAGGCATCATTTTCATTTACAGTTAAGACGAGAACTAGCAAAGCAACAACCATAATTATCGAGGCGATAATAAAGGTCAATTGTAATCCAAGAACACCTGAAGCTAAACCCATGGTATAAGCAACTATTGCTCCAATACCCCCCATAATGTTAATAATAGCATTTGCTTTACTTCTATGTTGAGGTTTAACAAAATCAGGCATTAGTGCGACTGCTTGTGATCTATAGAAACCCATACTTAGACTGAAAAATAACATCCAAATTAATAGTATTGGTAGATTTCCTGTCGGTAGAAATCCTGTAGGGATCAAAGCAAAGAATATTGCAGAACAGATAACTCCAACAATAATATAAGGTATTCTTCGACCATATTTAGATCTTGTATTATCAGAGACGGTCCCCATAATTGGTTGTATGAATACTCCTAGCATATTGTCTAAAGCCATTAAAATACCTACGGCTAATCCGGCTAGTACAAAACCTGCGAAATAATTGTCTAACTGTTGATTAACTCGAGTGTTATACAAACTCCACGAAATTCCTGTCGTAAAAAATGCTAAACCGATGAAAAAAGTATGTTTAATGTCAAATTTTTCCTTAGATTTATTTTCTGTCATTAAAATCTCACGTTTATTTTTTTTTGATGAAAATTAAGAATTTTGAGAATATTATGTTTTCTTGTTTAAATAGGTTTATGAAAATATTGCCCAGTATTTTTATTAAAATACCGATTTCTTAATTAAAAAAAATAAAAAATTACTGATTTATTTCGACATTAATCGATTTTATGTCTTCAGGGATACCTTTTGCTGCTTTTAAATATGCCAACATCAAATTCTTCAACATTTCTTCCATAAAATCGTTTAAAGGAACTTTTTCATCGTTTACTTTTAAAATAACATCTACCATGATTTCTAAATGAATATTAAAAAATTTAAATTTTGAGTTTATTATTTAAATATTTTCTTGAATTACTTTAAGAGAAAGGTTTTCTATAGCATCTGATATTTCTGGCGTTATAGTATGCTCTATTTTGCAGCAAAGTTCGTCAAGTTCAAATGTATTGTCCACGCCTAAAACATCTTCAAAGAAATGCTTCAATTGGTTATATTTATTAATAGTTGTTAACGCGATTCTTTTGCCTTTCGCAGTTAATCTTACTGATTTCCTTGGATACCAATGTATGTAATTATTCTCTTTTAGTCTATATAACATATTTGAGACTGAGGCGGGCTTAACTTTAAGAAAATTAGAGATTTCTGAATTTGAAACCCACCCGCCCCTGTTTTTCTTAGATGCCATATAAATTGCTTTAAGATAATCTTCGTGGGTATCATTAATTTGCGACATCGTACTCAGCATTAAATATTCTGGACTTCTTAATTGTTAATTTTAAAAAAATGAAAAAAAAATTATTCTTTTTTCTCTAATTCTTCAATGCTTTTGGCTATGTCTTCAATAGCATTACCGATCCCTTTTAACTCAGATTCTAAGTAAGTTTTTTCCTGTTTTAGCATTGTTAATTTATCTACTGGCTCTAAAGGGATTCTTGAAGCATAAACCGGGGCAGTAGGCATAATTGGAGGATAATAGGGCTCTCTATAAGCCCATCCTCGCCCATATCCTCTTCCTCGTCCGGAACCCCACGCCATCCCTCGACCCCCACCTCTTCCATAACCATATCCTGGACCGTAAGCATATCCTGGAGCATCATATCCTGCACAATATCCTAAACCTCTTCCAGTTCTTGCTCCAAGACCTCTAGGGCCAGTTCTATCTCCACCAGGCATTATTTTATTTTCATCTCCTTATATTTTGTATATTTTATTATGAAATTTAGATTTTGAATAATTATTATTATTCAATAATCATTCATTACATCCTATGTATCATATATCAAACACAATATTTAAGCATTATGAATAATCATTCACTAAAAAATCATTCATTAAACATACGTTATAATCGTTATTCTCGGTGAAAGCTTAAATCCTGATCCTTCGCAAGGATGTCTGCTTACATCTAAGATTCTATGTAAACTTTTTTATTCAAAATAGATTAATCTTATATATCAGAAAAAAGGAATTTATTGATGCAAATATGCTTAATAATAGAGATGTAGAGGAGAAAAAGAAGAAAAAATCTATTCCTAATGAAGATGAAATTTTTAAATCTTTAAATCATCAGGTTAGAAGAGATATTGTAAAGTTTCTGGGGGAAAAACAATTATCATTCACAGAGATTAAAAATAAAATAGAATCTATTGATAGTCCAACTCTTTCTTATCATCTTAAAAGTTTAGAACTATTACTGAGACAAAAAGGAAATAAATACGAACTTTCGGGGATTGGAGGAGCTGCTTTTAATTTACTAAGTAAAACTGATGAGTCGGTTAGGATTTCAAGGTATAAAAGAAGATTCTTATATGCATATTATATAACTGTTTTTTGCTGGATAAGTGCATCAACTATTGTTCCTTTTATTTTAGTTGCGAATCTTGGTCTTTTCACTGCTTTGTATATTAGTATTGTTATTACAATTATCTCAACGATAAATGAGATAATAATTTGGAACCTCCGTAAAAATTATTAGTATCTGTATACATAATGAAGTCCGGATTGAAAAATAGTAAATTATTTTCAATTTAAACTTAGTAAATAAATTTTTACTAAAACATTTTCCAGAGTAGTATTAGAATATCAAGATTCCTATTAATAAATTAAATAAATTGGTTTACAGATTATTGAAAAAATCAAAATCTGGACTCCTATTCTTATAAATTTATTTTTAACATCAAGTAAGTTTTTATAATAAAAATGAAAAACGAAAAATTAAGGTGATTATGAAAAAATGAGTGTAAGTAAAGAATCTATTGCAATTGAAATTAAAGATATTAAGAAACATTTTAAAGAAGTTAAAGCAGTTGATGGAGTATCCTTAAAGATAAGAAAGGGAGAATTATTTAGTATCCTTGGTCCTAATGGTGCGGGAAAAACTACATTAGTACGCATGTTAACCACTATTTTAACTCCAACTGCAGGTGATGCGAATGTTAATGGACATAGTATCTTAACTGGGAAAAAAGAGATTGTTAAAAAAATAGGAGTGTGTCCACAGGTTATCACAATTTATGAAGTTCTAAAGGCTGAGGAGAATGTTGAGTTTATAGCAATTATGCATGGAATGACTCGTAAAGAAGCGAAAGAGAAAACAAGAAAAATCTTAGAAGATTTTGGCATAGCAGGAAGAAAAGACTGGTCTAAACGCTTTTCAGGTGGTATGCAACGACGTTTAAATCTCGCAATGTCTTTGGTATTTGAACCGGAAATTTTGTTTCTAGATGAACCTACGGCAGGTCTTGATCCTCAAGCAAGACGTCTTGTGTGGGACTATATTCGAGATTTGAAAAATAGGGATATTACAATAATTCTTATGACACATGATATGGTTGAGGCTGATTCTTTAAGTGATCGAATTGCATTTATTGACCAAGGAAAGATAATTGCTGAAGGAACTCCCACCGAATTAAAGGAGAAATATGGAAGTGATAATGCGTTAGAAGTCTCATTCCTCGAACAAGAAGACCTTGAAATAATAAGAGACAATATTAAAAACATTCCATTTGTTGTAAATTGGAATGAAAGTAGCAGGAAAGAAAGAAATACATTATTAATTTCTTTTCAGGGTGGTTTAAAAAACCTTATGAAACTATTACAACAGGGGTTTATAGACAGTATTGATGAGGTTGAAAATATAAAGTTTAGGCAAAACTCACTTGAGGATGTATTTCTTAATTTAACAGGAAAGAGGTTGAGAGATTAGAATGAACTTGTTAGAGAATAAGGCTATCCAAATAGCAATCAAAAATATTAAAGATAAGACACGCCATTGGCAGTACTTAGTTTTTTTTCTAGGCTTTGGGGTTATGTTTACATTATTGTTTTATTCTTTTCTTGGTCGTGAGATTTTCCAATATAGCTTTCCAGGAATGATAATATATATAACAGCAGCAGGTACAACAAGTGCAGCAATATCCTTTGCTGTAGATAAAACATCAGGTATGCTTGAACGGTTGGATACAATGCCCACAGGAAGAAAAAATCTATTTTTAGGAGCTCTTTTGTCTGAAACTCTTATGATTTCTCTACAGATTCTCATCATGTTCATACTTGGATATGCCGTGCTACAAGTCCCATTTAAAGGCATTTTTGAATTATTTATCGGATTTTTCATTGCAGTTTTATTTGGTATTTCAGCTGTTGGAATTGGTATTATTATTTCAGGAATAGCAAAAACTCCAGAAATTGCTAACGCAATCGCATTATTCTATTACCTGCCCATTTTATTTCTTTCAGGTAGCTTATGGCCATTTGAAAGTGCTATTGTATTTTTCACTCCTCCTTACTGGGCTAAGCAGGTATTTCTTCAAATAACTGTATTGGGAGATGGATTGTTTGATCCTTTATATAGTAGTTCCCTATTTGGACCGACTGGAACTGCTCAACAACTTCCAATTACATTATTTGGTGGACTTTTAATTGTAATTGCATTTACCCTCGCTTTTATAATTCTTGGTATCATTATATTCCAGAAGAAAACCAAATTTTAATAATTTTTATTTTTTTTTTCAATCGCGGTGTCATCTAGCCTAGTTTCCTAGAAAACTTTAAGTATTTTGAATGATTATTCTTAAAAGTAATTTAATAAAAAAAGTGATTTAAAAATTGAAAATAGCGATATGTACAGAAATGGGAAGTGTTTCGCAACACTTTGGTCGAGCTCCAGAGTTTACTTTTGTTTCAATTGAAAATAACAAAGTAGTTGAAAAAAAAGTGTTACCTAATCCCGGACACGAAGTCGGGAGCATACCAAGTTTTATTAACGAACAAGGTGCGAAAGGTATGATCGTCGGGGGAATAGGCCATAGAGCAATAGATTTTTTTAGCCAATATGGTATTGAAGTTATTAAGGGTGTTACTGGCCAAATTGACGATGTAATTGCTAAGGTTTTAGATGGGACATTAGAAGGTGGTGAAAACATTTGTTCTCCTGGTGGCGGTAAAGGTTATGGTGTAGAAAAAATCCACACTGACGCAGATGATAATAACGATCACAATCATCATCACCAACAGCAATAATCGAATTGATTAAACATTTGAACAATTTATTTTTATAGTAATTAAATCTTAATTAATATAAATAATTCATTTTAGATGCCTAAAGATAAGTTTGATGAGTATGTAGAAAATCTTCAAGAAATCATACTTGAGGAAGAGATTAAAGAGTATAATGAACGTATAGTAAAACTGTATCACGATCCTAAAAACTGGGGTAAACCTTCTGAAGATGAGATTAACATTTCTAAAACTTACGAGGGTCCTTGTGGCGACACAATGTCTTTCTTTTTAAAAATAAATAATAATGTTATTGAGAAAGCCAATTTTCTTACTGACGGTTGCGGAGCTTCAGTGGCAGCAGGATGCCAAACCACTCTTCTTATTGAAAATAAATCGTTAGAGGACGCTGAAAAATTAAAACCGGAAGATATTGACGCTGCCTTAGACGGTTTACCAAAAGATCACAAACATTGTGCCGAATTGGCGATAAGAACATTAAAAAGAGCGATAGATGATTATAAAATATTAGTAAGTTTAAAATAATTAAAGAGAAGTAATTAAATAATTCTGGATTTTGCTTACAAAATTGCGTTTCTATATAAAAAAGAGTTTGAATTTATTTGAAAATTGTATCCTTAATTTAAATACTTAGGTGCAATTTTAGTATCTTTTTTATACGATATTATTAATTCCATAGTTGTTGTAAATCTAAAATTTGTTTTCTAATCTATCTATTATGTCGTTTTGAATCGGAATTCCTAAATCAACAAAAGTAGCGTTATAACCTCCAACTTTTACAATTAAATCTGCATAATTCTCGGGATGGATCTGCGCGTCTTTTAAAGTTTCAGTTGAAACCACATTTGGTTGAATCTGCATGCCACCTTTATCAAAATAGGTTTTTAAGAGGTGATAAAACTTTTCAATGTTTTCTTGACTTTCTAAGTTTTGGGGATGTAATCGCACATTAACAGCTACTCCGTTCGTAGCGTAGTTGTAATTTAATTTTGCGATTGAATTAAGAGTTGCGGTGATTCCGTTTTTTTCAACTCTATTCACGGGAGATAAACTATTTGAGATGGGTCTTCCTGCTTTTCTACCATCAGCTGTTGGTCGAGTTAAAATACCTTCCATTACATGGATGCCCATTGAATAAGCTCCCGCATTATATCGTCCTCCCCTTAAAGGTTTATTCTTAGTTACTTCTTGAGTAAACAAATCCCAAATTTCATTTGCAAAAGAATCAATCTCAGCACTATCGTTTCCCCACTTTTCGTAATTATTAATTAATTTTTGGCGATAAACTTCATTATCTTCAAAGTTTGAATTGAGAATATCTATAAGATCTGATAAAGACATTAACTTTTCATCATAAACAACTTTTTTAATATTATACATGGAATCAACTAAAGTAGCAAACCCATAAGCAGTAATCGACGAATAATTATTTTTTGCACCTCCACACACATAATCTTTTCCACTTTCCAAGCACCCATCAAGCGTAGCAGACACAAACGGATGTTGAAAATAGTTCATAGCTACTTTATCTCCGGCTTCGGCAATCCTCACAGATAGTTCAATATTATACTTAAGCTGGCGTGTAAACGCATCGTAAAATAGATTGTATGTGGTAAACTCTCTTGGATTTCCTGTCTGTAAACCATCTATTTTTTCTGAGAAATTGCTATATCCATTATTTAAAGTTAATTCCAATACTCCGGGTAGATTAATGAACATCCTAGCTGTTGCTGAAAAACTGTTTCCTTGACCTGTAGGTTCTACACATCCTATTATAACGTAATTCCGAGCATCTTCGGGAGAGTAACCAGTATTTTGAAGTGCTAGAACGATTACATCATCGTTATAAAACGCAATACCTGAAGTGTGTTTAAAAACTTTAATAGCATTTTCAAAGAATTCTCTTGGGGTTTTCTTATGAATTCTTACAGAAAGATCAGTTGTGAAAACTTTTACATCCTTATATGCTTCAAGAAAAAGGTATGATAATTCGTTTGTAGCGTCTTTACCATTTGAATCCATGCCTGCAATAGTAATTGTTTGGGTGTTTTGACCAAGAGCGTTAGCTACCAAAGTAAAGTCTGTAGGTAATATGGTTACATTCCAGGTTAATTTTAAATTGAGTTCTTCTATTAATTCCAATGCGTGTTCCTTATCAATCTCACCGTTTTTAAGATCTTGAACATAATAAGGCCATAAAATCTGATCTAATCGACCAAGAGCTACAACACTTCGCTGATAAATAATATTTATTATATTTTGGGTAAACCATATAAATTGAACTGCCTCGTAAAAAGTTTCTGGAGCCGTTTGAGTAAATTTATTCATCATGACTCCGATAGTATTAAGCTCTTCTTTTCGTTTCTCGTCGTTATGAGTTTTTGCCATTTCAAGAGAAAGAGTTGAAAACCTGTGTGAAAAATCTATAGCTGCTCTGTAATAAATTTTAACAGCCTCGTAGAAATGATTTTTATCTTGAAAATCCTTATTATTTTTATCTAGATGGGATTGATATGCTTCAGCTTCCTCGATTATCCCCTTATATCCTAAATTCAAGAGTTTTTCGTAGCCAGCACATAAATGGCCTTCTGTCGTTCCAATTTGAACAGAAATATTTGGAGCTAAGGAAGCAATTTGCCCCTCTCCTGTGATAAGTTTTTCTTCTCGTAATTTTGCATTAATCCGACCGTCTGCTAGCGATTTCCCTTTCCAAAAAGGAATTATTTCGAGTAACTCATCAATATCAGGCTCGTCGATAGAAAAGGGTTGAAGTTTTCTTCTTCTTAACTTCTTATATGTTGTTCTCTTCTCTAAGCTGTTATCATAGCGTTGAAGATCGAGATTGATTTTTTCGCCTAAATTTTTACTGGTTTCGTTTCCAACCAGTAATTCATCATCTCTAATAAAAATGGTCATATTTTTTAGAGTGTGTGCTATAGCTTTCGCTCTCTTAATAATTTCGGGATCATTTGGATATTGTTTATAGATTTCAGTGAAAAATCTCATGCGTTCAATACACAGTTCATACTTGCTTGATAGCATGTTATCTTTAAGGTTATCTATCCGTTCAGAAGGAGTTTTAACAATCAAATTCTTCTCTGATATTTAAATTTGTAAATTGTAAATGATGTTAATTATAATCAACAATCTAATAAGTATTTTAAAACTTTAAAAAATAAGTGGAATAGTATTATTAAAATTTATTACCTAATCGTTCGAAATGAAAGTTACACTAAACCCAAATACCATCTACCAGAAAATGCTCCAGAATAAAATCAACAGGATAGAATGTATTGAGTTTCTAATTTCGATCATAGAAAAATCTGATAATACTAACGCTAGAATGGAAAGCTTAAAGATTCTATACGGACTGAAAACTCAAGATCACATTGTTTTTAAAACCCTAGAAAATTGCCTAATTTCTGACGAATTTGAAGAGATTAGGATAATTTCCGCTAAAAATATTTTAGAAAATTATTTACATATAGGAGAAAAATGTTTGGAATGGGCTCTATTAAACGATAAGTCATCTAGATTAATAAATGTTCTCGGAAAGACATTAAATGATCCAAAAATAGACCAATACAAGACTCTATATGCAATTTATCTTCAAAGATTAGAGAAAATAGCTAAAAAGTTTGATATTGTTTCCGAAGAAGTTCTCTTCTTATTGGATATAGAATTTAATCTTGACAATTACATAAATTTTAATTGGAATTCAAACAGTAAGCTGATCTATGATAATGATGTAATGTTTAAAATTCAAGACCAACACATAT
>DATKTW010000128.1:0-33830 GCA_035530895.1 Candidatus Nanopelagicaceae bacterium
GTATAGCGCACGGCTGATAACCGTGAGGTCGGGGGTTCGAAGCCCCCCTTTCCCATTAAAATATATTTTAATTGAGTGCCCTTGTAACACAGCTTTCTTCAAATAAAGTTCATATTAGGTTTTTTTTCTTTATTAGATTACTATTTTTATATTTTACCGATGATTCTAATTATTTAAATATGAAAATTTTAATCGTTTCTGGAACTCCTGGAACCGGAAAGACAACAGTTTCAAAAAATCTATTAAACTACTTTAAAGCTAAAGTAATTAGCTTAAACGAATTAGCAATTTCAGAGAAGTTAATTATAAATTATGACACAGAAAGAGAAACATCAGTTATCAATGAAAAAAAATTGGTACGCTATGTAATAAAGTTAATAGAATGTTATAATAAACAAGATTTAGAAATTCTAATTATCGAAAGCCATTTTTCTGACATTGTACCCGGACAATATATCGATTATGTTATAATTTTAAGATGTGATCCCGATGAATTATATATCAGGTTAAAGGAAAGGGGTTATAAAAAGGAAAAAATTAGAGAAAATGTCCAATCTGAAATTTTAGGAAACGCTCCTAATTATTTCTTGGATAAAAAATTGAACAAACCCATAATGGAAATCGATACTACAAATAACAATATTGAAGTAATTACCAAAACAATAATAGGAATTCTTACGGGGAAAATAGATGTGAATGAATATGTCCTTGGAAAAATCGATTGGTTAGAAAAGTTATCTCAAGAGGATCGTTTACAGCTATTTTTTGATTAGTAAATCCGGATTAAAAGAGGATAAGCATGAAATTTGAAATAGTAGATGTTGATGCATTAGCAAGGTTAGGACGAATCAGTTTGAACGGTAAAGAGATGATCACGCCCAATCTATTTCCAGTAGTGCATCCCTCCAGAAATATTATCGCACCACAAGATCTAAAAACTTTCGGAGCACAATGCCTTTTTACCAACGCATACATTATTTATAAAAATGAAAAACTAAGAGCTCAAGTTCTCCAAAAAGGACTCCATAAGCATCTTAATTACGATGGGATGATTGCAACAGATAGTGGAGCGTTTCAACAATATATGTATAATAAAGACTCTTTTGATATTGATGCTACCACCATAGAAAGATTTCAAGAAGACATCGGCTCAGACTTCCCTGTGATTTTAGATATTCCAGTACAGTTAGAAGATAATTATGAAACCGCAAGAGAAAAAGTTAATACAACTATTGAGAGGGCAAAAGATAATATCTCGAGGAGATCTCGGTCGGATTGCTATTGGTTTGGTCCATTACACGGAGGAACACATTTCGATTTGTTGAAAGAAAGCACAATTGAAATGAGTAAATTAGATTTTGGAATCTACGCAGTTGGAGGAATTGTAAAAGCATTTTTGAATTACAGATTTGACCTCACCACACAAATATTATTAACCGTAAAAAAGCACATTATTCCTAACAAACCAGTTCATATGTTTGGGTTAGGATTACCACAATATTTTTCATTAGCTGTAGCGTGCGGTTGTGATTTAATGGATTCGGCCGCGTATGTCTTGTTTGCTAAGGAAAATCGTTATTTTACCTTATCCACAGGTACTAGAAAACTCGAGGAACTGGAAGAATTTCCTTGCCATTGCCCAATCTGTGTAAAATATGCACCCCCCGAGCTTATGAAGTTTGAAGAGGATTTGAGGATCCAATTACTTGCTAAGCATAATTTATACTTATCATTCTCAGAGTTGAAAACTATTAGACAAGCGATTAGAGAAGGAAATTTATGGGAATTAGTTGAACAAAGAATTCGCAGCCATCCCAATTTAGTTAAAGCAGCAAGTTTAATAAAAAGAAATAAACCGTTTTTCGAAGTTTATGAGAAAATTTATAAAAACCATGGAAGACTTTACGCATCAAAAGAGAGCCTAGATAGACCTTTAATTTATCGGTACGAACAGAAATTATTAAATAATTATCGTCCACCTAAAGATGTTCAATATTTTATCGTTTTACCTGAATTAGATGTTAAAGGTAAAACTTCTCCTACGATTAGAAGATGGTTAGCTGAAATAGATAACAACGATTTAATTAATAGAGAGCAGATCCATTTAGTGTTTTATTCTATTATTTACGGCATTATTCCATACGAGCTAATTGATTCGTTTCCAATGGGGCAATACGAAACAAGTCCCACTTATGGCACAAATGATGGTTGCTATCAAAATTCTATTGAAAAAGCAGAAAAGTATGTAAATAAATTTTCGACTAATTATGAAAAATGTGGACTTCTCATTCCTGATTTCTATCTAAACCAATTTGAAGAATCACTTCAATTTCCAGAAAATCATCTTATTCATGAGTTAAATATTATTTTAAAGAGAGTATATAAATCAAATTTTTCTGTTTTTAACCAAATTAAAGATATTTTACATTTTTTTAAGGAAAAATAGGATATGACTATATTAGATACTATTACTGCAAAAGGCCACACACTAATTCAATGTACCCATACCACAACTATTGAATTAACTAAGGATACTTATCTCACGAAAAATGGAACGTGCATATTAGGAATAGAGACATCAAAAGCATGCTACGATCTAAATCCCCTCCTAAAAAAAAAGCTCGCAGACGGAGAAAAAATCACAGTGATTATAAAAGCGGGGGATGCTGTTGATTCCTTTTACGGTTTTGGCCATAATAATTTAACTTTGCTAAGCAAAAAAGACATAGTTTTTCGAAAAAGTAATTTTATTTGCGATAGAACGATTTTAATAAAATGCTCTAAATCCTCAAGCGAACTGGACAGAAATATTATTAAGAATTTAACTAATTCCAAGGAACGATTTTCAATTATTTTTAAAGTTAATGATGTAAATGGGTAAAAGTAACAAGGAACAGACACAATTTGTAAAGATTAAACAGGAATCTGCTGAGAAATTCCTCAAATTATTAAAAACAAAATTACCAAATGAACCCTTCCTCGATAGAAGAATAAAAGTTAAACACGAGGGCGCCTATGTGCTTTTTCCCCTAACAGATGATGTAGAAAAAGTAAAAGCGTTAATTGGAGGGATTTCAAATCAGTTAAATTTTGATATAGTTACCGCTGAGGGAATTGCTGAAGTAAATTACAAATACCGCTCCATTGAAGAGGCTCTCGTAGGTGAATTACCAGAAAACATTTTAGAATTAGTTCCAAAATCTTACGATATTATTGGAAAGATTGCGATTGTTGAATTCGACCAAATAAACACAATTAGCGATGAAAACATCTTATCTTATAAGAAAAAAGTAGCTGAAGTTCTGGTAATTGTAAATAAATCAGTAGAAACGGTTTACGAAAAATTGAGCGAAGTTAAGGGAAAATATAGATTAAAAGAGTTAAAAGTTATCTATGGTGATGACAATCCGGAAACGATCCATAAAGAAAACGACTGTTTATTTAAATTAGATGTAAAAAAAGCTTATTTCTCCCCCCGTTTAGTATTTGAAAGAAAACGTGTAAGTTCAAGTAGTTTCAAAAAACAAGAAATAGTAGTAGATATGTTTACGGGAGTTGGCCCATTCTCGATTCAAATAGCAAAAAATAATGATGTGAAAATTTATGCCTTCGATGTTAACCCATCTGCCTACAAATACCTCATTGCAAATATTAAATTAAACAAAGTGAAAGGAGAGGTAATCGCTCATAATATAGATGTTAAAAAGCTTTTGAATCACAATAACAAATTAGGAAATTATTTAAAACATAAAATCGACAGAATTATAATGAATTTACCAGAACAATCTATTAACTTTCTTGATGTTGCATGTTTTTTGATGAAAAAACCAAGCGGAATATTACATTTCTATCAATTCTGCGAAAAACCAAATCCAATCGAAAAAGGAATTGACAATTTAAATACTAATTTAAAAGATAGTAGATGGCATATCGAAGAAATTTTGAACTCCAAGGTTGTTAAACCGTTTTCTCCCAAGTCAGATCTGATTGTTTTGGATTTAAAACTTAAGTTTCTTGCATAGTCTTATTTATTTGAGCCATAACTGATTAGTAAATTAAAATAATTATAATTTTTATTTAAAAACTTTAATAACAATTAGAAATATTTGTAGAATTATCAACTTCTTTAAGACGAAAATTACTTATTTGGTTAAAAAATGAAAAAAATATCCAAGTTTGGTGAAGATTTTTTACTACTTGCGCTCCGTATCAATAAACATATCAAAGGATATGTTGATTTTTATTACGGTCCAGAAAAACTTAGCCAAATTGTCGATAATGAAGCTATATCTTCGCCAAGCAAATTATTGATTGACTCAGACAACTTATCAAACAAACTGGGCTCACAAGGTTATGATATAAAACGTGAACAATACTTAGAAAAAATGCTTACGGCAATGAGGACTTCAATCGAATTACTAAATAGAATTGAAATTTCAATAGAAGATCAATTTTTAAAACTTTATGATGTAGCTTTACAGCCAGCTAATGAATCAGAACTGAAAAATTTAAAGGAAGAGTATTACGAAGCGTATGGAGAGCCAGGAAGCCTAGAAGACCGAATCGAAGAACTAAGGATAAAACGAAGAGTACCTGAGGAAAAAGTTTTCAAATTTTTTAAAAGAGCACTTGAAATCACAGAGAAACGAACAAAGGAGTTGTTTATAAATCTCTTACCTGAAAATGAGCAAATTCTATTAGATTTAACACAAGAAAAAAATAATAACAAGATAAAATGGGCTTGCTACGAATGGTATTTAGGTAATTATAATAGCCGAATAGAAGTTAATCCGAAATTTGGTATGTACTGGACTGTTTTACTGATGCACTCTGCTCACGAAGGATATCCGGGACATCATACAGAATTTTCTGTTAAAGAAAGTATGTTGTATCGCGAGTTAAATCAATTTGAACACTCAATTTTACTACTAAATTCTCCTAAACTATTAATTAGTGAAGGCATAGCAGATCTTGCTCTCAATGTGCTTTTTTCTTATCGAGATCAAGCAGAAATTGGGTTAAACGAGTTTTGTCCAGATGTGTCAAAAGAAGATTCCATAGAAACCATGATTGCACAAAACAAAGTAAGACATAAGCTTACGCTTTTTTGGTATAATTTTGCTTATCATGCTCTTATTGATAATTATACCGATGAGGAATTATTTAGTTATGGTAAAAATTTTGAGATTTTTGGTGAAGATGATCTAAGAAATCAAATAAAAAGACTCAATGATCCAGTATATTCAAAAAATGCTTTTACATATAACCTCGGGATGAATATCATAAAAAAAAAATACGGGGAATTCCCTTCAGTTAAAGATTTTCGAAATCTTTTGGTTAATCCGATCTTACCTTGTGATTTGTTATAAAATTACTTATTTCAAATTCAAAATTTTACCTTATTTTTTATTTTAATGTTCCCAAAAACTAGATTAGCTGCTTTAACCATAAATATAATTACAAATTCTCTTCCATACCAACACACACTATCATACATTTTTATTACAAAATAATAAAAATTTGAGTTTTTAAAATTGTTTTTATTCAACTTAATTTATTTATTTAAAAAGCTCCTGCTATATTTTCGTAGTTTAAATAATCAATTTAAATCAAATTAATAAGTGTAGAAAAAACGGGGAAGCGCATACGAATTCATATAAAAGAGAAAAATGTGTTTGTTATTTTTCAATATTTAAAAGGAGTGATTAAAATGCCTGGTGAAGTTGGTAGCGTACCATAATTAGGTGCTGCTTATAAGAGCAATTTACTTTGGCTCTTTAAATAAGCCCACCATTTATTTTTCTTTCTTTTTTAATTAAAAGTTTCTTGTTCCTTATAAAGTATAAGAGGATTACTATAGCTTATTTATTGAAACTGTCATTCCACCATCAATAATTAGGTTTTGTCCAGAGATGTAATCAGCTGTTGGAGATGCTAAAAATACTGCTAAGTCAGCTACCCATTTTGATTCTCCGATTCTATCCAAAGGAAGTTTAACTCCTCTCGTTTCTAAAAACTGTCGTATCTTGACGGGATCATTATCATATATAGGGGTAAGAAAAACACCAGGAGAGATTGCATTAACTGTTATATCAACAGGACCGAGTTCAAGAGCCCATAGTTTTGTAAAAGCTATAATTGTAGCCTTACTCGCGCTATATATACCTAACATTGGATTGATTCCATTAGCAGTCCCAGCACAACTGGCAATATTAATGATTTTGGCTCGAATTGGTTGAAAATCGCGTTGGCTTTTCATTTTTCTGAAGAAGGTCTTAGTTACATTCCATGTTCCTTTAACGTTGACCCCCATAACTTTATCATAGATTTCTTCTGACGCAGATAATGATTTATAAGCACCTCCATCAATTCCGGCATTGTTTATTAGCAGAAAAACATTATCAAACTTTTCAAATACCTGCTTTTTCATTCTTTCAACTTCTTCAAGCTTCGAAATATCAGCTTGAGCAAGAAGGATTGATGTAGAAGGAAAGTCTTTTAAAACTAAATCACGCGTTTCTTCAAGACCAGCCATATTTATATCGTTCAAAACGAGGGAAGACCCCTTATCAGCAAACACTATGGCCATTTCTCTCCCAAATCCACTACCTGCCCCCGTAATTAGGGTTACCTTTCCAATTAAAAATTTATTTTCTGACAATTTATATTACCTTTTATAATTAAGAATTTATAATTATAGGTGCTTTTTAGATTAGGTGTATTCAGCATTGAATTAAATTTTTATTTATAAATTAAAAAAAGTAGAATTAATAAAAATTTATTAGAAAATTAACCGTACAATCCACGGTTTTTTTTAAGATTCCCGATTACCTTCATCGCTATGGGAGTTTCAAAAGCGATATCTACATCCAGAACGGCTGGTTTTTTAGATTCGATTGCTCTTTGGATAGCCGGTTTAATATCCTCTGGTTTTTCTATTTTTTCGCCGTAACACCCGAAACCTTGAGCTATTTTTGCATAATTGGTTGGCGGTAAATCTACATCGCAATATCTTTTCTTAAATTCCCCTTTTTGCTTGCTTTTAATCATCCCCCAAGCGCAATTATTAGCAATAATAATAATGATGGGTAAATTTAGGCGAACAGCCGTATCAAGCTCCTGAACATTGAACATAAAACTACCATCTCCGTTAATGCAAACAACTAGTTTATCTGGATTAGCTATTTGGGCCCCTAAAGCGTAAGGTATGCCGGTACCGAGATGTCCCATCGTTAATGGGAAATATAGCGTTCTTGGATCGCGAGGGAAATTACTGATTAACCCAAAAGTAAAAACAGCGATGTCTCCTCCATCTACGACCAGTTGAGAATCGTGTTTTATTGAATCCAGCACTTCATAAACAAGGCGTTCTGGTTTCATAGGTAGCTTATCGTATTTCAACAATTTTTGAATTGCTAAAGCATCGTTTTTTCTGAGATCTGTAAGATAAGAATTCCATTCAGACCATTCAGAAACCTTTTCTTTAGGGAGCGATCGTTCCATTTCTGCCAGCAACTGATTTATTACAACCTTAGCGTCGCCAATAATAGCAACAGATACTTTTCTATTTCGACCAATCATTTCCGGGTCGATATCGTTTTGAATAACTTTCGCGTTTGGATTCCAAATGGGCGGAGCTCCGAATAGAATTGAATAATCCCATTTAGCACCGAACGAAATAACGACATCAGCTTCAGATACTGCTTTCCGATATGCGTTTGCAACTAGAAATGACCCAACATATGTTTCACTGCGAATATCAATAGCACCAACACCGTTTATGCTTGTTCCGCAAGGAATTTTGTATGTTGTAGATAATTTTTTAAGCTCGATAGACGCATCTGAAGCGTGAATTCCTCCTCCCGCAACGATCAATGGATTTTTTGCAGTTTTTAAAATTTCTACCGCAGCCTTAATCGAATCTGGATTTCCTACAGGTCTATCAATGGCTCTGTATTGCTCAGGCTCTAAAATGTTTTTAAGATCATCCTCAGAAGCTTTTCTTACAAGAGCTGTTTCTCGAAATTCTAGAAAAACGGGACCTCTTCGACCTGATAATGCAATTTTAATAGCTCTTTGTATTGCCTTAGGAATTTCATAAGGGTCTTCAACTGATATCTGTGCTTTTGTAATCGGTTCCATCAATTTCATTTGATCTAAACCTCCCTGGAGAATACCGGTATCATCAAACATTCTTGCTATCTGTGCTCCAATAACAAGAAGTGGGATTGAGTCGGCCCACGCTACAGCCACGGCTGGAACAAGATGAGCAACACCCGGCCCCGCAGTCCCTAAGCAAACTCCTAATTTCCCCGTAGCGCGCGCCCAAGCGTCTGCCATGTGTCCTGCAGCTTGTTCGTGGCGAACCATTACAGTATCTATACCTTCTTCTCGACCATATCGTTCTATAGCGTCATAAATCCTTAACAATTCTCCACCAACAAGACCGAAAATTTTAGTGATTCCCTCTTTAAGGAGGCTTTTCACAACTAAATCTCCTCCGTCTAAGGGATTAGTATTTTGGTTTGACATAAATTGAAGTATTATAAATAAAAAATAAACTTTATTACATAAGAATAAAAACCAATGGTTTACTGTTAAAACTCAAGGATTTCGATGTAATATCCTAGAATATCTTTAGTGTCTAAGTAGGTAAAAGTTAACTTTCCCAATTTTCCCACTTGAGCGGTTTCCACATTAAATTGTTGTTTAAATTGCTCAATTAAATCTTCAGCGTTTTTTGTGTAAATACCTAAGTGGTGTAAGCCGGTATTTCCCTCTGCTATAAAATCAGAGTAAAGATTAGGACCAGTTGCATCAACTACTTCAACGATCTCAAATTGTTTCCCCCCAAAAAATTGCATAATTTTTTTCATGTTAAAGATCACCTCTTTTCCCTTGTAGGTAACGGTTGCGCTCTGTTCAACGATATTTATGTTTCCCTTAAAGTTAAACAGTTTTCGATACATTTGAGCCGACTTTTCGATATTATTTACTACAATCCCAATCTGATCAAATTTATCTAATTTAATATCAGTCATTTAGAATTCACCTTTAATTATGATTTGATGCTATTTTAATTTTTCAGCAAAATCTAGCCTTCCCGTTGGCTTTTTTAACTGAAATTCCTCTTTTAGAATTTGTTGTTTGAGTTCTTCAGCTAGCATGATAGCTCCTGCCCTATCTGATTGCCTTAAGACAACGGGAATTTCACTTCCTTTATATTGAACTGATTTTAAGTCCAAGCTAAACGCGTCGGGACACAATCTCACGCAATTTCCACAATTAAAACATCTAGATCTATCGATTGTTGAGATTAACCCTTCTTTTATAATAAAAGCGTTTGTAGGGCATTTACCTATGACTTTGCATTTATATCCTTTTTTACACACTTCAGGATTAAATTTCATTACGAAATTATTATCCCATACATCTCCATAAGTGATTTCTCCAACCTTTTCACGCCCTACAAGACTTAAAATGGTTAATTTAACATCTCTGTCTGATTTGACAATGTCATCAAAAATTTTGTCAGTTAAGATAGGTATTGGAACGGCTATCGAGCAAATGGGTTCTAATCCATAAGAAGTTTTAAAAGCTCCTAAATATTCTGGTTTCATTTGATCCATGGGGGCGATTGTCATCATATTAGGTTTTACGAGATAATTGCGCGTCCCTGGCCCCATTAAATACCCTTGAGCCCCATTAACTAAAAGTGGGGTCCCCACTCCAAAAGTCTGGAAATTAGGATCGTTTTGGAAAGGATTTAGGGCACCACAGCCAGAAAATGTTAATTCGGAGTTATTAGGTTCAAAAGATTGACATGAAAATATCGTATCTACTTGATATGTTTCGCAGTTAAGCATAGCATTGTAATTTTTTATCGCTTGACGAGTGCCCATCAGTTTTGCATATTGCATTTCATTTAAAGTTAAAACTTTATCGATTATATTTCCTTCACTGCTTTTAGCTTGAATGGAGATAGGTTTTCCTTCCACTAGTTCTCTAAACAAGGAACCCCCACAATAATTTTCTTTTGAATGACTTTGAGCAGTACCGTAAACAATTAGATCAGCAATTCCTAAATACTCATTGGGGCACGGTCCAGGAAAAGCAGAGATTCCGTTTAGGCTGATTTCAGTAAATTTTCTTAAAGCTTTTGGGGATGCTAATCTAAAAGAAAATATGCCCATAATTCCACTCATTAGACCTTTAGTGGCGGTTGTAATCACATCAATATCTTCAAATTTGAAGCTTTCTCCCTTTTCAACGCGACTGATAAATTCCTGAGCAGTGAGAACATTTGCGTTGCCGTTATGAATTTTTTTCTTTATATCAGAAAGCTTTCGTTTATTAGCCAATAGAACCACTTATAACATATATAACATGTAAAATATTTATTCTAATAAATTTTTTTATATTTAAAAACACTTAAAACATCGAAAACGCTACAGATAAATCCCGATCTGAAATTAGAGGTTAAAATCTGTTTGTCATATTTTGAGTCAAGGTTAAGGGTAAATACTAGCAACTTCAAGGAAATTGAGCAGAAATTACATTTTTGTAAATTATTAGGGATTCAAAATGTGATTATAGAACTTGAAAATAATGGAAAAAAAATGCAACCAGATTTAAAAAGAAGAATAGAAGAGATAACAAATGTAAATGTTAAATATCGCACTAATATTAATCCAAAAAATCTAGAAAGCTTAATTAAGAAACTCAAAGGAATTGGGCAGTCATCCAACATTATAGTAGTTGAATCTGCAGATAAAAAAATTCAAATCCAAGCAGCTAAAGATTCCAGAGTGGACATAATCTCGTTTTCAGAGCAAGATGCACTCAAAACTATTTTTCCAGGAGTAATTTCGCTTACCAAACAGAATGAATCGTTTATCGAATTTTCGCTCGCGCCAATAATGGTAAAAAACAAATCATTACAGTCCAAAAATCTAAGAAATCTTTACCGAGGCGTACAGTTAGCTAATAAATTAAATGCAAACTATATCATAAGTGGAAACTTTGACGATCTTTATTCATTACGACATCCTAGAGCTTTAATTAGCGTTTGTCATACACTTTTAGGCATTTCATTGATACAAGCTAAAAATTGTTTCTCTAAAAATGTAATTTCTCTTCTAAATCGAGTACAAATGCGTCAAGATAAAAATTTCATAGAATCAGGTGTAAAACTAATAAATCGGGGTGAAATATAGTCGTAAAAAGCGAACGTCATAGATATGTACTATTCAAAATGATATCGGAACATAATACACCTTTGGATAAGCGAATGATTCTAAATTCGATATGGGCATCCCTATGGAAGTATTTTGGCTTAAAAGAAGCTAGTAGAGTTGGATTATGGTTAGTAGATATTAATTTTCTAGACGGTTTTGGAATTATTAGATGCTCTCATCAAACAAAGGAAATAGTGATTTCCGCTTTAACTTTCATTACTGAAATCTCTGGTAATAAAGTCGTTTTATCTCCTATAAAAACATCCGGGACTATTCGTAGTATTAAAATTATTAAAAAAGTATTTTTGGAATAATATTAGTATAACTTTTTTATTATTCAGTAAATAGAAAATGAAGAATCCTAACCTCACATCAGCACAAGTAAAAGAAATTAGCTCCTCACAAACAACTAATATCGAGTTATCATTAACTCATATTGATAATATAGAGAATTATGAGTATATATTAATTATCAGATCTGAGACAAGTAGATATTCAAAAATAACTATTTACCCCATAAAAAAACAAAAGATAATTAAATTAACACTATGGGGTTTAAAAAAAATTGACGAATTCACTGAAGCATTCTCAAAAAGACTTCAAGAATATGGTATTATTCATTCTACGGGATTAGTTATGATAGAGGGATTGTTATTTTTCGAATGTTACCTTAACCTGTCTTTAAACGAGGAAAAATATAAAGATTTAATTTTTTTTTTGGATAAAAATAAAAAGAATATTAAAGATATTCAAATTATGGAAATAAGCTAAGAAAAATTATTTGGATTTAAAATGAGCACTTGGAAAATTGACTTGAAATTTGCTGATGGAACGGGTAATGAAATAGAACTCTACGACGCCAAATCTTATTTCAATGGGTATTTAAAACTGAAACGGTCCTACTTTAATCGGTTAGTAAAAGCTATAAAAATAACTAAAAAATATACTACGGGGCACGCGATAGAAAAAGTAATCGGCCCTGATTCTAAAGAATGGACTTTAAATCCATGGATGCTACTACTATTTAAAGATAATGAAAAAAAAAAACCTTTTTGGCTTTTTATAAAGAGAGAAAAGGATCTATCGGGATTGTTAATTGCAATTGGACCAAAACAATTCGCAGAATATAATAATAGCAATATGCTTGAAGCTAAACGCGATATAAAACGCTTGATAAACTATATTGTGGCGTATTTAAACAAATTCAATTGCAGCGTTCTATTACCTAATTATCTTTCATAAAATGAAATTCCTTTAAATACGGATTAGAGTGCTATTTCTTCTATACAAGGGAAATACTACAAATTTTTGATTGAAAATCCTTAAAATTTGCGAAGACAAAGAAAAAATATTAAATTCAATTTTAATTATCAATTTTATTGAGTTTCTTTAATTAAAAGCAAAATTGAACTATCGCTTAATGATAAAAAAGTGGCTATAAAAAAAGTGAAAAAAAACGCAACAAGCATTATTATTTTCATCTTCATTGCTCAAATACTTATAAGTTCAGCATTTCTGATTGTAAAAACCTATGGAACTCCAATTGAATTTGATGTGGGATTTGGAACCGCACCTGTTATAGACGGCGTTGTTGATGGAGCAACAGACGAATGGGCTTCTGCTGAAAAGTTGGAAATAGAACTATTTCCCGATTTATCAACCCAAAGCAATGGGTTATCTATTGAATTATGGATTTTACAAGCTGAACCAAACTTATACATTTTAGCTAGATTTGATTTTGACGATCATATATCTAGTGAATACGATAATGAATTTCTTGGGGTTTTAATAGCGGATTGGGACGAGAATTTAAACTTCACTGATGCCAAAATTGTTCAATTTTCAAACATGTCAACGAATAGTTATTCTTATTTAGATTATTATATTAATGATATGGTTTATTATGAAGACGTGAATCCTAATGGTGATGGTGCTGCGAAATTAGAGGGGAATCGAATAGTTTACGAGTTTTCCATGCCTGTTGAAAATATCGAAGGTGGTATCGAGGATGTAGAATTAGACCACGGTGATACATTTAACTTTAAGATAATATTCGGTAAAACTGCAATCTATCCCAGTGGAATTATTATTTCGAATATTATTTCTATCCATTTACAATTCCCTCCTGGGGCCCCGGAACTATCTTTTGGTGAGCTTTTGATGTCAATCTCCACAATTGTTATTTTTTCTACGACTGGGGCATTTTATGCATTTTATATATATCGAATTACCAGACTTAAGAAAGAAATCGAAAGAATAAGGAGTTAACATGTTAATATGTCAAAAATAAAAAAAGAAAATCTAAAATTAGGAACGGTTAATAGAAAACCAAAATTAGAAGAAAAATCTGCTTATCGTTCAGTTATACTATCAGCCGTTATTGGGGGGTTATTATTAATAATATCAATTTTATTAAACGGGGGTTATTTATCTCTGTTTGCAAGCGAAAATATTCTATTCCAAACTCTAGATATCACTATTAAGGTTTTAGTAATCCTATTTTTCTTCATTTTTATGACGATTAGTATCGGAAATTATAAGGAATTGACGGGTAAACCATTAGATTTAAAGTTGATTGTGATTATTTTTATCATTTCCTTGATCCAGTCTTTTAGAGATGCTATTGTTTTTTCTTTCAGTTTTATAGGTCTATTAGTAATAATAGTCTACTTGTTTTTAGTTCAGGAAAACTAACAAAATTTATAATTCTAAAATTTGTTTCCTTTGATGAAAAAAATTACACTTTTTATTGGACATAGAGGCACTTTAGTAGATTACGATGAAAACACATTGGAAGCGTTCGATATTGCAATTAAATCTGGGGCAAATTGCATAGAACTTGATGTCAGAAGAACAAAAGATAGAAAGTTAATCGTATTTCACGATAGTATATTAGCCAGAACCACTAATGGTATAGGATTATTAAAAAATTTAAATTACAATGATGTTAAAAATCTTAAAACCATACTAAGAAACCAAAAAATCCCTCTTTTAGAAGAATTCCTGGATTATATGACAGATAAAACGCAATTTATTATACACATGAAAGATGAAGGAATTGAGAAAGAAATTTTTGACTTAATTGATAAAAAAGGAGTTCTGAATAACTGTACAATAAGCGGAAGAGATTTTTATAAATTAAATAGATATAAGAACACATTTAAACCGATAAAAACATGTTTTAACATGACTAAAGGTAGAGGTTTAAATTTAAAGGAATTTATAGAAAAAGCCCGCCGAAAAAAACTTAAGATTATTCCAGATATGATAAACCTTCGATCAGATTTAATTTCTAATCCATTTATAAAAGTATGCCATATTAATGATATTAAGTCACTTGCTTGGGGCTTTATGGGCTATAAGCAACCTCTACAAGTAATAAATAGTTTAATTGATAACCAGATAGATGGTATATTATTTGAAGATTATCATAATCTTAAGATAATAAGAGGAAATTAACTGGGAATAATAATTTTAGATGTACCCGTAGGTAAGATAATTATAATATCGTCGATAGGTAAAATTTTAACCCATTTTTTCATTTCTGCTTCTGAATTTTTAAGAAAATATGTTTTAATCTCTTTGGCTATCTGTCCTTTTGTTTTTCCCGATTTTGAAGGTTTAACGATTATTAAATTGCCTTCTTTATTATTAGTGGTATTAAGAGGTTCGTACAGTACTTGGGGATAGAATAATTTAGAATCTGACATGCTTTCATTTTTTATTTCAAGGAAATCTAATCTAAGCGCAATTTCGGTTTTTGCTGCCTTAATTAAATTTTTTTTTCCTAAAATCATGAAACTACCTTTTGGTAAATATTCACCTGTAGGCGGCGTTTTAGAAATTTGATCAGCAAACACATAAAATACATCAACAATACCCCAATTCTCTTTCCACGCTACAGAATAGCTAGCTACAAAGTTTGCGGCTTCTTTAATTGACTTTTCAGGGATCTGATTATTTGCTGGATTCTTTAATATAGTAAGAGGGGACCCCGGAAAGTTTGTGTGAAAAATTAGATCGTTGGGTTCTATATATTTTTTGAATATCGTTTCATTTGAGCTAGCGTCTCGTCCACCGATAATTAGAAATCCATCGGAAGAAGTAAACCATCTAAATTTTTCATACCATTTCTTTTGTGGTTTCCTTACTAGAAAATCAATATCTAATTCGATAGATTCTCTCTCTCTTTTTAACTTTCTAATATTTTCTTCTGTTTTTTGAATAGCTGGAAGGGTTCCCCTTAATTTTTTCTCCGCCTTTTTGCCTTTTGAAAAAATGTTATTTGCGTTTTCTCCAACAGTTTTGTTTAAATCCAAATAAACTTCATTACTATCAATTAAAATTACTACTTGTTTAGTCGCAGGTAAGATCCTCACAAACATATCCAAATCTTCAAAATTTTCGTTTTTTGCATCAGTTAGTTTCGTGTTTATATCTTCTAGAGAGTAGCCTTTTTCTTTTGCTTCTTTAATTCCATTAAATAACTTATTTAAAGTGTTGAAATTAACATATATAAAATCACCATGTTCGTAGTATAATTTCTTTTTTGCTTTTAGCTCTTCAAGGTATTCACGTTGGTTCGTTAATATTTTTTCCTGAGACTTTATTTTTTGGTTAACGGCTTGATCTTGTGGCGTAATAATTTTATTAGAATCTAGTTTAGAGAAGAATACATCAACGGCTTCATTAAAAGAATTGAATTGCTGAACTTTATTATCCTTATAAAGCTCTAAACCAAAAGGGATAACTGAGATTTCTTCATCCTGTTCGTTGAATACAATCTGTGCCTTAATTTCTCCAAATAGTAATTCATTTCTTAATTTTTTGAAGGAATTAAATAGAGCATCTAGTTCTAGAGGAGTAAGATCACGTCCTGATCGCTTTTTATCAACTTCCGCCCTAAGGCATATTTCTTCTGAAATTGTTCCTGAGATATTAATATTTCTTGCAAGGATTCTTACGATTTCATCTTCTAGATTACTTACTGTTTCATTAAAATCGATTTGAGAAAGGTTAAGAAAATCTCTGCCACGAGAACTAGGAAAATTATATTCTCTATTAGCTAAAATGTCCCTATCTCTATATTTACTATAACTTTTTGCAATTTTTACGATGTTATTTTCATCAAGTAGAATATAATTACCTTTGTTAAATAGTTCAACAATAAATTTCCATGTCTTTCCCTCCACATTACTTATTTCAAAAATAATAATTCTATCAAAATTATGTTGATTAACAGATAAAATTATCTTATTTTTTAGATACTTTCTTAGAGACATTATATACTGAGAGGGATATTTTGGGATTGGGTAGTTAAAGTTAGTAAAATTTAAACGAGAATCGTTTTTTACAATTAAATTCTTTTTCTCATTTAGATGTGTTTTTATTTTTAAAAGTAATAGTTCCCCATCAATTTCATAAACATTGTCAATTTTTCCATGAGGGAGAATAGTTCCTAATTCTTTAGTGATTGCAAATACATCAAAATTTGAAAATTTAATATTTTTCATCATCATTGCATTATCGTTTTAAATTATTTCTTTCTTATTTATTAGTCATGAATTCATTTTTTTCTATTTTTCCATTTTTAACTGATATAAATATAGTTTATACTCGGTTTAAATTTCAAAATTTTAATAAAAAAAATAATATTAATAGAACTAATTATGGTTAAAAAAGAAAAACGGAAACCAAAAAGAGTTAACATAAAAAAGGAACGCCAAAAACTCATAAGGGAGAAGAGAAAATCACATCCTGAACAAGAAATTAATATTGATAAAAAATCAACAAAAAAGATTGATATACGGCTTGAAAAAGAAACAAAACTTTATTGGATTAGGGTAATTACTGCAGTTTTAAGCGGACTTTTAGGCAGATTGATATTTAGAATCTTTGGTTTCTGGTTGTTTATCTGGATGTTATGCTTTTGGTTTCTAACACCGTTTTTTGTTAGTTTTATTATCTTAAAATATGAATACGATAAAGAAGAATGGAATTGGAAAAATATAATTAAACCAGGTATAGGCATATATTTCTTGTTATTTATGATCGTTACGGTAGTTACACATACCTTTTTAGCTTTTATCTAAAAAATTTTATAGTTCGATTGATTGTTTTACTCTTTTTTCGATTTTTTCTTTAGAACTGAAAACAATTTCATCCAATTTATATATCCGATTGCAATACACACATTGAATTTTCAATGGTTTTTCTTCTAGAACATTAAATTCTGTATCAATAGGTTCACCAGAATTGGAAATGCATGTATTACTTCGACATAAAATTAGACTTTTGATAATATCTGGGAGTTTCACTTTCTTTTTTTCGATTACTTTATAATCTTCAATCAAGGATATCTTTGAATTTGGAGAAAGGATTGAAATTTGCTGAAGTTGAATTTGGTTGAGAAAAACACCTTCAATCTTAATAATATCCTTTTTATTGTATTTCTTTGAAGAAACGTTAACACCAATTGTCATTAGATTGGGAGATTCTCCAAGTCCAGTTAAATTTAGAATGGTTAAAGCATAACCGCTATCAATATGGTCGATAACTGTCCCTTTCTTTATTTTATCTATTTTTAATTTTTCTTCGCTCATATTCTTTTAAATAAAATTTTGTGATTGAAAAATTTTGCTAATAACATCCTTTAATTTATAAACCTAAAATGAATAATGAAATAACGAATAGAGTAGTTGAAAGCATAAAGTTATATGACAAATTATCATCAACATCTAAATCTAAGTAGTCTATAAATCCTATCACAAAAGTTCCGACAGAGGGAAGAATCATCAAACTAGCGAGGTTAATTGGAAATAATTGATTAATAAATATTAATGTAATAATTCCCGAGATGTATGCTATACTCATTCCTGCAATTAATCCCTCGTAAGATTTTTTTGTGTTACGAATTTTGTTATGCCCGAATTTTCGTCCCACTAAATTAGCAGTCATATCTCCAAAAATAGACATAGTCATCGATGTACATATGACAATAGGCCCAATAGGCTGAAAAGGACCAAACAATATTATAATCGAAAAACAACCAATTCCCATAGAAATATGTGGACCCAATCTCATTTGTCGCTCCTTTTTCCTAAGAATTCGGTTTATTGGTTTTAAAGGGTAAAGCTTTGGTCTTAAAATTCTAATAAAATCTGCTGTGAGTAACCCAATTAAAGATACTCCAACTAAAAAAACTACTAAATATTGTGTAAAAATCATTTTATTAGCTTCAATATTATAGATTGAGAAGAAGAACTCAGAAACAATATTCGGGAAAAACTCTAGAACATAAATAAAAATATTTTGAACCAAAAATCCAAGCGTAAAATAGAAAAAAGCGATTCCTAAGACTATTAAATGTGTTAATTTTCTGTAAAGTTCGTATTTAAAAGGTAGTTCTTCAGTCAAGTTAGAATTTTTTTCTTTTATATACATTTCTTTTAATCTAACTTTTCTTTTTTCTCTATTCACGGATAATGAAAAAAGAGGTAAGAAAAAAATGACAAAAATTATCATAAATATATCAAAAGGGAATACTATAAACCCAATAGTGGAAAATTTTAGAGAATTTATCGCTATATTAATTGTAATGCTAACAATGAAGATTAATGAATTTACAAGGTTATTAATGAAAGCCTCTTTTTCGTTTCTTTTTTTTGCCAAAAAAGCAATGTAAAGCGAAATCAAGCCATACAAATATAGAATACTAGAAATTATAATAGAAAGCGTATCCAAAAATAACAATCTCTTTATGTTTTCTTATAGATATTATCTAAGAAATTTTAAAATCTTTATTAAAAATGAAAAAAAAGTTTATAAAAAAGCTTTTAGTTTTATTTAAAACCGAGTTTCGTCAATATTAGGCATATCAGGTGCGCTTAAAGCCTTTTGAATTTCATTATTTGGCAGTTCATAATCTACTAAATTACCAGCCATATATTCTTTATATGCTAATAAATCAAAAAATCCGTGTCCACTTAAGCAGAAAACGATCGTTTTCTTTTCGGAGTTTTCTTTTGCTCTTAAGGCTTGTTCAATCGTTTCTTTCACCGCGTGAGCGGCTTCAGGCGCAGGTAGAATCCCCTCTGTTTTAGCAAAAATTAAACCTGATTCAATAACTTCAGTTTGGTGATGCATGACTGAAGACATTATTTTTTTTTCCGCTAATATCGATATTATTGGAGCCATTCCATGATATCGTAATCCTCCTGAATGAATTGGGCTTGGAATAAAATTATGACCTAATGTATACATCTTTAAAATTGGAGCTTTTTTCGCAGAATCTCCGTAGTCCCATCTATATTCTCCTTTGTTGACACTTGGGCAGGCTCTAGGTTCTACTCCAACGATCTCTAAATCAGGATACTTCCCTTGTAATTTATCTTTCGCGAAAGGAATCATTAGACCTCCTAAATTAGACCCTCCCCCCATACACCCAATCAAAACATCTGGTTCCACTTTAATTTTTTGTAGTTGTGCTTTAACCTCTTGTCCTATGATAGTTTGATGTAAAAGAACGAAATTCACAACACTACCTAAAGAATATCTCGACTTCTCACTTCTCATACTATGTTCAACCGCTTCAGATATAGCAATTCCTAAACTTCCTGGATGATCTGGATCTTTTTCATAATAAAATCTTCCAGAATCTGTCAATTTTGAAGGGCTTGCATGAACTTGAGCATTAAAAGCTCTCATTAGTATTTTTCTTCCCGGTTTTTGGATAAAGCTAGCTCTCACCATGTAAACAGAACATTTTATGTCAAACAAATTACATCCGTAAGCTAAAGCAGAACCCCATTGACCAGCTCCTGTTTCGGTTATCAATTCATCGACCCCATCTCTTTTAGAATAATAAGCTTGAGCTAAAGCAGTGTTTGGTTTGTGAGATCCAGTAGGAGAAACCGACTCATTTTTATAGAAAATTTTGATGTCTTCATTTTCAATTCCAAGTTCTTTCTCTAAACCATATGCTCTATGAAGCGGTGTTGGCCGATAAGATTTCACATAAAGCTCCCTTAATTCCTTAGGAATTTGAATTGTAGGCTCTTGAGAGACTTCCTGAAGTACACATTCCTTTGGAAATATTGCAAATGCAAGTTCTGGAGGTGCAGGCTTTCCATCCATGGGATTTATTAAGGGCGTCATGGGAGCAGGTAAATCTGGTACGATATTAACCCACTCTTTTGGTATTTCATTCGTTTCAAGTAAAATTCTTGTATTATAAAAATCTGTCATACTTACTTCCTTTTTACTATTTTTTCATCATCAAATTTAAATGATGTCTCATCTTAAAATTGGAATTCAATAGTAATAATGCCTAATTGCAGATGCAATACTTGTTATTTAAAAAGTGATGTTAAAAAGTAGTCAGAGCAAAATTTATGGTTTTACCGTTGAAAAAGCGTTTTTAAACGCCATGGGCCTCGCCAACATGTAAGGAGGTTCATTTTAGTAAGCATCGATATTAACCATAAAATGTATATTAAAAATATTATTATTGAAACCTTAAAAACTTATTCTACAATAAAAAAAATATAATTGTTATTACTTTTGTTCAAAAATCATAGCTAAATTCTTTGCAGCAACTCTCATTACTTTAACAGTTTTCATCAATGTATCAATAATAGTTCCTGCACATACAATTACTAGACGACCTGCGTTACTAACAATTATATAGCCATTCTCAGCTCTCACAATTATTTCACTTAAATCTTCTTGAAATAATGTTTTAATTGTTGAACTTCCCGTCATTAACAATGCACTAGCTAGTCCACAAAACTGATCTCCATCAACTTGATATTGTGGAAGAGCTGAAAAAGCGATCTGATAACCTTCCAAGCTTACAAGCGCGATAGCTTCTATATCCGCGTTTGAGGTGATAAAAGTAATTTGAGGACTTATTTTTTCGATTTCATTGGGCCCAATTCCAAGGTCTGTACCAAACTCCAATTTGTATCACCATCCACGATATATAATTAAGAATGCTATTTGAGAATTTACTTCACTTAAATATTATTAATATAATATTCTTACTTTTTATTTCTTTATTTTTTCTTCTCCACAATTATTAATCAAATTCAAAAAAAATAATGGTAAACAGTAATACACAAAACGCTAAAAAAAATCTATTGCTAAAAGTTAAAATGTATGATTATTATCTTTTATAAAAATAGATTTGAAAAAAAATGAAATTATGATAACGACACGTGAGTCTATTAATTTTCAATTTTCTTTAATCTTTGGGTACTCTAGCCCTACAGATTTAATAGCTGGAGATGCAATAGGACCAGGAAAACTAACTAAAGAAATGGTGAACGAGCTTTCTAAGGAAGTTATAACATATCTTCGAATGTATAATGCTATGTTGAGGGACTTTGCTGGTTCTGAAGTATTTTCAATAGAATTTGAATTGTATAATTTCGACCAAAAAGACGCTCAAATGAATATTTACCCAAAATCGATGGTACTCATTCCTGGTAAATACAAGGAATGTGAAAGTTTATTACTTGCTTTAAAACCCGAAACTGGATATTTAGATCCACACAAATCAAGAGAATCAATTAATAATATAAGTAAATTATTTTACGAAGTAGAAGAGTTTTCTAATCATCCACAGTTAGAACATCAAAAAAAAATTCAGGTCTATAATAAATTTGCTACTCGATTTAGCAAAAAACTTTATGGGGATTTGATTGAGGATAAATGGAATAAAAAATTAATAGGCTTAAGCGCTTCTTTACCAACTGAAAAAGAAATGTTGTCTACTTATGGATCGATAAGAACCGATGTAGAATATCTCTGGAATAAAAGCCCTATTGAGATGATATTTTCAGATCAAAAATATGTTCGGCTTAAATCGCCATATATTGGAAAGTCAACAATAGACCACCTTAAATATGCGATTTCAGAGCCGAGTGCAAATTTTATTATTGAAAAAACTCTAATCCTAGGAACCAATTTACTTAAATTAGCTAATATTGGGACAATAGATGAAATCCAAGAAAAAATTATATCCTATTTTGTTGCTAAAATTGAAGAAAGTTTTGGTAAAAATCAAGAACTCGTCTCTGGTGTCGAAATAATTTCCCATATGGAAAAAAGTTTAATTGATTTTAATATCAAAGTTGATAAATTTTTAATAATTTCTAAGAAATTCCTAACAACCGGCGAAATAGGGAATATCTCGGAATTGTTAGAAAAATTTAACTCATTTATAATTGACAATTCTGAAGAAAATATTGATTTTTATAGAGATCTCAGCGAATTAGCTATAAATTCAATAATTCTATCAATTATTAGTGAAGGAAAGCTGAGGGCAAGTGAATTAAGTTCTGTAATAAAATATTTCGCAGAAGTTGTTAAAAATAGCATTAATTGTATTAGAAACTCGTTTCCACGATATTTATCACGCCGTAAATTAAATACTTTGACCTATCACTTTATTAGAATTTTGCATGAAAAATTTGAAAATGAACAAAAACCTTCTAAAATTTTAGGGCAAAATATTTTGAGTAAATTCGAACAACACTTAATATCGCAGATAGAGATAAATCCAATTGTATTGTTAGAAGTTGGTACTTTTAACGAAGATATATTGAACAAAGAATTTAAAAAGTTAGTAAATGATAACATCAAATCGTTCTTTGGTAGCATTAATTTAAACATTAGTGACTTAATTGCCTTCGCCGAAGTCCAAATGGAAAAAGATTCAAAATTAATAAACTCGCATATAAAGAAATTTGAACGTTTCTCAAATGAATTAAAATATTTATTAAGTTATATTTTGAGATTTACTACTATTAATCGATTTCTTAAAGAAGAACCAGATGGAGAAATTAGTGATCCAGTAACTTTTGCAAATAGATTCCATCGCTTCTTAGAAAAGCGGATAGGGGCGATAAATTTAACTTGGAAAACATACATATTAGAATGGATAAAAGATTATGCTAAAAAATTTTTTAATATTGAAGAAATACGAGATTGGTCTTTGGACGAAACATTATTTGAATTTATAAAATATTTAGAAGAACGAGAATCAGACGAACAAGAACCAGAAACATTCTTCAAATTTTTAGACAAATATATCCTAAAAATTTCAAATGAGGTAGAAAAAGAAATTTTAATAGATTTCTATAAACATTATGAATTTTGTATTGGTATCAAGACTGAATTTCCAAAGTATCTCCAAAATAAAGTTGAAAAAGAAATTAACTTATTTAAAATTGAACAAGAAAAAATCATCCCTATAAAATATCTTAGTATTGATGACCAGAACACATTTTTTAATTATATAAAAGAAAAGGAGCTCAGATATTTCTCAAAATTAATACCTCGGCCAGTTTCTTTGATTTTGAAACAAGAACTAACTGCGGAGGAAGTTGACTTATTCAGCGCTGACTTATTTCATGTTTTTGAGTTTAAATACTGGCACAATAAAGCTAAATATGATATTGCAGACAATTTTAAGGAAGTTTATAGAGAATGGATAAAAAAGTTATGATAAGCGGAGTAAAAAGAAAATCAACAGCGACTGAAAGTGCCTCTAGGTTTTTTCAGACTGTAGATTTAATAATTTCCCATTTGAAAAGAGAAGCCGATAAAGAAAAAATTTTCGAATTGATTCGTAAAGAACCAACATTACGCTCTCTTCTAATCGCTACTGCAGCAGTTCATTTGTATCATTACATGGGTATAAAAGTAGAAGAATCTTTAGATAAAAACAAGTTGACAGTTGATTCGACTCAACAACTTGAAATGGAAGAGAAACAGATTCTGATGGAAGAAGTTGAGACTTTTTTAAAAAATTCTTTTGAATTAGAAAGAGTTCTTTTCGATGAAATTATTAATTTAGAGAATATGTTCTTATCACTGTTAATAGAGGACAGGGTAGGTAGCCTACAAAAATCTCAGAGAAAGAAGAAAATAGAGGAAATTGAAGATCAAATTGAACGAGAACTGTTAAACATTATATCCAAATTTCCATCCTTTTATTTTTACGATTTTATAGGGGACATTATTGGTTTAAATGAAATCATAAAAATGGAAATTTTAGAAGAAAGCGCCGCGTTTAAAGGCATCTCGGTGCCAATTGAAGAACAATTAGGCCAGGAAGAGAAAGAAGATAAATTTATTGAGGTTTTTACTCTAAATAGATTAATTGAGAGGATGCAAAAACAATTTGAATTTAAATCCTATAAAGAATTACAAATTCAAACAATGCCTATCCGGATGATAAAGAAACATATAATGGAATATGAATTAAATAAATTTCCTATATCTATATCTGGTTTAAAAACTTTTATTGAAGGGAATAATTTAAAAAAAGAAACAATCAAATCAATTGAAAACGCGTTTAAGGAGAATCTTAAATATGACGATTTTGAAGAGAAAATTCTTTCAGAATTAAAATTGGCTCTAGTTAAGCAATTAAAAAAAAATCCAAATGATTTTCTCTACTTCCTTCAAAGTTTAAACGAATCAAGTTTTGAGGATGCTATTTTTTTACTTAATAAGAGAGGAATTAAGGATACCTTACACTTAATGAATGTTGATTATGAGTTAGCTGAAAATGTAAAGAAAAGCATGATAAGATATAATATAAAAAAACAAGATCTAATCCTTTTGAATGACAATCAAAAAAATTTGATTAATGTAGCAAAAAAAGCATTATGTAGCATGAAATTTCCGTATCTTGAGAAATTTATAACAAAAGTTGCTAATAATGTTGAATTTGATTTATTTAAAATTCTCTATAGAAATGAAACTGAATATAAGGAATTATGGGATATTTTAGAAAATAAAACAGAGATCACTATAAACGACCTTAGAGAGTTTGTAAGGAAAAAACAAACTGTTGACAAGATTTTCTTTCAAGGTTTGAATTTAAGCAATTACTCTCAAATAATTCTTCTTCTTAACTATGATGAGATATTAAGTAATATAGTAACAGATTTATTTTACAATTTATTGTCGAAAATTCTAAGACAATTAAGTAGGATAATAGAATTGTATGGTATTCTTTCAAATGATAAGGCAATTTATTCACAGGCTCTAATGGTAGTTTCAGAAACCAAAGGTTATGAAGATTGGGTTCAAGTTAAACTGGAGGAATTAAGTATTGAGAGAACTATGAAAAGGCAAAAAGAACTAGTAGTAGTTTTTAATGCTGCCAATCAAGTTTTTCTTATAAATGGTTTTATATTATCCCGCTTGAAGAAAAAATCTCTCAAAGAAAGTATTACAGAGTTAAAGAGCCAAGAAAGTTATGTTTATAAAGGCATATCACCCTTAAAACTAAAAGCGGATTTAGTATCTCCTGTATCCTATTGTATAGCTTACGATCTAATAAAAAGATTTGAAGAATTAGCAGAATTAGAAAAAGGTAAAATTGAAAGTGCGAATGTAGAAAAAAAGAAAATAGAGGATGATAAGAAAAAAGAAATTATTAAGTTACGCCAAGAAAGCACATTTAATTGGATTGAACGTAAAATTACATCAAATTTAATAGGAATTAGCCGCCGTGGGATGAATCCGCGTCAATTTTATTGGAGCGAAAAAGATACAAAAACACTTACCGAACAAATTCAGTTACACAGTGGATTAAAGGGTGATGTTTTTTCTAGATTCTGCGAGTTTTATTTGTTTACGGTCGAAAAAATTAAATCTCTCGTTCCAGATATGAAATTACCCAATATAGAAAGAATAGAACATGAAATAGCTAATTTTACTAATCATTTCCTTTCTGAGAGACTAAATCGTCCTCCGAATCCTGAAGAAATTAAAGAGATGCTAGAAGGAGAACGCTACAAAATTTCTAATAATATTGCCACAAAAATTGGGAATATCCTAGATAAAGCACTCTATTTTAAATTTAAGAAGAAACCGGAAAAATAGCAAACACTTCAAAAAGAAATAACAAAAATTTTAAAATTATTATTATTTAATTTACTTACAATTTTATATTAAAACTCTATTTAAATTCATTTGAATTACTTATGCCCTGGTTAAAAAAGGAATTAGGATACATAAAAGCTTCGTTTTCACAAATTTTAATTGGAATACTTCTTGTAGGACTTACAATATCTGGGTTAGCTTTTGCAATTTTCCTAAGATATGCAGGTTTTAATGGTACTATAATTGCCTTTACGGGAATTACTATTGAAGTTATAAGTATTATCATAAGTTACTTGTTACTTCGAAGATATGTCATTCCAAAAGAAGAGGGAAGTAATAAAACGATCCAAAAAGTAAAAACAAAATTGAAGTAGATTTTACCTATATCAAGAAGTCTTCCCAATTCCTATCGTTAACTCTCTGTGAGATTAAGTAGTTTTTAACATCAGACAATAAAATTTCTGGGTTGTACTCCCAGGCTTCCTTCTTACTAAAGGAAACGCACTTGATTTTATGTAAATTGAACATTGACTTAATTAAAAGACCGTATGTAGCAACTTGTGGTAGAGAAATCATAAAATTTCCTTCTGGCTTATAATCTATTACTTTTACTAGATTGTTTTCTATTTGGATAAGATCAACATGTCCGGTTACTACTTTATTATCATATTTTTTCCAAATGGGAATTTCAATCGCAACTGAGTTGCTATCTTTGATTAAAATATTCTTTAAAATCGGTTCATGGCCAGGTTTTTTACCAATTTCGTTAAGTTTAAAATTTACATAAACATCATTGGCAAATTTAGGTAATTTTGAATCTGAACCATACTGCTCTATTTTTCCCTCTCGAATTAATCTTTTACTAAAACTATTTATAAAAGCGGGTCTCAATCCTCGGATCTTAAATTGCGAGACGCGTGGAAGGTTCCGTGAATTGAATAACTCATTCGGTATGGTTCCTTGGTAAATCTTTTTAAAAAAAGAACCTAGATTTTTAAATTCTTCTCGATAAGGATTATTAGAAGTTACTTTTTGTTTATGGTGTGCAATATTCCAGTTAAAGGCATATGGGATATTCTGATGAATAAATAATTTTTTCTTTAGCATGGAATCCTTGGCTAATAAAGGTGTTTTATAAATATCAATTAATTATCTAAAATGCATCAAATATAAAAAAAAATCATATTAATGATTTATTAATTTTTTTAGAAAAGAGTTATCCATTAAACTTAAATCATCTACTTACGATGGATTCACGCTATATATCATATTCTTATTTTGAAATTAAGCGGACCCGGCAGGACATTCGTTTGAATTAGTTTTTAATTCATAATTTCGAACCTGCGACTTTCGGATTAGAAGTCCGACGCCCTATTTACACCATTTATACTAGAGTAAAAACAACCATGCTAGGCTACGAGTCCTGAGTTCTAAGATAATATATTATTTTATTTTTTAATATGATTAAATAATTTGCAATTAATTAAAATTTTACTTTTATTACTAAGTAGATAAGATAAGGGATAAGTGTGTAATACTGATTACTTTCCACGCCCCTTATTGGAACCTAAGCTTGGTCGAGTTTTTTCAGAACCCCATCCTTTCTTATATAATCCTCGTGCTTTCTTTCCAGCAGAAGATAAGCCACGAGCTACTCTTCTTGTGTGTTGAGGTTCACAAATCCAATTAATTTTTGGGTCGGATTTAATAACTGGATGATTTGGGTCCACCATAATAACTTCGTAATACCAATTCCTTCCATCGGCATATACTTTATAGCTATTCAGAACCTCTAAATTTGGGTATTTTCGCTGTACGCGTTCTTCAGCTACCCATTGTAAATTTTTACCGGTTGTGTACTTAGAAACACCCATTGCTCGAGGTTTTCTCCCTCTTTTAGGTCTAACTTTATGCATCCCACCTTTTCGGATTCTAGCTCGAACAACGACATATCCTTGTTTTGCCTTATACCCTAAAGTACGTGCTCTATGCAATTTAGTCGGTTTTTCAACTCGTTCGATAGATTTTCCTCTTCTATATTCAATTCCTCTATTCCAATGAGTTGTTTGATATCCAGTTTCGTGTTTTTCGAACGTATCTTTTACATAACTATATCCAGACTTCAAGATTTAGGCAATCTCCAATAGTTTAATAAATGTTGAAATAATGTAAAATTAATTAATTTTATTATTTCATCTTCTTATTTGATTGTCGATAATTTTATAGTTTTAATTTTATAATTATACTTAATACAACCTTGAATGTTTTATCACTTGGAACATGGAAAATAAGAAAAATATCAGAAAAAATAATAAAGCAAATAAGGAAATGAAAGGAAAAGAAGAAAAAGATAAAGAGAAAAATACTCTAAAGATTCAATTGAAGAAAAACCTTGAAATTAACGATGAAGAAGGATTGAAAATTTCATACAATAAAAGCGATTTAGAGACTCAATTTCCTCAATTAATGCATGAATTATCTGTAAAAAAAAAAACTCTCAAGATTGAAGGAGTGGATGATGATATCGAGCAGGAACAAGAAGAGATTGAAGAGCATCCAAAAGAACCCTATTGCGAAGATTTAGAAAATCCTGGAGCGATTGACTTCCTCAGAAGATGTACGGAAACCGAGGATGCTTTAAAAATATTGGACTTTCTTTTAGAACAAAATAAATTAAGTTCCATGGATTATCACAGAATAAAAAACCGGATAAAAGAAGAAGGGGGATTAAAAGAATTACTTCTTGAATGTGGTGGTTTAAAAACGCCAGGATATTACGAAAAGAAATTCCCTAGGAAAAAAAATTTAACTGACGGTGAATTATAAAACAATAAGAATTTAGATTAATGATGAACTTATGACAATCGAAAGAGCTTTTGCTCAAAGCGATGACGGTGTCGCCCCAAACTGAAATTTAAATTTATTATTTAGTCGTTTTCGATCTTTTTCTTAAAGCTCAAACCCTTTTTCGTTAAACTATACCCTTCGATATCTTTTTTTACAAGTTTTAATTCGAGGAGAACCGGTACCCTTCCTTTAATACAAGCCATTGGTAACCCTGAGAATATTTTCATAGTCTCATAATCTTTCGCTCCCCTTTCGATTGCGAAAAAAATTTCAATCCCCATGTTCCCAAGTAAGCATTTTAAATCCTGGAGCGATTCTTCCCCCTTACTCATAGGCTCTTAATCTCCTTTTGGTTTATATTTTTTTGCAATTACTGGTTTAGATTCCTGAGGCAATGATTTTCTCAAATATTCGGGAAAGGCAGTAGTGATCTGAATATTTGTTTTTAAAAAAATATATCGTTCGCTTTTATATTTTAATTCTTCAATTACATCATATTTTTTTAGGAAGGACAACGAAGAGTTGAGGTGGTCAAGTGCTCTTTTTGATACTAATTTTGGTAATTTGTCTTTTGAAATTAGTCCATTTCTTAATTCTGATAGTAGATTATATTTTTTTGGATCAGAAACAATCTGAAATAAAGTGAATGTATCTTCCTCCAATTCTTTTAGATTTTTATTTTCGTAAATACTAAAATACTCTTGTACTTTTGGTAGTAATAATTCAATTAGCTCAAGTTCAATTAAATCGGGATTTTCGTCAATATATTCAATTACACTATCAGGAGGTATTCTTTCAGCGTTAACTTCCTTCAATAATAACACATACTTCTCTACAATCCCAATTTGATTTATGAAAATAAATTGTTTGGAGACTAAAGTGTCGATTAACTCTTTAAAATCTAATTTTGGAAACACATTGTTATACCATTCTCTTAATCCATCTAAAGCAATTGGGCCTTTTGAAAGTTTTTTTAAAGTTAGAAATACGTGTTTTTTATTTAATAACACTGCAATCTTCTCTTCCTCGCTTTTTTCTCTGGTATCTTCAAGTGCTGCCCAATATAATTCCTTAACCCATAATTTTATTAAAGAATTGTTTTTATGAATAAGGTCTTTGTCATATTCCTCAAAATTATTAATATCATTTATATAAAACGCAGTGAAAATTTCCTCGTTAGACAGTAATTTTTCAAGAAATTCTGTGCATAAGATGTTTGCATTTTGCTCTATTTCCAAATTTATTTGTTGGTCAAAAATTATAGAGACCATTAACATTTCCTTATTTCCACGAGCCCAATCAGAATTTATTTCAAAATAATAGTTGTTTGATATATTTTGTTCAAAAGAATGAGTAAAAAATCCTTCGCTTACTGTCTGATCCATTATATTTGCTATTCTCGTTGAAAGCTGTTCATCTAGCATATTTTCAGGATATGAATAAAACACAAGTGGACCAATCTTTCGATGAAAATAAGATAATGTGACAATAGGTTTCAATTAATGAATCTCCGTTAAATATTGTAGTAAAAATCTCTTCAAACTATTTTTAGATTTACCTAGAATAAATTAATATTAAAGGTTATATATTCGTAAAATTAAATAAATTTATTTCAATCAAATGAAATAAAACGTTTTTCCTAAGGAGCTTATGTGCGCTATAAAACTTGTAGGATTCGACCTTGATGATTGCCTTTTCGATTCAACCGGTCTTTCTCAAAGAGCAAGAGTTAAGGGTATTGATGCAATGATAAGCTTAGGGTTGAAAATTGAGAGGCAAAAAGCCTTAATCTTAATCCAAGAAATCGTCGATGAATATGGTTCTAATTCTTCAAAGCACTATGATTACTTTATTAGGAGATTAAATCAATATGAAAATTATGCAATTACTTTTAACGAGCAAGTTAGATACATTGCTGCAGCGGTAATGGCTTACCATTCTCAAAAAATTAAGCATATTCAACTTTACGACGATGTTTTAAAATGCTTGGAAAAACTTAAAAAATCTTCAATTAAAACTGCTATTATAACGGATGGAATTCCTATCAAGCAATATGAGAAGATTTTACGGCTTGGGATAGACGATTTAATTGATTTAGTCGTAATATCTGATGAAATAGGGATTAGAAAACCAAATCCTGAGCTATTTTCTTATTGTTTAAAGAAATTTAAGGTAAAGGGACACGAAACGATTTATGTTGGAGATAATATTTACAAGGATATAATACCAGCTAAATTTAATAAAATTCATAGCGTTTACATACATCGTGGGGGAAAATATGATATCAATCTTACAGGTGAAATTATCTCTGAAGAAAACAAACCTGATCATGAAATTTCAAGGCTAAACGAACTTTATAATATCATTATTGATATCAATAAAAAATTTTATATCGGAAAAGTCTAATGATATGTCTTGCTTGTATTCAACCAGAAATTTTACCCCAAATAGATAAAAGTTACTCTGAAGTAGAAAAAATATTAAATTCTCTTATTGAACACCACAATAATTGTGATATTATTTGTTTACCAGAAAGATGGACATCAATTACTAATGGAAAAGAACTTAATATTCAAAAAGAAAGGGGAAGTAATTATAAATTTATAAAAAATTTAGCAAAAGAATATGGAATAGGTATAATATCAGGAGCTTTATGGGAAAAAAGAAAAGATACGGTTAAACCGAGAATCACTAGCTATTTCTTTGATAATAATGGAGATGAGATTAATAGACAAGATAAAATACATCTTTATTCATATGAAAAGCTTAAATTTGAACCAGGTAAAGAATTAATAGTTTTTTCATTTAAAAAAATCAGTTTTACAATTTTAATTTGTTTTGACATGGCGTTTTTTGAAACCCCTAGGCTAGCTGCAGAAAGCGGGGCTGATCTATTGTTTTCTCCTACGCAAATTAGCGTTGATGGGATGTTAAATTGGAAAACATATTTAAAAACTCGAGCTCTAGAAAACAGGATACCCGTTGTAGCATGTAACACTTTTGGGACGATATTAAAAAGGAAATTTCCAGGAAATAGTAAAATAATATCGTTCGAAAAAGATTTTATATCACCTTCAAAACTAAGGGTAATTGAAGGTCCCCTTGATTCAAGTGGATATTTATACGATGAGATTGATTTAATATTTCCAAAAAAGCTTAGAAAATTGAGATTTAAAGAAGTTATAGATAAAAATGCAATTATCATAAGAAAAACTAATTAAATCAGAAAACCATAAATCTTTCTTCAATTTGGTTCTAATTTTTTATCACCTTGTAGAATAATTTTCAAATTTAAATTGGAGTAGTTTTAGATCCAATGACCTATCTCCCGGGGGGTTTAAATATGAATTTCTAAACTAATAATAAAAAAGAAAAAATAAGAAAAAAAATGATTTCCGCGCCAAGGATAAATAGTGGATTTGTAGGCCCAAGAGCGTTATTTGATCAATCGTATATCCCTCCTAAAATACTACATCGAAAAACAGAAGAAAAATCGCTTTATTCAATTCTTAAAGATTCATTACATGATGAATTTCAACTAAATATATTATTTCAAGGTATTCAAGGCATTGGAAAAAAAGTCATTGTAAATAAGGTTTTGAACGACATATCTACTCTAAATACTGAACTTATAAAAATCCAGATTGATTGTTCTGAAAAAAGTTTGGAAGAGATTTTAGTTTCGTTAATAACAGAAGTTGGAAGGAAAAAGAACTTCAAATTTGATTATAATTCGTTCCTAAATTCTTCTATCTTGGATTTATGGAATTTGTTTAAGCTCACATGTAGAAAAGTAGATCATAATATCACCCTTTTGTTTAATAACATTGAACACATACAACCAGAGGCTTTTAAAAAATTTTTAAAATACGGCAAAGAAAACAAAATTACAATAATATCTACGGGTAATCAAGTTTTAAGATCGTCAACCCTGGAAATTTTGAGCGAATTTGACTTTAAGAAGAAGTTAGACTATTTTTCTTTCTCCGAGCTTAACGATATTATAAAGCAAAGAATTTCATTGGCGTTCTTCAATGAGATCGATAAAGAGTTAATAGATTTAATTACTGATTTAATTTTCGAGCACCATGTACCTGTTCCAGGAAAAGGTATTGAAATTTTAAGAGAGCTTTATCCTGTTTTAAATCAAAAAATGACTTTAAAAAAGTTCGAGATTTATGATATTCTTCAAAACCAATTTGACACGCTTCAAGTTACAGATGAATTCAGTATGGTAAGCTATATCTCAGAATCAGATCTGTTAAACTTAATTTTTCTGGATAATTTCTCTAACTATTTTCTAAAAAAAGCAAATCTTTATATAACCATTCAGGAATTAAAAGAATTGTATTATGTAACATGTGAATCAATAGATTATGAAAAGGATATAAAGGAATTTAAACATTTAATCGTTAATTTACGCAATATAGGGATATTAAACGCTTCAAAAAAAAATGACATAAATAATTTTCGATACTTTAACGACAATGTCTTGAATTATGATAACTATTTTATGGTTATAAACCCAAAGCAACTAAAGCCTATTTTGGATGCTATTTTCACCAAATACTAATTTTTTTTTTAATTTAAATAACTTTAATATTTCCTTAAATAGCATAGATTAAATATTATGTTAAAAACAAGAATCCTAACATTCATATCCCGAGTATATAAATAGATGAAATCATACTTTATTTTATAATAGAATGAATGAAATGGCGTTTCAAATTTGACTTATATCAAAAAAATTTCTATGACCGGATTTAAATCATTCGGTGACAGAACTGTTACTCTTAGACTTTCGAGCGGTTTTACTTGTATAGTAGGTCCTAATGGGGCAGG
>DATKTW010000129.1:0-13240 GCA_035530895.1 Candidatus Nanopelagicaceae bacterium
TCTCCACGGAAAGCACTGATAATTCTTTTCGTCCAACACTAGCAGTGGACGGTTCCGGAAACGTACACATTGCGTGGAGTGATGTAACGGATTATGGCGGTTCGGGAACGGATGAAGATATATTTTATAAGCGCTGGAACGCAACCACGGCGGCCTGGACCACGACCGAAGTGGTCTCCACGGAAAGTACTGGTGATTCTTATTACCCAACACTAGCAGTGGACGGTTCCGGAAACGTACACATTGCATGGAGGGATGTTGATATCTTTTATAAGCACTGGAACGCAACCACGGCGGCCTGGGACACGACAACGGTGGTCTCCACGGAAAGTAATGGTGCTTCTTATGAGCCAACAATAGCAGTGGACGGTTCCGGAAACGTGCACATTGCGTGGAGTGAATATACGAATTATGGCGATTCGGGAACGGATTGGGATATATTTTATAAGCACTGGAACGCAACCACGGCGGCCTGGAACACGACAACGGTGGTCTCCACGGAAAGTACTGGTGCTTCTAATTACCCAACAATTGCAGTGGACGGTTCCGGAAACGTACACATTGCGTGGAGGGATGTAACGGATTATGGAGGTTCGGGAGCAGCGGATTGGGATATATTTTATAAAAAATTCATATCGTCTCCATTGAATCCATCCATAATTATAAATAATGGAGAAGTGAGTACCAATTCCACCTTAGTAAATCTTACGCTCTCGGCGGATGGAGCAGAAGAAATGTGCTTTAGAAATGGGACGACCGGAACATGGACCAGTTGGGAGGCGTATAATACAACAAAACAGTTGTATTTAGAAGGCTCTACAAACAATACGATATATTCAATTTATGTGAAATTTCGAAATGTAATAGGGGAGACTACCCCAGTTGGTGATAGCATCCTATATTTAGCGATACCATTGAATCCATCTATAATTATAAATTATGGAGATGCCAGTACTAATTCTACCTTAGTGACGCTCACGCTCTCGGCGGATGGGGCAACAGAAATGTGTTTTAGGAATGGGACGGGGGGTACATGGACCAGTTGGGAGGCCTACAGTACAATAAAACAGTTGTATTTAGAAAGCTCTACAAACAATACGCTATATTCAATTTATGTGAAATTTCGAAATGCAATAGGAGAGAGTTCCCCAGTCGGTGATAGCATTCAATATTTAATATTCGCACCCTTGAATCCATCAATAGTAATAAATAATGGAGATGCCAGTACTAATTCTACCTTAGTGACGCTCACGCTCTCGGCGGATGGGGCAACAGAAATGTGCTTCAGGAATGGAACGATTGGAGCATGGACCAGTTGGGAAGCATACAGTACAACAAAACAGTTGTATTTAGAAGGCTCTATAGACAATACCGTATATTCAATTTATGTGAAGTTTCGAAATACAAACGGAGAAACTTCCCCAGTTAGTGATAGCATTCTCTATACTTTAGAAAAAGTTGGTGAAGAAGGACTTCCCTTTGCGATTGTCATTGCTATTATCGCATCAATTGCAGGTGGAGGATTAGCTGTTTCTCTAACAACAATATTATTGATTCGAAAACGTCGGAAAAAAATACAATAATTAAATTTATCTCTTTTTTTTCTTTATATATTCCAATTAAGGCTCTTTGATTTTTTTATAATAAGGAATTTTCTTTTTTCTTTTAAATGATTCTATTCCTAATTCACAATAAAAATAGAGTAAGATAAAAAGAATTCAAAAAAATTCTACTTCTTTTTTGAAGCTATCTAGTTTTTTTTATTCATTATATAAATATTAAATTTGAAATTAAGCGTCATAATGAAAATGTCACTTCATTATTTGAAAATCAAGTAAAAAATGCTATCTGGCAAGCGCGTGTTCGAGGAAAATCTTTCTCTAAAAATGATTATTATGGTTTGGTTAAAGATTTCTGGAAGAAATATTACATTTATGAAGTTTAGTTTATTTTCTCTAATTTACTAATTGGAAATTTTAACCCAAGAGTTTGGCGTCAAGATAAGATATTGATCTCCAAGTCGAGCCATAGATCCTCCATTTTCTCTTAAAAAGGATTTTAAATCTTCTATTCCTCTTTTAAGTCGAGTGATATCTATATTTTTCAATACATCTGTAGCATTAAGTATTAAAATTCTTTTGCTTAAGAGTTCTTTTTTGATTTCTTCTACTTGTTCAAGCGATGTGAAGTCGTACTTTTTAATAGTAAAACTTTCCTTTAACGATGAAAACTCTCTGGAAAATCCCATCGTTTCTTCTGGCGAACTTAAAAGATCAGCTTCTACTTTTTTCCAAAACCTACCCAATTTTACAACACGACCTAAAATTTTTAACTGTTATTCTAGTAATCGAACTTTGATGTAAGTGTGTTCATAAAGACACTTTAATCGATGTGTTATACTGATATTACCATATTTTGACATTTAATCCCCAAAAATTTTCCTTTATTTAAACAAATTTAAACTCCTAATATAATAAATATTTAAAGAATTGGGAACTAATTCACATAAAAATTAAAATAAAATCGGGACTAAAATGAGTGAAGATAAAGTAATTGTAGCGAATAAAGGTATGGTTCGCGCTGACTTCAATTTCTGGGTTGGTCAGTACCTTGATAAGTTTTTTGACAATTTAGAGAATAAAAAACTAGTTGGTAATAAATGTCCGAAATGCGGTGATGTCTTTGTTCCTCCGAGAAAAATCTGTGGTAAATGTAATATAATTATCCCAATTGATCAAAACTGGGTAAATTTACCAGATACGGGAATTTTAAAGAATTATACAATAACGCCTTATAGGGTTAACGATCGAACGGATAGGAAGGCTAAAGATTTATTGCTTGGGATGATACAAATTGATGGAAGTAGTACTGCTATAGTTTATAAATTACTTAATTTAAAACCTGAAGAAATCAAGACTGGTATGAAAGTAAAAATTGAGTGGGCAGAAAAAACCAAAGGAGACCCTTCAGATATTAAGGGTTTCGTAAAAATGTGAGGTGTGATGGATTAGATGGAAAAAGTTGGAATTGTAGGGTATTATCAAGTAAAGTTACATTCTGATGCGAATTATGGTCGTTATGAGATGATATTTGAAGCTGTAAGAGGTGCTGTAGACATGGCAGGTTTAAAAAAAAAAGATATTTCTACCGTAATTTCATGCACAAACGACTATTACGACGGGCGCACTATTTCAAATTGCTTTACTGTCGAAGTTGGTGGAGGTTATATGGCAGACGAGAGTAAAGTAGAGATGGATGGTGCCCATGCTGTTTTGTATGGATTGATGAGAATTTTATCGGGGAACCATAAATTAGCAGTAGTTTGGGGGGGAAGTATGGCTTCGTGTTTTCCTTATCATTCTACTCGGTTATTCGAAACTGATCCTACTTGGGAAAGACCATTAGCGTATGTGAATGATATCACTTCGGCCGGTTTTCAGATGAGATCTTATATGGAAAAATATGGAGTTAGTGCTGAAGAAATAGCTGGTGTAGCGGTAAAAAATCGAAAGAATGCTGCCAGAAATCCCTTAGCTTTAGCAGAAGCTCAAAACTTAAATATTAATGTTAAAGATGTGTTGGCTTCGGACATTTACGCAGATCCAGTTACCGAATTAATGGTTGCTCAACCCTGTGATGGCGTGGCAGCTATATTATTAGCACCTGAACGACAGGCTTTGAAAATTACTGATAAACCTGTTTGGATTACTGGTGTTGGATTTTCTCAAGAACCATATTATCTTGGAGACCGTAATTTATATGAGAGCAAATCAATGGAGTTGGCTGGAAAAACTGCCTTTGAGAGCGCCGGAATTAAAGATCCAAAGAGAGAAATTGATGTGGCAGAATTATTTGAGTCTTATGCTCACGAGGAATTAATATTAGCTGAAGCATTAGGATTAGCAGAAAAAGGGAAAGGAGCAAGTATTAATTCTGAAATTAACGGAGATATCTCAATAAATCCTTCAGGAGGAGCTACTAGCGGTAATCCCCCTTGTGCAACTGGTTTGATTAGGGTAATTGAAGCTGCCAGACAATTGAGAGGAGAAGCTAATGGTTATCAAGTAAATAACGCAAAAAAAGCTATTGCTTCAGGTCAAATTGGTATGTGTGCTCAAAATAATATATTATTTGTATTGGAGGGAGGTAATTAAAAATGGGGAGACAAGTAGCAATTGCATCAGCCGGTTTTAGCGAACACGCTTCAAAAAGGTCTGATGTTAATATGGCAGAATTAGTAAGCGAAGCAGTTGAAGATTGTTTAAAGAATGCACCTGGTGTAGGATTTGATGATATTGATGCGTTTGTAAACGGAAATATGCCAGCATTTGAGGGTTCAAATCTGCCAGAATTATGGATGACAGATTGGATGGGGGCAAGGAATAAACCAGTACTAAGAGTAACAACTGGTGGAACAACGGGAGGAACTGTCGCAATAGCAGGATATTACACTGTCGCATCAGGGATACCGAAAGTTGATACGGTTTTAGCAATAGCGTTTGAACAACAATCTCAAGGAGATACAAGTGTTGGTCTTGCAAGTGTTGCGTATGGTGAAATCTCAGTTTTAAATACGTTGGGTATTCCGTATGACCAATTATCACGTCTTTTATCTGCAGGAGCAGCAATAGGGGTAGCAGCATATCAAGCTACAAACTACATGAACAAAACTAAAATTACAGAAGAAGATTTAGCAAGGGTAGTCGTTCAAAACAGACATAACGCTGCAAAAACATGGTGGACGCATTTAAAAATGCCTAACCTTACAGTTGAAGAAGTACTCGATACTCCTTATATATCTTTCCCATTAAGGTATGGGATGGTCTGCCCTGCTTCAGATGGAGCATGTGCCATGCTTTTTACAACTGAAGAAAAAGCAAAAGATATGTGCGAAATTCCGGTTTATGTCAATGGAGTAGCTAGCGTAGCTAATGAATCTGCAGTTCTTGGATATGATGGAAGTGGTACAGGACAGATTGATCCATCAGATCAAATAGGTGCTATGAAATCAGCTGACTTAGCTTACTATCAGGCAGGTATTTCTTTCCCAAGAAAAGAAATTGATTATGCTGAAGTATATTCTCCATTCCCTAATCAAGAACTTATGTGGGTTGAAAAACTCGGCTTATTTGAAGAAACTACTGCTCCTAAAATGTATGAAACTGGAGTTACTGCTTTAAAGGGAGAGCTACCAGTTAATTGTTCTGGAGGTGTTAATTCTACTAATGCAATTGGAGCATCAGCAATGGAAAGACCCGCTGAAGCAGCACTCCAAATTATGGGAAAAGCTGATAATCAAGTCCCAAAGACGGTACATACTTCAATAGGTCACGGTTGGGGTGGGTCGCTAAACTTATGTACTTTGATGGTGATGTCAGATCAACCAAAAAGAAAATGGAGGTAAATAAAATGTCGAAATTAACGCAAAGAAAATCTCTTGATTATATCAAAAAAGAGTATGTGAAAACGAGGACGATGCCAGCTAGCTGGTATTTAGCGAGTTATAAATATAAGTTTAACATTTCACATAATACTCAATTCTTAAAAAAATTGAAAGAAAAGAAGTTAATCGGAAACCAATGCTCTGGATGCAATAGAGTGTTTTTTCCACCTCGATTAGTTTGTGGAAAATGCTTAGTAAAACCAGATCAATGGGTTGATTTACGAGAAACTGGGAGAGTTGCGACTTTCGCTATATCTTATCTTAAAGATTCTGAAACTGGAGAAATTCAAGAAAAACCAACTGTATTAGTACATCAAGATGGAGCTGATACTACTATAATTGCCAAATTAAATCCAGAAATAGATTTCAAAGATACTTATGTAGGAATGCCAGTAAAGGTTCATTGGGCTGAAAATAGAACTGGTGGATTAATGGATATTGAATATTACGATGTTTTAGAAGATGATGCTAAGGATCTAAATAAATCGAAAGAATAAGCATTAGTACCTTTAAACATTTTTTTTTATTTTTCTTTTAGTCAATATTATCTACGCAAAAGTATAAATTCAATTCTATCACATTTCTTTAAATATGGAATCAAAAACAAACAACTTAACAGACATAATTAAATCACGAAAATCCACTAGAAATTTCTTATACAAAAAAATTGACAACGACACAATAGGAACGATATTAGAATGTGGTCGGTGGGCTCCATCTGGGCGAAATAGCCAACCATGGAAAGTTTGCATAGTTTCTCACCCAACTGTAAAGCGATTAATAGCAGAACAGTCTAAGTATGGTGGGATTATCGAAAGTGCTTATTTAAATTTCGTAGTTTTCTTAGACCACGAAAGGGGATACGATCGAGTTAAGGATTTGTTAGGGATGGGAGCTTTTATAGAGAACCTGCTTTTAGCCGTTCATGCAAAGGGATTAGGAGCTGTTTGGATTGGTGAAATTCTTAAAAATAAAGAAAAAGTAAGTGAAATTTTTAAGCTTTCTCCAGAAAGGTATGAGCTAATGGGAGTCCTCACAGTTGGCTTAATTGACGAGACCCTTGAAAAAAAAGAGGAAAGAAAGAGAAGACCTTTAGAGGAATTTATAGATTGGTTTTAATTTTCATTTTTCTTATTCTTTGTTAAACCTTCATTCATATTCGTCTCTTATTTTGATCCAACATAATTGATATGTAGATCAATATATTATCTAAGTAATTATCTCCAGAAATGAAAAATTTCTGAAAAGATTGGACCTATCCAAAAGTAAAACTCAACCCAATAGATATAAGTCAATCCAAGAAACAGTAAAGCGTAGAGAAATCCAAATATAAATCCAAATATAATATCAGTAGGGAAATGTACTCCCAAAATAACACGGGATATCCCCATTATAATATCCAAACTAAAGAATATGAAAAAAATTGGCCAACTATTAAAATAATAAGCAAGAAGGATTCCAAAAAGCAGAAAGAAAGTTACATGCCCCGAAGGAAATGATTTTTCCTCTGAATCTGGCATTAAATATGGAATTCGCAAAAATAGATCATGCCTCTTAACTCCTTCCTTTTTAAGTTTGATGTAAGGTCTATTCCTTCTAACTAAACCATACCGAATAATTATATGAATAATTAAAGATTGTTCAAATCCTGAGACAAATAGCACAAGAAGATCATAATCTTTTGTAACATATCCATAGAAGAACCATACAATAATGATAATACTCCAGAAATATAATGATCCTAAAAAGCTGAAAATTTTCGCAAATTGTTTTGTTCTTTTAGAAAAATCACTCTTATATAAACTTAGGAATGTTCGGTCATCCCATTGCATTATTTTATCTAAGTAATCAGATAATATCGACATTTTCGCTATTAGATCATGAATTGAGATTTAGTGTTTTTTTGAGTATTAAAAGATTTCCCAACTAAAAATCAGTTTAATATGGTTAATAATATGTTTAATCAGTAGGTAGAGTTGACACATACTATGTAGAAACAACAAGTTTAAATAAAATAGTAATTAATAATTATACAAATATCTATGATTAACTTACATAAATTGTAAAATTCTATGGAGAAGCATTCCGATGGAAAATTATAATGGATTCTCAGAAGAAAGTTTAAGAGAAATTGCTAAAAAAAAAGTGGGGTATAGATTTTCTGTTAGATTACACATTACTATCTTTCTGATTGTAAATATATTATTATATTTTATAAATTATTTGACGACACCATATTATTATTGGATAATCTATCCATTATTTGGCTGGTTAATAGGTGTGGCAGAACATATGACTGCTTATATAATTTATGCAAAGGGAATTTATCCAAACACTAAAAGAAGCGTGATTTTTCATATTATCGCTTACATTTTTGTGAATTTACTTTTAAACATTATTTTTTATTATAATGAACTTTACTATCCCAACTTTATATTACATATAGTGGTCATCAATCCATATCCATGGCCCATGTTTCCGTTAGTGTTTTGGGGTGCGGGTTTATTAATACATATTGCAGTTTATTTAATTTTCTATAGAAGTAAAGTTGACAATGAGGGGATAAAACAAACGAAACGAGAAAAAGCAATTGAAAGAGAACTAGTAAAAATGAAATCTAAATTTAAAAAATAGGTTTCTCGAGGATTAAAATAGAATGTGGTTAGGAAAATTTTTGGATTTTGAAGAAGATATAAAAGGTTTAAGATCCAAAATACAAACAGAACTATTTCAAGGTATTAAGAAATATAAATTGACACCCCTCGAGTTTACGATACTAGAAACTATTTTTAATTGTAAGGAATTAGCTGGTTATGATTTAATATTAAATCTAAATAAACATTTTGAAGGAACATGGGAAGCTCAGTCAGGAACAATATATCCTATCCTTTCTAAACTGAAAAGAGACGGTTTTCTTAACTCTCGATCGGTTAAAAGCCCTATAGGTCCAATTCGTAAAGTTTATTCATTAACAGAAGCAGGAGAACAGATATTAAAAACAAAAGTTAATAAAAATTTTGAAGACCAGCTTAAATTTATGGGTAATTTTCTTATTGAATTATCCTCGATTTATATTCAGTCTCATCCTAAGGAGGAAGAGGAAGATAAAATTAACGAAGTCCAAAACTTAATCAAAAAAATCTTAGAAACCGTAGTAGAGAAAATTCCTTCAATTCTAAAATACAAGAGGAAATGTGAACAATGTGGTTCTGAGATGGAGCGAATTGCGTCGTTTTGTTCATTTTGCGGAGCCACTTTGCTTATAGAAACAGAAGAAAAGAAAACATAACTCTCTTATTGAAATTTCTTCTTTTAATACTAATACAATTATTTATTAGAAAAAATTAATTTCTTATTATTTATTGAATTTCAAAAAAAAGTGAATAGAATAAGAGTATTCTGGCTATTACAATTATTCAATTTCAATATTTAATTTCTTAAAGATTTTTTCAATTGTATCGCTTGCTAAACTTTTCAAAATATCTTCTAAAGGAGCTAAAACTTCATCTCTCTGTGTTGTTCTATTGTTGCTAATTCTTCCCTCTTTAACCTCAATACTACTTTGCGCCCACGAGTCAAGGTCATTAAATGTAAACCAAATATCTCGATAAGCACCCTCGGTACCTCCATTTCGAGCTAAAGGCTTTTCTTTGATTGGAATTTCTGGATCCTGTAGATAGCACCAATCTAATATTATCCACTCTAATTTTCGTTCTGAATCAGGGCGATCTGCTAAATAAATGCAATACGCGTGACCTCCTAATTCTGTGTCTGATGGTGCAAAGATAGGGTCTGCCATAACTTGAGCAGCACATACTTTTACTCTCCATGAAGGTATTCCTGCATTAATTAATAAACCTGCAATTAAGATCGCTCCATCCTCACAATCCCCGATTTCTGATTGAATAGCTTCGAAGGGAAATAGCCAAAATTCAGGACATTCTGATGCGATATCGTCGAATTTATACTTAAGAAAATTGCATACAAAATTCTGGATTGCTAACGCTGTGTCGTTAGGAGTGTTTTTTCTTAAATCGAGTTGAGTTAAGACATGCCATAGAATAGCATCGTTTTTCTTTATAAACGCTTTCACATCTACGTCGATTTGTTTATTATACGATTCTCCTCTCAATGCCCGTCCAGTATAGATGATTGGTGCCGTTTCCCATTTGTCATTCCAATAATCAGGTCCATATTTTCCGTAATCTTTTTCAAATTGTTCAAACGGTTTGTAATTTGGAATGATTGGTATGGTCGAATCTGGAGTCTCTCTAGGTGGTTGCTCTTTCTTAGGTACTGGCTTCTTTTTAACCTCTTCCCCTTTTTTAGGTACCTCTGCTAATTTTTTTGCTTCAACAATCCAATTTTCGATAGTTTTTAATGTAGGTACTTTTGTAAGGATTTTTGAATTCTCTTTTTTTAATTGTGTTAACTTGTCAACAGTTGTTTTTGGATTACGGTATGCAAATTCTTTAACAGAATCAATTCCAATAGTATTTATAGCATTTGCTAGTTCCGGAGTAATTCCTGCAATCCGCATTAAGTCCGCGTGTTCTTGCCATGTGTCAAGGGTTTTCACAGCAACTCCTATACTTCTCGCCAATTGTTTGATCTGATAGTAACTAAGAGAAAGAAGGTCTTCAACCTCCTTTATACCAGCTTTCTCTAAAAGTTTGGCGTGTTTTGCTTCTAAACCAATAATTTCAATTAATTTCATTTCAATCCCTATTAAATTATATTAAACTAATATTAAATAAGAATTCATGAAAATATGAATTTTATTCTTTCAATTTATTACATTTATTAAAATTTTGCTTCTCTTCTAATAGGATTTATTTTCGCTTCTATGCCGTCCTTGAGGCTGGGAAATGGATTTTATGAGAAAAAGGGGGGGAGAAAAAAAAGAATGTGGCGGGAGGGAGAATTTCGATGTTAGGGAAATTCCAAACAATTTCGAACTCCCGAAGGCCTTTGCCACTGGATCTTAAGTCCAGCACCTCTAATCGGTCTTGACCCTTCTAAACCAAAAGACCTTTGACCAGACTCGGTAATCCCGCCAAATTTTTATATGTTGATATCACTTAAATTAGAAAAATAAGGTGTTTTTTATTAAATCTAATAGGTTAAAAGTGTACTATTGAGAAATTTTAGTTTTAATTTAAATTTTTACCTTAGTTATAAGGCTTCTAAATATCCTTTACTTACTCATTAATATCTACGTATTAAATCAATTTTATAATTAGTAAGGAACACTTAATGAATGAACAATTAACATTCTAAAAATAAAAATAAATAAATAATAACAAGATATTAAAAATATAATAAAACAAAATAAGTAAATTAATACTCTTCTTCGAGGTTTATGTTTTGCCTGTTGGAATTCTTATAATTCGGTGGGATAACGAAATTGGTCCGATAAACGAAGGTTTTTATCCAGAAAACCTTAAAATTACAAATAACTTGCTCACACAAGTGTATTCGTCACATCGGTATCAAAGCTTAAAGCCAGGTTTCGCATCGATAAGCTTAAAGAATAATAAAGTTGTTTCCTTCTTTTCAGGGGTGGGTGACGACCATATTAGCGTAGAAAATTATGTCGTTGCGTTATTATTACGAAGGGATGAAAAACCCAGTAAGTATCGAGAAATTTTAAAAACTATAGCTTCTGAAATACTCGACCAAACTCAAGATAGCAAATTTTTAAAGCTTCTCCCTAACCTTTATAAAGATTTAGCTAAAATTTAGTATATTTAAAAAAGTTGCTAAGAATAAGATAAAAATTATTTCAAGTTAAGCTTCTTCTTGTTTTTTTACAACAACTTTTCCTGCTTCGTTAATTTCAAACAAATCAACATCTATCAAATTCTGAACAATCCTTTTGACAAGTACAATGGGAGAACCAAGAGCATTTCGTAAATCATCTACAGCCATTGATCCAACTTGTTCTACAATCAAAAAGGCTTTAAATTGAGCTTCGTGTTCCATTAAAGTTGTTAATTTATCGTAGTAATTAATCTTCTTCAGGTTTTTTTTCTTAAACTCCTGGAGATCTTCCATCTCATGTTTCGCATTTCTTAAAGCTTCGTCTGCTTCTCGCCTTTTTTCTAAAGCGTCTTCTAACTTATTTAGAAGTTCTTCTTGTCTACTACGAATTTCCGAAAATCTAGACTTTACATCTTTAGCTTCTGAGGTTGCTTCAGTTGATACTAATTTACTATCTAAAAGAAATGTATCTAAATCTGATATTTTACCCATGAGTTCTTGTTTTTCTTCGATACGATCAGTTCTAAGTTGTTCGACTTCTTTTTTCCACTTCTGTTCCATATCAGTCAATAATTTTACTTGTTCCGCTTGTAATTTATCAGCGAACGCTTGAAGTTCTTTTACTTTATTTTCTAAAGATTTAATGGTACTATTTTTTAGAATTAATTCAGATTTTTTTTCTGCTAATTCTGCTTTAAGGTTCCCAATTTCATCAAAACTCTCATCCAATCGTTTCTGAGCGGGTACATTTTGTCTTTGCATAAATTCTAATTCTTTCTTCGTTGCAAGAACTTCACCTTTCGCAAGATCATACTCTTTTTCTCTCTCGTTAAGCAATGCTCTTTGAGTTCCTATTAACTCTTTTAATTCTAGCACATCTTCTGGAACATCATACATTCTTGCGATGTTTACTTTTTGCTCTTCGATAACATCATCTTGACTCTGTATCACTCTTTTTTGTTTCTCTAGCAATTCCTGTAATCTGTCAATCTTAGACTGAAGAACCGCTGTTTCTTTTTCGCTCGATTCGATTCCATCTATCGCATTTTTAAGCTCGTCAGGCATGGTTTATTTACTCATATTTTTAATTAAAACTATTATAACTTCTTCATTTATTTAATATATATATTTATGTTATAACCATTAAGACCAATTCTTGTTATTATTGAGATAATAGATTCAATTTATATACTTATCGAAATGATAAGTATATTGTATCTACTTATGAAATTGTTATATTTAAAGAAGTAGAGGTTATTTGAAATTCCCGTTTATTATTTTAAACCAGAAGTTATTGATCCATATATATTTGTTCTTTATGGCTATAAGAAGACTCAAAATATTATAAATCTGAGAAAGATCGATTTTTTTAAAGACGAATCGGATATTTTAAAGTATGTAAAGAATAAAAAACTAAAATTGGCTGACAATAATGATCAAAAAGTATTTTCCATTTTACTGGAAATGCAAAATAGTATCAACGCATACTTGAAGGATGGTAACACAAATTTATTTAATGCTTTAAAAGAAATGGGTATATCGTTTGATCTCGATGATACCTTCAATACTCCATTTTCTGAAAGTGTTTTAAAAGCTCTTCTTAAAATTGAACCGGGTGAGATAACTACTTATTCAGACTTAGCAAAAAGAATTAATTCAAAAGCTTACCGTGCTGTAGGGGGCGTTCTTAGGAATAATCCTTTACCTTTAATAATACCTTGCCATCGAGTTATAAAAAAAGATGGGAAGCTTGGTGGGTTTATGGGAAAAATGGAAGAAGTTTGGCAAACAAATCTAAAAAGGAGCTTATTAAAGGTAGAAGGTAATATCGTTTTAGATTGAATTTATTCATTAATTAACTTAGAAACTCTCCTTTAAGATAGTGTATTTTGTAGTTATTTATTCTAGCAGAAACTAATTTATAAGTTAATAACTTCTAATTCATATTATGGTTAAAATTTCTACTCTACGTCCCTATTGCCCTATTAACCCAATCGAATTTACCACAAATCCTTATGATGTAATAGGAAAAGA
>DATKTW010000130.1:0-21520 GCA_035530895.1 Candidatus Nanopelagicaceae bacterium
TATGCCGGAAGAAAAAGAAAAGAGTAAAAAAGAGATTGAAGTCTTTCCATTTATCGAAGGGAAAATTATTGATTTAGTTGCCCAAAACTCAAAATGGGCTGAACTCATATGCAAATGGAGAAACGATCCAAAAGTCCGACAATATTCAAGAAATGCGTGGCCAAGGAGTCTGGATGATGTGAAAAAAAGGTTTGAAACTATTCTAGATGAGCATGGACATACCAGGGATAATGTAGGTTTCATAATTTATCACAAATGTGATAAACGTCCAATTGGAGATATAGGATTGAACCGCATTGATTGGGTAAGCCGTCATGCTAATATTTTCGCAATGATTGGTGAACCAGAATATTGGGGGAAGGGTATAGTCGGTGAAGCCGCTCAATTAGTACTCAAATATGCATTTACAGAATTAAACTTGCACAAGATAAAAGCGGGTGTATTTACACCAAATGAAAGATCTCTTCGTGCAGCTGAAAAGCTGGGGTTAAATAAAGAAGCGGTAGTGAAAGAGGCGATATATGTCGACGGAAAATACCATGATATTCATAAATGGGGCTTAACAAAAGACGAATGGCTAAAAAAAAATTAATTTTAACTACATAATGGTTAATCACGACTAAATCCATAATTTTACACTTGTCCAAGGAATTATAATCAATTTAATATCCTTTTAAAGATGATTGGTTAAAGCTAGAGAAAGAAAAATAGTTTACATAAAGAAAAAAAAAAAATTTTTAAATTTTTAAATTTACATTATCCTCCTGCCAATGGGGGGAAAATTGCTACAATATCATCATCCTTAATTAGCGTTTCTCTCTTTTGGTGCGGGGAACCATTAATTAGAATTATCAATTTAGTATCTCTTGAAATTGTAAATAAATCTAATATTGTACCTACTGTACTTCCTAACGGTAATGAAACAATTTTTTTCGGTGGGGCTATACTCCTTAAATTAGCGAAAAATTTTACAGTTGCGGTGATGTTCTTTTTATCATTCATCTTCATTTCTTGTAAAGTACCATTTGTATAATAGAGCCATCTTCTTAGGAAATAAGCCGACTCTATCGCCGTCTTTTAATTTTTTATTAAATCCCGAATATGTTCCATTAACAAATAGGTGACTAGTTTCCTCTTTTTCGATTGCATATTTATTTAATATATCGGCAATAGTATTAATTCCATCGCTTTCAATTTGCAAATTTAATGGCAAAGATCCAGAAATATTAAATCCTTCAATTTTTTTCCGTAAATCTCCAAAAATTTTCACTAAGATAGTCATTTTTAAAAGCTATGCGCCCCAAACTTTGTCTAGTTCTTCATCAGGTACGTTGAAAACTTCATTATGTGGTGGTAATTGCTCTTTTAAGAAAAATTCTGGTAGTCTATCGTGTTTGTCTGTAAACCCTGCGGCTTTATTGAACTCTCTTTCAGTTTTTATGATTTGCAACCCATAACCAGGAACATCATTTACAGTAAGACTCGTTCCTAATACACCATTTAAGGTATCAACAACACCCTCTAATCCTTCAGGAATATCTAATACTGCAAAGGCAATAAAAAGACAATACCCGGTTGCATCAACGGCAGCAGTAGCAATTTGTAAATTACGCGATAATTCCGCTTTTTTAATATCCCTAGGTTCTGCTGTCCCACCGACTCCCATGATTTCAGTGGCAATCGCATATCCAGCTGTATGATCTGCTCCCATAGGTGTAGTTGCATAAGTTACACCGATTCCTTTAATTGCTCGGGGATCGTATGCAGGTAAGCTCTGACCTTTTACAACAGGAACTCTGGTCACACCTAATGCTTGTGCTGTAAAAGCTGTACCGTTAGCTAGGATTCTCCCAGTTGGAGTCTTATTCTTAATTTCGTCTAATAACTTTAAAGCACCTTTTCCATTTCCAAATTCAGTTAAACCACCCTCCATTGCTACTCCAAGTAAACCCCCTGTTTCAATTGTATCCAATCCTAAATCGTTACAGGCTCTATTTAATTCTCCAATATCATCTAAATTGTAAATACTACAATTAGGACCTAGTGCCCATACGCTTTCATACTCTAATACTCCAACGGGATCTTTTCCACCAGGTTTTGTCCACACTTCAGAACATTGGATAATGCATCCAGGACTGCAGAAATGAGGACGAACGCCTCCTCGCTTCTGTATTTCCTCAGCTTTTACCTCTCCAGATACTTTTTCAGATCTGTCGTCTTGACCAGATGAAAAATTACGCTGTGGTAAACCTCCAGCTTCGTTTATAATATTCACTAGTACACTTGTACCAAACGAATTAAGTGCTCCACCAGGTTTAGTTACATCGTGGCTGGTTAAAGCTTTCGCCAATTTTTTGATACCCATATTAAAAGCTTCTTCGTTTAGAATTTCTACTCCTGGTGCACCAGTTTCATCAACTATCACGAACTTTAGCCCTTTTGAGGCCATGACAGCACCAAGCCCACCTCGTCCTGCGTATCTGCTGGGTAATCCTTCAGGATCGTTAAAACAGATTCCAGAAGCGGCCCCCATTATTTCGGCTGCAATGCCAACACCACAAATACCTACCTTATCACCAAATTCCTTATATAATTCTTTATAAGTGCCATAGAGTCCTTTATTTGACCACTTATTTGCTTTTATAAATTCAGCGCTATTATTTGTAATTTTCAGTAGATAATAATCTTCACCCTTATGCTTACCCTCAACTACAACTGCTGCGATTCTCATTCTTCCTAATTTCTGAGCAAAATTTGTGCCTGCATTTGCTTCTTTAATCCCCCCTGTTAATGGAGATTTTCCCCCAACAGATATTCGACCAGATGTTGGAGCGATTGATCCTGTAACCAGTCCTGGAGCAAATACAAGCTTATTGTTTGCTCCTAATGGATGGCAAAGTGGATCAACTTCTTTCGCGACAATTGTGGAAGTAAGAGCTCGTCCACCTAAAGCTACAAAATCTGCTGGTACATCCTCAAATTTGGCTTCAAGCTTTGTCATATCTACTCTTAATATTCTTTTTGACATGATATTTCACCTCATTTTTTAGGCATTTAATATATGTGATAGATGGTTATATAAATTTACGTTATGTAAAGATAAACCAGACGATTAAAATATGCTAAGCTAAAAAAAAGCAGGCCCGGGGGGATTTGTTCAAGAAGCGTGAACTACGTATCTCATTGAACCCCCGCCCTTCTGCTTTCTCTATAGAGATTATGTAGGAGGCAGCTGCGATATCCATGCTTCGCTACGGGCCTATTTTAAAAAATAATAAGTGTTATGATCTAAAAATAACTATAAAATAAAAAAGTAGAGATAATATTGTGATCTTTTTAACCTTAAAAGGAAACATAAATCAAAAGGTTTTAATTTTTAAATTTAATTTTACATATTATAATAGATTATTTTGAAATATTTTTTTCTTAGAGCTAATTAAAATGGAAAAAAGAAATTTTCAACAAGCTAAACCAAATAGACCCATTGATTATTTGAAGAATTCTGTTGATAAGGTTATATTGATAAAAGTTAAGAGAAACCGTCTCTTCAGAGCCATATTACGCTCGTTTGATGAACATCTTAATCTTTACATTGAAGATGCAACACAGCTGTTCGAATATATGGATGAAGATGGAAATATTAAAGAAGAACATGAAACTCTTGGCAATATCGTGTTACGTGGGGACAATGTTATCTTTTTGAATCTTGCAAATTAGTTTAAAAAGATTCTAATCCTTGTTCCATTGGGTTTTCGTATTGTAATTAAAAATCATAAATGATCTTTACTTTCATTTAGATTAGGTAAAAAACATATAAAAGTTAAAGTCTTTTTCAATAAGTGAGAAACCTAATATTAAATTTGATTGATTTATTTTAATAAAAAGAGATCCTAACAATTGATTGATCCAGAATATATCAAACTCCGAAATTCATTGGTAATTAGCCCTAATTTAGGTCATCCTCTATTTATCGGCATGGATCGTGAATTAAAGCAGATTGAATTTGAAGTAAATCTTCTAGTTGCGAGTAATATTACGGATTCATCAAATTTTGAGGGTTTTCTAAGGAATAACCTAAAGCTTGTTCCAATTCTAGAATACAAGTGGAAGTTAGCGAAATTATTTGAAAGAAAAAAAAAAAAGGGGATTTGGGCTAAAATTAAAAGTTTTTTTTCCAGAGACAAGAAACGCAGAAAACAGGAGACTCAAGTAATTAAGGAATTCACTGACTCAATGGGTAATACTTTTGTTATGGTCCAAAGGGAGAAGATAGAAAAGTTAAAGCCGCGGGCTTTTCGAGGGGATATAATAGACTGTATAGTTTTAAATATTCAGAGTGTAAATGAGTGTGAGATAGATAATCCAGAATACGACGATTATCTTAGTCCTCAAAATTATTTAGTCAAACAAGAAATTTTTGGGAGTTTAAATAAATACTACTCAGCAACAATTTATTTTAAACTAACAGATGAGGTTATTGAGTTTTTAAAGAGTTTTAACTTCGTAATGTTTGATATTCTCCAGCAAAACCCGAATAAGGGTGATCGAATTAACTATCACTCGATTGTAATTTCAAAAAATGATTGGGCTAATTTCAAATTTTTACATGCCACAGACTTACATTTAGCAGAAAGAAACGATAGAATCTATGAGATAGTTAAAAAATGGCAAAAATTAGTTAGAAAATCAGAAATTAGCGAAATTATAGCTCAAAGTGTTAAAGCAGTCTCCTATTTTCAGAGATTGTTAATAAAAAAACCAGAGGATAAAGTTGAAACAATTAAACCACTGCACAAACGTTTTATTAATCCCAATAATAATTTTAGAAACTTTATCAAGCAAGCAAATAAGAGTGTGAATCAGAACGATTTAGATTTTATAGTGTTAACGGGAGATATCGTCGATTTTTCTATTCTTTCAAAAATAGATAAAGAAAAGAGGAAGACTTTAGACTTTAATTACGAATTTAGTAATTGGCGGACTTTTAAAGACATTTTATTAAACCACCCTCAAGAGAAGAGAAGGGGGATGGTTTCTGGAGAAGAATTACTCTGTCCAATTTTTACAATCCCGGGAAACCATGATTTTCGTCCATATCATTACGATCTTCGTTGGGGTAATTTGTACAAAAAAATAGGATTGAATAGTAGTGAAGCGATTGCTTTAAACGACGAGTTAATGGCAAATCCCATTAGCTCTATTACGAAAAGTTTCAGGGCTTTAAAAGCCTATTTAATAGAAATCAATTCGTCATTAGATTTTTCTCTCAAACTTGGAGATAATTTTTTCATTTTTCTAAACACCGGTTCCGATTCTTTTAAAAATATTATGGATTTTGTTAGTGGGCACCCCTCCGTAACTGGAGTTACTAACAAACAAATAAGGTTTTTAGAGAACTTAATAAATAAAACCAAAAAATTAGGAAACAATACATTTCTTATGGTTCATGGACCTCCAATTAATCCTAAAAAAGCCATGAGTACCTTTAAACGATTTTCTCTTTCAAGATCTTCAAAAGATAAAATGCCCTCTCTTGAAGAGTTTAAAGAATCTATTATGGAAAAATTGGGAAAGCGTCCTTCCTCAGTTCGAATCGACGATAAGTTTGACTTAAAATTTGGAACCATTTCTTCAAATTGGGCAAAAATCATTAAATTTTGCCTCGATTATTGTGTTCTTACTCTTTCAGGACATACTCATCAATTAAAAGAGTTTAGGTTGAGTAATCCTCAACAAAAATCTAGTAATCCTAATCCCACGATCCCTTTTATTCTAGAAAAATTAGAAAACCCAGCAGCTGTATACTACGATTATTATTCTGAAAGACTTAATAATCAAGATGAAGTTGAAATAAACGCTCCTTATGTTGTTCAAACTCCAGCTCTAGGATTAGGGAGTTATTTTAAACCTAATTTAGCTGGAGCTTATCGAGAGATTATAATCGAAAAAGGAAAATTAACTTCTTTTCAAGTTAAGTATGTAGAACGATAACAAGTTGAAATTTGAATAAATTAGTCGTTTAAATGTATAGGTCTTCCTTTTTTATGAATTGCCATGACAGAAACATCTTCCATCCCTCCTAAAACCATCTCTGAAATTGTTGGATGGTTATATATTGTACTAGCAACATCGTGAACGGTTAATCCGTGTTGTTAGCTAAAGAAATCTCAGATATTAATTCGAATACTTATCTTAATAAGATAAGTTATACATAAAATATTAGTTTTAATTAAATATCTCGAGAAGTACAATTAATTTTTTTCCTTAATATTGTTGATGTAAATGTATATACAAAATTATTCCCAATTAATTTCAGAGAGCCTAAATAGAGATTCCTTAGAGTTAAGAAAAATAGGGCTGAAGTCATTAGAAATAGCAATCAGATCGGTCGAGCCTAGAAAATTAATTAGAAATGCTATAAAGATTTATGATGATAACCTTATAATCGAGGAGGATAAATACGATCTTAAGAAATTTAAGAGAATTTTAATTATTGGGGGCGGAAAGGCAACTGCTCAAATGGCTATTGCATTAGATGAATTACTAAATACCTACTCCAAAATTGTATATGAGGGATTTGTGAACATCCCTGACGATCAAGAATTAAAATTTCTTAGCTCGACAAAGAACATTAAAATGAATTTAGCATCTCATCCTATACCAAATGAAGCTGGGTTAAACGGTGTTAATAAGATGTTAGAACTTGTTGAAGGTACTAATAAAGAGGATTTAATAATTTGTTTATTTTCTGGTGGTGGTTCTGCTTTACTACCACTGCCAAAAAAAAATATAACTCTCACAGACATTCAAAAAACCAATTCGCTGTTATTAGCCTCGGGTGCGTCAATTCACGAAATTAACACGATACGAAAACATATCTCTGACTTTAAGGGAGGTAACCTCGCGAAAAGAATCTATGAGAGAAGTAAGGCAACTACACTGACAATTATGATTTCTGATGTTGTAGGGAATAAATTGGATTCAATTGCGTCTGGTCCTACCATTCCTGACTTAACATCTTTCAGCGATGCATATCAAGTTTTGTTGAAATATAAATTACTTGATAGGATTCCTATACCTGTTAAAGAGGTTATTATGGAAGGTGCAAAAAATCCACAATTAGAAAACCCATCTAAGAACGATCCCATTTTCGAAAATGTCTATACATATCTAATTGGAAGCGTCGAAATAAGCGCGAAAGAGGTGTCTAATTATCTAAGGAATTATAACTTTGAGATTGATTATTTTTCAAACGAAATTTCAGGAGAAGCAGCAGACTTTGGAAAACATCTTTACTATTTAATAACAGAAAAACTTAGGGAATACCCAAAAGGACCTAAAAAATCAAGGATAGCAATGATCGGAACTGGAGAACTTACTGTAACATTACGAGGGAAAGGAATTGGTGGAAGGAACCAAGAAATGCTTTTAAATTTCCTCAATACAATAAAAAGCAAAAAAATTGATTATAATTTCTTTATATTAGGATGTAATCTTGACGGGATTGAAGGAAATAGTAAGGCTATGGGTGCCATCGTAGATAATAGTTTATTAATGGAAACTATTAAGAATAATGTTAACATCGAAGGTTATTTAAAAAACAATAACTCTAATTCCTTTTTTAACCTTCTAAATGGAGAGATTATCACAGGTCCTACCGGTATAAATGTAAACGACTTTATATTGATCTTGGTCGAACCTAATGTTTAATGTAGAAAAAAAATAGTTATATACTATAACAGATACAATGATAGTGATGAACATAGACTTTAACTTTATTATAACATGCCCTGCGTGCGGTTATTCATTCAAAAAACCAAATATAATGCCAAAGGAAAAGAGATTTATATGCCCTATGTGTAGATATATTTTTAAAAGCCATAACGACATGTCTTCTAAGTTTGACGATTTCACTATCTAAAACTATCATGAAAAAAAAGTTGAGCAAGTAATATTTTTTTCAAATCTAAGTTTTAGTTAATAAATCTTTTTTAACTATCAAGATTACATAATTATTAATCCATAGATAGTTATGGAATATTTACGAAAATGTAAAAAATGGTAATCAAACATGGCACGTATGAAAAAAGCGAAAGAACCTAGTAGGTCAAGAGAACAAACTAAACCAAGTTATGGTTGGGCTGCTGAAGAAGCTGCTGAAGAAAAATTAGCTGAAGGTCTAAAGAGATCCGATCTAGATGAACGTAAAGTGACTTTAGTCGATAGAGATATTTCTACACCTGTAATCGAGACATATGATGCAAAAACTGGTGAATTAGAAGGATCAATTTTACTAAAAGATGGCAATAGAGAAGGAGTAACGGGAATGGTGAAAATTATTGAAAATGTTGATGTAGCGTTAGATCACGACTCTAACATAGAATCCATTAACTTTAAAGGCAAGTTAAGCGTGGAAAATCAATCAAAAAAAGACAGGTTATGGGATATTGATCTTTCCCTCAAAAATATTGAACGTACTAACTTAAAATCAAAAGATATTAAAATTAGAGAGCTCGGAACGGATAAAGATACAAACGCTTATACTGAAAATTTTATTATTAAGGAAGAAATCAAAAATTTGCTTCTGATTCAAGAGTATGTTAACACTCTTCCTTCAGCCGATAATGTTCTAAATCTAAGGGATATTGAATCTAACTTACTCAAAGCGAAAGATAAAACCAGTAAGGCAGGAGCTAAGGTAAAAGAAAGAATGGCTCCTGTTGAAGAATACGATGAAGAAGAGGAGGAAGAGGAGGATGAATCCCTTGAAGATGGAGGAACTGCCTCAGATGGATATTCTCTACAGGCTTTTGGAATTTCAATAGACAAAGAAAATACTGTTACATTCGCTATTGCAATGAGAAATTTATTCGCAAAAGCAATTAAAAATGTAAAAGTAGTGAAAATTATTCCTGGGGATTTTAGCAATCCAGTTGTAAAAGACACAACAGAAGGACGAGCAGAGGTTGTAGGTAATAAGATTGTCTGGAACATTGAGAAATTAATGCCTGAAACAACCGTTCTCATGAAATTTACCTGCAATATCTTAGTAACAGACATTACTAAGAGGAAAACAGGTAAAATCGATGTAACATATGAAGCATCATCTTCCTTTGCAGAAGGTCTTGACATCGATAAATACGACGCTTATACTAGAAACAAATTTTATGTAGATACGGTAGAACGCGATGAAGAACCAGGCGTTTGGGATTGCAAGCTCGTTTTTGAAAATCCTTCAGAATTTATAATTCAACTGTTTAATGCAGATGTTTATTCTCCAGAGAATAAATCTGTGAAATATGTCGATATAGATCCCAAAGATGTTCCATTATTACCAGCTGGTGCTCAATGGCATTCTAAGATGTGGAAATTTGAATCTGAAGAATATCCTGCTTTTAGGAAGAAGCTCGAATTTCGAGTTATGCCTGATTTTCAAACTATCGTCAATGGAACTGCTTCTATTTCTGATGTTATATTAGAAATCGCAAGCATAACAGGTGACATGTCTTACGATATAGAACAAGTTCCTACGTACAAAGAGAAAGATGTTATTGCTACATTGAAAATGATTAATAATGGTTCAGCCCCATTAAACGAAATTACAGTTGTTCAGCAATATTTCAATAACGAATATCAACCACCTAAAGCTAAGGAGATAAAGTTATTATGGAACAATAACGAAATTGAGCTTGATTCGGGATCTGTTAATTTTGATGGAAATGTCTTTAAGATTACGTTGAAGAATCTCAGAAACTCGAGTAATGGTTTGTTTATGCCGGAATCATCTTTAAAGTTTCAATACCCTATTCATTGTATCAATCCAGCTCAAGATTCAAAGTTTGAATCAGAGATAATTTACTACACTAATACATTCCCAGTTTCTCAAGAATTAGAGTTTAAGCCAGAAGTACCCGTTATAGAAGCCTTACACCTGAGAAGAAGATTTAGAATTGGAAAGGAAGTCCTTCCAATTGGTGATTTGGGCAACTATGAGATAATCTTAACTGTTGAAAATATTGGTACAGCACCTTTACAAAAGATAGTTCTCATGGACAAGGTTCCCGATAGCTTTGAGTATTCGGATTATTCTATGAAACCCGAAATTACTGATGAAGTTGGTCAGGATACACTTAAGTGGACTATTGATAAACTAGTTGCTGAAGAGAAAATAGAAATAACTTATAAAATTAGCGGCACTGGAGCTTACTCTCCAAGCGATGCACAACTTGGACTATAATTATTATTTATTCTTAACATTTTTTTTTTTATTATTTTTAAATTATCATATTCATTTAATAAGTTTGAAAGAACTTCTATATGTATAATTAAAGAATATGCATTCTGCTATTATTATTAAAGAATCATAATATATAGTATCTCGTGTAATGAAACATGTCAAAACTCAAAAAACACTTTAATTTGAATTGGATGTTTGAATGTCCTGATGCGATTCTTACTTGTTCAACTCTTAAGTGTGGAGAAAAAACTTATATCGTTTTTGGGGGACACGACAAAACATTATATCTAATGGACGAAGATTTAAACATTCTTGATAATATTACTTTCGATGGCTGGGTCCGAACTACTTATCCTATAGATATAACTAAAGACGGCTGTGAGGAGATTCTGGTGGGTGCTGGTGACGGTAATTTCTTAGTTGTTAAATTAGTCAAAGGCATCAACAAGTTAGCTGGTATTATGAATTATAAGTCAAAGGGTAAAGTACTAAGCGTTATTGCCGGAGATTTTACTAGAGATAAAAATATAGAGCTGATTTATGGAAGCGAAGATAAAACTCTTAAAATTTTCGAAAATATTGATTCCACTCAGCCCAAATTCATGTTATATTATGATTCATGGGTGACAGCAGTTTCCCTTGGTTATTTAAAGCTTTCAGATGTTGATATACCAATTTACGGCTTACTCGCAGGGACTAAAAATGGATTGCTTCAATTGCTTCAATTTAAGGAAAATAAACCCGATATAGTATGGCAAATATACCTTGAATCGCAAATCAATACGATAGAGGTAGGAGATGTCACAAACGATGGATTTTATGAAATCGTAGTTGGAACTGACGATTCATTTGTAAAAATATTTAATAGCGAAGGAGAAGAGTTAAAAGCTATAAAGATCGAAGAAAGTCGGCCTATTTCTTTAAAAATACTTGATATCGATGCAGATAATGCTAAAGAGATAATAGTTGGATGCGCTGATGGTTCGCTTTATGTATATCATAATCCTAACTTGGATTCATTAGATATTGAGTTGAAATGGAAAACTTCAGCATCGAACTCTATTAAGATTGTTTCATCCATTGTAAATCATGAGGATGCTAAAACAAACATTTTAATTGGTGGGTATGATAGAAGTATTAGGTGTATCAGTGATTTTGAATGCGGTGAGAAATCTCCTTTAGAGATTCCTTATAATATAAAAATTCCAGAATCTCAACCTACAGAAATGGAGACAAAAGGCGCGAAACCCATTATATTCGAAACAGTTCCAACTAACATTAGAGAATATATTTTCAAATATTTAATAGATAATAGGATTATTGAGGGAATTGGTGCAGAATTAGAGAAAAAAGGATACCTCACTGATAGTGTTGTAGAAGAATTTCAGCGAATGATTTCTGAAAAATCTGATTCCTACAATAAGATAACATATTCAGTGTGGACTCTGCCAGAAGATAAAATAGGTTTAGGTGGTACGACTGGAGCTCCCGTTATAAAGGGAAAAAAGATAAAACCAATTGTAGTAGAGCAAGAGATTACTCCTCAAAAAGGAGAGGCGTTAATCGATGCTTTGAAGCAGGAGGGTAAAAAAGGAAACGCTATAAAAAGTACACCTTCTACAGAAACAGTAGCTGAAATAAATTTAAAAACTATTATTATCACTCACATAGAAAAATTCAAATTGATCCCCTCTAAAAACAAATTAATCGAAGATATTGTGATTTTGGGATATGATAGGGATGTTGTGGAAAAACAGATCGATAAATTGAGAATGGAGGGAGTCCTCATTTATTCGCGTTCAGAGCCTAAAGGATGGAGTCTGGGGACTTATTAATTCCTTCAATTCAAGATAAAAGCTTTAATCTCGTTCTGAAATGGTTTAAATTGATTAAATTCTGTTAGGTCCTTATTACTATATCTCGTTATAAAAAGGTTCAAGATGGGGTCAATTTTTTCAAGGAATTTTTTAACAAACTTATCGGTATCTTTCTTTTTTTTGTCTACTAAACCATATAAAATGACTGGTTCCTTTAAATCGCAATTTTCAGCTAGCATTTCAAGGGCTTTAAAAATAAATAGGATGTTCCCTGATTCTAAATATTCTAATGAAAGATTGTTAAAAGCGGTTTTGGTAAATATATTTATTGCTGAAATAAATCCCCCTCTCAAATCCATGCTTACTTTGCAAAGATTATCTTTTTTTTCAATTTTCTTAAACTCGTAGTTTACTAGAATAAATCCTCGGAAAACGATACCTATTTCGTAAAGTTCTTTCATTATTAATTATTACTTCCCTGCTAGAACAAGTTCAATACTATGCCTATATATTTAATAAAAATATTTGTATTTATTTTTGCTCTATTATTTCAAAAAATTAAATTAAAAAACATTTAGAATTTAGATTTTTTTCTTAATATTATGGCTTTTTCTGGACATTTGGACACACATAACCCACAACCAAAGCAATAATCTGGGAGAAATATTAATTTTTCGTTATTAAAAATTCTTGCACCAAAATTACAGTATTCTACGCAAAATCCACAATTATTACATTTTCCTAAATCCGTAAAAGCGATAAAATCAGATTTTATCATCTGAGGAGAACCGCTTGTTAAGAATTTATTCATAATAACACAACAGCATGGACAACAATTACAAACAACATAATAGAACATAGGATTAGGAAAATAAATAATCTGGTGGACTAAACCCCGTCTGTCACTTTCTTCCAAAAGCTGTTTTATATCTCTCTTTGAAACTTTTATTAAATTTTCCGATTTATAGGGAATTTCACGTAATGATTTTCCAAACCCTATATGAATGCAGGTTTTAATAGGGTGATCACAATTTGGCGTATCTGAATGCTTTCTTTGCGTTTCTCTACAATAACAATTAGAAATTCCAGTAACCTTCGATCTACTTAACAGCGACAGAATCTCTTGGGAAGGAAGAAACTTGGTTTCAAGGTCTAAGTTTACATTCAATGGAATAACCTTTCCTCCCCACCTACTCTTAATAATGTACCGGTTCACTATTTTAATCGTGTTAATGTTTAACTTAATGTCAAGAAACCTAAAAGCTTCGAGTATTAAATATTCGAATGCTCCGAATACAAACGACAGAATCTTACCAATAGTGGGCACTCTGTCCAAAAGAATATCAATTTTTGCGTGAAAAAGTCTGTAAGGAAAAGTTGCCATAACATTGAATCGAGACTACTTTTAAATTAAGGGAGAGAATTATGTAATCAATTTAATTATTATTCTTTATTGATTTATACTAATCATAATAAATGTGATAAAATCAATAGAATAGTTGAATATTATGAGTAATACAGATAAAGAAGTTTTAGAAAAAGCGTTTGCGTTAGGGAAAAAATACGAACAAGAATGCACTGGATGCGCTCAAACAACAATTGCAGCGATATTTGAGGCTTTAGGAATATGGAATGACGATATTTTTAAAGCAGGGAGTGGTCTAGCAGATGGGTTAGGTTTAACAGGCGATGGTTCTTGTGGGGCGTTAGTGGGAGCATCTATGGTAATAGGATATCTCTTTGGAAGAACTCGTGAAGATTTTAAAGATATGTATAAACCTATGAAATCTTATACACTTGTAAAAAAATTGCATGATCAATACGTTAAACAATATGGTTCTTGCCGTTGTTACGATGTTCAAGAAAAATCGATGGGTAGAACGTTTAATTTATGGAATGCCGATGAAATGAAAGAAGCCTTCAAGTCGGGAATGATGGAACATTGTTCTACCCTTGTAGGGAATGTTGCTAAAATTGCTACTAAAATTATCTTGCGTAATGGATTTAAACCGAAATAGATAACGGCGATTTCTGAAATTAAAACAATAACGCGAAAAGAAGTACATAAGATCTGGTAAAATGAGAGAAATTAAGTGTTTTCATAATAAAAACGCTAGGGATTTTTTGGTTGAAAAATCGTCTGTTAAGTTTATGTCTAAAGAAATTGTTAATAGCGTTAGAAATTTTCATAAAAAATTTAGTCATTACAAACCTACTCCTCCTGAATCTTTAGATAACATGGCCAACAAGTTAAATATCAAAAAAATCTGGATTAAAGACGAATCCTTCAGGTTTGGACTAAATGCATTTAAGGTATTGGGGGGGTCATATGCAATTGGTGTTTACCTAAGCCGTAAGCTCGGTATTGACATTAATAAACTGTCATTTGAAAAATTGAAATCACCTGAATACAAAAAGAAAATTGGTGATATCACATTTGTCACTGCTACAGATGGGAATCACGGAAGAGGAGTTGCATGGGCTGCTAGAGAATTAAACCAAAGCGCTGTAGTTTTTATGCCTAAAGGTTCTTCTAAACACAGAGTAGATAATATTAGAAAAGAAAATGCAAAAGTTATCGTAACAGAGAAATACTACGACGCTACCGTTAAAATGGCAGCGGAATTTGCGCAAAAAAACGGCGTATTAATTCAAGATACTTCCTGGGAAGACTACACTGAAATTCCAACATGGATTATGCAGGGATACGCTACTCTGATTGACGAGGTATTAGAGGAGTTAAAAAAAGAAGGAGAATCCGCTCTAACGCATATTTTTCTCCAGGCAGGCGTTGGATCTTTAGCTGCAGGAATTCAAGCTTACCTAATGAGTAAATTTAGCATTAATAGACCTATTACTCTTATTATCGAGCCCAACAATGCTGCGTGTCTTTACAAATCGGCACTAATAGGAGATACTAAACCTCATGTGGTTGATGGTAATTTATCTACGATAATGGCAGGTTTAGCTTGTGGAAAACCAAGTTTAATTGCTTGGAATATACTTAGAGATTATTCAGATTATTTTATCTCGTGTTCAGATAGAATCTCTGAAAATGGTATGAGAATGTTCGCAAAACCTTTGTTGGGCGATCCGAAGATTGTTTCCGGAGAATCGGGCGCTGTAGGTCTGGGATTACTTATAGAAATACTTAACAATGATCTTTATAACGATCTTAAAGAATCTTTGGGTTTATCAGAGGATTCACGAGTTTTAATTTTTAGTACCGAAGGTGATACAGATCCAGATCATTATAGAGAAATAGTGATGGATGAAGACCAAATTACGTTATAGTTTATATTAAACTCTTGTTCTGTTTATCTTGGAATTGTATATTTGAAAATTGATAATTTTTTAAACATATAGTATTTTATTAACTTATAACATAAAGATTTATTTTTCACCTAAAAAGGTTAAATCTATGTCAGCTCAAGATGATGAGACTCGTTTTTGCCCGTATTGTGGAATTAAGTTAAAACATCCTTATTGGGAGCATGTTCAATCAGTTCACGCTGAAAAATATGCCCAGAAAGAAACATGGGTAAAACTTTATCAAGATTATAGAAAATTAGGAATGGACGAAGGAATTTCTTTAACAGTTATTTCAGAACTATTCAACTCAACAATTGACGAAATAAAATCTTTCTTAAAGAGCAAGAAGGCTCTTTAGTTTAATATTTCTTATTACAGTTTCGACAAAATAAAAATGAATATAAAAATAGTTATATTTCCTTAATTTTAACCTAATATAATTAGAAATCCTCTTCGTCTTCTTCTAAGAGACCAGCTTGTTTTAATAAATCTTCAACGCTATCTCGCATTTTCATTACTTGGTCGTTATCTTTGAGCTTAAGGTTGTCAAGAACTGAATCCGAGAACTCCATAAATTTTTTAATTGATTGCGAAGAAAAGTCTTTGATTTTTTCTGAAGTATCCTCAATGAAATCTTTCCCACTTTCTCCAAAGGCGTTGCCAACGAAATCTATAAATGAGCTATTTAGTTTATCCAATATATTTTCTTTTTTTCCGTTTCTTTCTTCACTCATAGTTTTTTACCTTCTATTTTTTTTGATTCAAATTAATTTTTCTTTTAATTAATGATTATGTTTTATTTAATTTTTTCAAACTCTTATAGATATAGGTTATATTTTAATGAATTGTAGTTACAGAAAAACCTCGTCGATTAAAAAAATTGACAAGAACATTAATATATAAACAGATTGATACTTAAATAACAGTAGCTATATATATAAAATTAATATAATCAAAGAGGTCATCCAATTGGGTAAAGAAAAGAAAAAGAAGTCTGAACGAAAAACAGAAAAATTAATGGAAAATATGGATTTTGATGCACTCATAGAAGCAGGAATTCAAGAGGGAATGAAAAAAGGAATAGAAGAAGGTGTTAGACAAGGAATGAAGGAAGGCTTGAAAGATGGAATGAAAGAAGGACTGGTAGAAGACGTATTAGAAGGATTGAAAGAAGAAGGATTTTATCTTGAAGATGAAAAAGAATCAAAAAAAAAAAAATGAATAAAAACGTAAAAAAGTAAATCTAATTCTAACACAATATTTGTTTTTTATTTAAAAAAGTTTTAAAAATCAATATCTTGGCCAATTTCTTCCTTAAGGGCTCTGTCATAAACAAGTTGTCCGACAGCTACGTCTTGAGCGCTAATTCCTACAGATTTAAATACAGTAATTTCAGAATCAGTAGTACGGCTTTTTTCATTCCCCGTTATGATATTTCCTATTGATATAACATCGTCTTTAGTAATAATTCCTTCGCCAATTGGAATTATGTAATCACCTGCTTCTGCTAAACATGCTTCTTTTAATCCAGCTGTAAGGAGGGAAGTTCTTTCAATTGTTGTTGAATCTAATTCTCTAGCATCTGGGGCGTGAGCGCCTATTGAAGAGATATGCTCTCCTTCCGGAAGTTTATCGCCAGCGAATATTGGAGTTGTACTAGTAGTCGCTGTTACTATAATATCTGAGTTTGAGAGTAAATCATCACCAGAATCAGTGATTTCAGCCTCAATTCCTAATTCTTTTTCAATTTCTTTCTTAAAGCTTTCAGCAGTGTCCTTTTTGAAATCAAATACTTTACATTTTTCTAATTTTTGGTTTAATCCGTAATACACTCCAGAAACTTGCTTTCTTGCTTGAACACCCGCGCTATAAATACTCATCGTATTGCTATCTTTTCGAGCTAAATATTTAACAGAAACTCCAGTCGCAGCTCCAGTTCGCATTGCTGTAATAAGGCTACCGTCCATGATTCCAACAATATCTCTAGTATTTATATCTTGAATCATTATCTTTGCCAAGACAGTGGGCATGTTATATTTTTCCGGATTTTTTTTGTAAACAGATACAATTTTTGTAGCAAGTGCACTCATCTCACCTCCAATTATATCGGGCATTACTAAGGTTAGCCCTGGAGCAGGATCAGCAATAGCTATTCGCTATAGAACAAATGCATTTCCAAGTGTCAGTTGTTTGTAAGCTTCTTCTACATATTCTAACGCATCTGCCATGTTTAATAGCTCTGCTATATTAGCTTTGGTTAAAAATCTTACCCTTTTTATAATTTCACCATGTTTTAGATTTAAAATTAAATAAAATATTATTCTTGAGCGATTAAATTAATATATTTACATTTTAAAATCATCTAATATTTCTTGATATAAGTGAAGGTTTATGAGTAGAGATCATTTCGTCCATGGGTTTTTAAATCCTAAAAGCGTGGCTTTTTTCGGTGCTAATAATAAAGGAGGTTCTTTAGCAGCAATACAAATCATGAACCTAATAAAATCCGAATATTCCGGAAATGTCTATCCGATCCATCCTAAATTAGAGACAGTAATGGGTTTTAAAACTTATAAAACCATTTCAGATGTTCCTGAGATTCCCGATCTTGTTGTTATTGTGTTAACAGCCAAAATTGTTCCTCATGTGTTTAAAGAATGTGGGGAAAAAGGAGTAAATAAGATCGTATTAATATCTGGGGGCTTTCGCGAATTATCCGGCGACCGCAAAAACACTCTTACAGAAGAAATTAACGAAATTGCTAAGAAGTATGGGATACGATTTATTGGTCCAAATTGTTTGGGTGTCTTTAATAATTGGTTTGAGAAGTCTAACAGCAATAGCGCGTTTAATATAGCTATATGGGAACATTTGAAAAAAGGAAACTTCTCTATTGCATCTCAGAGTGGAACGCTTTCTTCACACATCTGGTTTGATCCAGAACATTTAGATTTAGGATTAAGTAAGTCCTTATCCGTTGGAAATGAAGCAAATATTGACATCGTAGATTGTTTGGAATACTATAAGGATGACGAAGAAACAGAAGTTATAGGGCTTTACATCGAAGAGTTAAAACGTGGAAAGAGATTTTTAGAATTGGCAAGAGAGATAACTCCTAAAAAACCGATTATTGCGATTTATGTTGGGGGTTCTCAAGGAGGTAATAGAGCCTTACAAAGCCATACAGGGTCACTCGCAGGCGATTCAAAAATCTACAACGCCATATTTAAAGAAACGGGCGTTATTAAAACGGACTATGTTCAAGAATTCTTGGATATTGCTTTAATCCTGTCAAATAAAATTTTACCTAAAGGCAACCGAATAGGTATTATTACAAATTCAGGAGGACCAGGAGCTATGATTGCCAATAATGCAGAAAAACATGGTCTCGTTGTACCTGAATTTTCAGAATCGCTCCAAAAGGAATTGAAAGCGATCCTACCCACGACTGCTGGCTTTAACAACCCTGTCGATTGTACGTTCGATATGAATCTTTCGTATTTTTATATAAATCTCCCTGAAATTTTAATGAAGTCTGGTGAAGTTGATGCTATTTTTCAGTATGGAGTTGTTGGGTTTCAGGATGTAATGAATGATTATCTACAGAACGAAAAGATTGCAAAATGGGCAGAATTTGAGAATCCGTCCGAGGAACAAATGGATAAATTAGCTGAAAAATTACTCAAGCCAACTATGAAAAATAGTCGAGAATATTCCGTGCCGATTTTCTATATCAATCCTATGAGCTTTACGAGCCCTTGGTCAAAGAGACTAAGAAGAAACGGAGCGATGCTTTTTAAGCTGTGGGATAGGCCTGTAAACGCTCTAGCTAAAGTCTGTGAATATATTGAATACAAACAGAAACAGGAATAGCTACAATATTTTTTTTGAGATAGAAAGTGCACAATGTTTACCACACATAGTGCAAATTTCTCCATCAGTTAGGTGTCTCTTTTTTGGTTCATCAGGGTCTATACAGTATTCAAATTGCTCTTTCCAGTTTTTTAAATACCGATTCTTAGAAAGCTCTAAATCGTCGTTAAAAAGGTGGTTTAAACCAAATTTCATAGAATCTCCTACGTGAGCTGCTATTTTGCAAGCAATTAATCCATTCTTGATATCTTCAAGTGTAGGTAAGCAAAGATGCTCTGCAGGTGTTATAGCACATATATAATCTGCGCCAAACCCAGAAGCAAATGCGCCACCGATAGCAGCAGCAATATGATCGTGCCCTGTAGCTGTATCAATCGGAAGTGGTCCTGATACGAAAAGCGGTCTATTGTTGGTTATCTTCTTATGTAGTTTTACCCATTTAATTATGTCTTTTGCGGTTATATGACCTCCTAAGCTTTCTAAAATTACCTGAATTCCGAATTTATTTGCTATTTTTGCTAACCTATTATTCATCTTTATTTCAGAAAGCTGAAATTCATCAACTTCATCGTGAATGCAACCACTTCTTAAAGCGTTTCCTAAATTTAATACTACATCGTATTCTCTAATTAATTCGAGAAGGTTCTCGAAATTCTGTAGAAAAGGATTTTCGACTTCGTTAGATTTCATATAAGAAGCAGTCAAACTTCCTCCTTTTGAAACCATTTTCATTATTCTTTTTCCTTTCATTTCTTTTAATGTGTCAAGAGTAAACCCAGAATGTAATACTATCGAACTTACTCCATCTTTTATCTGTTTTTCAATTACCTTGAAGATTAAATCTTCTGAAACATTTGAAGTCGAATCTGCTTCAATAACTGCTTGGTAGATTGGAACGGTGGTTAAAGGTAAATTTGATATAATTAATATATTCTTCCTAATAGCATCGATATCTCCACCCATAGATAGATCAGAAATGGTGTCAGCCCCATATCTCTGAGCAATCTCTACTTTCTTAAACTCTTCATCAATATTAATAGTTGAAGAAGATGTCCCAAGATTTACATTAATTTTGGTTCTAAGAGGAAATCCTATACCTATAGGATTGAAATTGTCCCTTTTCATTATAGCTATTCTTCCCTTTGAGACATTTTTAATAACTTCTTCTGAACTAACTTTCTCAATTTCAGCTACTTGGAGCATCTCACTTGTAATATTACCTTTTAAAGCATCTTCGAGTATTGTCAACTTTCAAACCTTTTTTATTGTTAAAAAATAATCAAAAGTAGATTAATTATGATAATATACAACTTAATAAAAATTAGATTCACATAGAAAATCAGAGTAAGGACTTTAAATTAATATTTAAATAGTTTATTAGAATTTTGTTCATTATTCGATTTCTTTCCCTTATTTTCTTTAAATCTCATTATAGATATCATTATATTCCATTCTTATTACTTTCTTATTTAGTTTACCTACACTAGTCCTAGGGATTGAGTCCACAAATATGATCTTATCTGGGAGTTGCCATTTAGCGAAATTTTTTGTAAGATAGTGGTGAATTTCACCTTCATTAACAGATTCAAAACCTTCTCGTAGAACAACTAATGCTAAAGGTCTTTCTTCCCACTTTGGGTGGGGTATTCCTACAACAGCAGCTTCAAGAATACTTGTATGAGACATTAGAGTATTCTCCATATCAATTGAACTTATCCATTCGCCACCACTTTTAATTACATCTTTTATTCTATCCCTAATCTTAAGATATCCTTCAGAATCAATACTTCCAACATCTCCAGTTCTAAAAAAGCCATCATCCGTAAAGCTATCTTTTGTACGATCTGAATTATAATACGTTCTGGTAATCCAAGGTCCTCGTAAAAGTAGTTCTCCAGAACTGATTCCATCATGTGGAAGTGCATTCCCTTCTTCATCTACAATCTTAATATCTATACCAGAATTTATTGTACCTTGCTTTTTCTTAAGATCCCAGAGCTCTTCTCCTGAAAGATCTTTCTTAAGCCAAGGTTTAAAATAATTTAGAGTAACTATCGCTAATCCTTCTGTAGAGCCGTAAGTGTGTACTATTTCTCCACCAGTTTCATCCCAAAATCTTCGCATTAGAGTTATGGGTGGCTCAGAACCCCCACAAAGAAAACGAGCGCATGTAAGATCTGGTTTTTCATCCATTTTCATAATTATTTCATGCATCGCCATCAAAACAGTCGGTACTGCAGCAGAGATTGTTACTTTTTCTTTGACCATAAGATAAGTAAGT
>DATKTW010000131.1:0-4731 GCA_035530895.1 Candidatus Nanopelagicaceae bacterium
TTAATGGTTCGATTTCTGCCAGATCATAAGATATACATTAAAATCCTCTACTGGGGCATGGGAGGATCCGGGAAAACAACAGTAGTTGATACTTTATATAGACTTACAAGAGAACAAGATAAAGACATTACTCCTGTTGCAGAATTAAAAAAAATTTGCATGGCTAGTGGCTCAACATTATATTTTGATAGAGGATTTTTTCAATCCACTAAACAAAATAAAGTATTTTACCATGTATATACTGTAGCAGGGCAAAGTCGATTTTCACCTTTGAGAGAACGAATTTTTAAAGGAACTGATGGAGTTATATTTGTTGTTGATTCTCAAACTCACTTTTTTGAAGATAATATTGAATCACTTAAAGAATTGAAAAAGGTTACCACATTTGTAGAAGAAAAGGAGTTAAACAACCAGAAATTATCCGGAGTTTCTCAATATGGGGCAGTAAAATCTCCAGAATGCAGATTAATTAAGCAGATCCCTCTCGTTATAATGTTAAATAAACAGGACTTAAACGAAGTAATTGGAGAAGAAGATTTTAAGCAAATATTAAAAGAAGAAAAGTTATGGTACACTCCAGATCATGAATTATCTACATGGAATCCAATAATATATAAAACATGTGCATTATATGAGAAACAAAGAGATGTCTACCGCAGTTTTAGCGAATGTGCAAGGAGAATCGGTCTGTATCAAATATATGGAGATGGAAAAGCACCTATAGGAGATAGCTTTAGAAAAGAGAGTCCTAAGTATTGATATTATTTCAACTTAATAGGGTAAAATGACAAATAGAAAAATGTGATTAGCTTTTTAGATTGGTAATATAATCTTGTTCGAGGAATTCCCTTAGGTTGTAAAAATCCCATGAAAACTATATACTTAGATGACCTAAAAAGTAGGAATGATAAATTATAGTTACGTTGAGGATTATAAAAACCAGTAACGTTTTCTAATAAATTTTTTCAAATTTTAAAAATTTATTTATATTTTCTTACATTATTCTCAATACATTTAATATACATTAAAAAGTGAAACATATTGGGAACTTATAATACAGTCAAGAATGAATTAACTAACCAATTTTCGATTTTCCAACTAATGGATGCTTTAGGAATCGATGCGCAAGAAGTTCGTAAAGTAAGGAATTTATTAAAGCAATTTTATAAACAAGGTTTTATAAAACGGATTTCTAAAAATATGTATCAAAAAATTGAAAAATAATTTAATTTGTCATGCTCATATTTAAGGTTAATTGAGGAAAAATAAATTTAATCATTTGACTAAATGATTCTATTACCCCGTATCCCCTAATAGCTGCTGTTTTTTGAAATGAAACATTTTTAAAAGCGGCGATATCTATATGATTGTTAAAATCAGTTTCACTCATCTTGGTATCATCATTTATATCATATTTATTCATAGATATTACCATCGGTATATTGAAGAACTCCGAACCAAGCATCGCATTTAATTCCTTCCATGATCTTAAGTTATGTTTTAAACAACTCGTACGAGAATCAACAACAAATATTATGCCATCAACTCCATTGAGCGTTGCTGGGCGAGTGCTAGCATAGAAATCTTGACCTGTAGCAGAATAAATTAAAAATTTTAATCCCCATTCAGCACCTCGAAAATTTAAAACTCCAAAATCAAAAAATAACGTTCTTCCAACTGAGCTATCAATCGATTCTAAAACATTCTGTCTATTAAAATGCGAAAATAAATGTTTAATAGACGTTGTTTTTCCCGACATAGCTGGACCATAATAAACAATTTTTACTTGCAATGTCTTATTTTCATAATCATATATCATTTTTATCACTAACCCCATAATGATTGCATACTATCCAACGCATTAACTTTTTTTCCATTTTCAAATAAATCTGAAAAATCCTCTCCCCATTCCTTATCTATAAAAGAAACCATTCTTCCGATAGAAGCCTCATCATAATCAATTATTTCTAGCAATGACTTGCTTCCAATTCTTACATTCATCTCAAAACTATTTAATAAGTTAAGTTTTGATAAGATAAAAAAAGCTCTCTTAGAACCGGAATAGAATTTTTGTATTTCATTTTTTAAGATATTTTTCTTTAATTCTTTCTTTTCAACCTCAAAGTCGAGTAATGTTTTTATAAGTTCTTTATCAAGGTTCTCAGGTTTGGTCTTTTCCAAAAGAACTCTTTTCATTTTTACTATAGATTTTTCCGTATCTCGGGAAATTTTTTGTAATATATTTTGCTCAAATGTAAGATCTAATTGTTTTAAATTTAATCCTATTGTAATTATTGATATAGATTTCGAGAAAATCATAATATTCAAGAAAACATTTACTTTTTCTTTTATAAATTTTATAAAATTCTCGAGTTTATGCTTATCATTATCAAGTTCAAAACCCATAATCCATGAATTGAATTGATCGATTTCTATCAATGATTTGCCAGATACATCACAGGAACACCTTATATGAGTTCTTTGAGAGTTATAATCAATTGCTTCATTTTGTAAAAGCTCTTGATATTCTGAATTTGAAATAAAATCAGTGTAAAATACAACCTCTTTTCGAAAATGCATCAAATCCGATAGATCGATTAAAAAATTATCGATTATTTCTGAATCCTCTCCAGTTATAATTATAGGGATTCTATTCAATAAACAATAAAAAATTAATGATGAATCGGATTTCTTTAAATCTTCTAATACATTAAAAAAATCCATATACTCACCTTGGTTTACTTAATTACCAACTCTCCTAATAATGATTTAATATCGAATGATTTATGATCTTGAATTTGAGAAGCTTCCTTAATGAGATAACTGATTTTTTTTGAGAATTGTGGAAGTATCAATCTAATTAAACCTAATTTTTGTCTCGCTTTGCCAATTTCAGTGCTAAAAATTGCGTTTCCAAGACCGTAGATGAATTGAAAAGTATTTTCACAGTCTAGTAAGATTGTTTCAGCATTCATCTTCTTTAAGAGCCAAGCACAACGATTTGCTGTTTGAAACAAAGAATAACTCATTGCAGAAATATTATCTAAATTATTATAAAACAGATTTCTTCTATTTAAAATCTGTGATGCGATGAATCCACCTTCAAGTGTAATATATGCATGAGACATATCAGGAACAGCAACTGAAAAGTTATTAAGTACTTTTCTTAACTCTACTGAGATGTATTCAGATAAGCTAAGCGAGAATGAGTTAACTTGCATATCAAAACCTGCATTTTCTTTAACATCAAAACCACGAATAATATCTTGAATTTTCTCATCATTAAATTGTACTAAGGGCGGTTTAAATGATTCTCCAGAGGTTATAAGAGTTGTTTTTATTTTTTTCAAACATTCACTAGTTTGTAAAAAAATACCTCCAAGATTCGTATTTGGTTGAGCTGTAATAGCGATGAAATATTCATGCTTGTTATCAAATATACCTTGTTGTTCTAATATTTTGTTTAATGAATGGTGTAATGGGCTGTTTAAAGGAGCAATCAATATTTTTGCTTTTTTACCTTCTATCAATATATATTTCAGATCATTAGGATGAAGGTGAATTCCTACATTAAAAATAGCGCTTGCGGCAGAACTGACATTAAAAATTTCATCTTTAGAAAACCAGACCCCTGCTGATTGAATGGGATTACCATCTCGTTGAGTTAACACAGCATTTTCAACACCTTTAAGTTGCTTTATTTGATCCAAGTGAATACATATCTTTTCTTTTAATTCCATTTTTATCTTCCTACTCAATCATTAAATTTGTAATACTGAATTGTAATGTAAGTTTTTAAACTACGAAAAATAAAAACTAAAACCCTATACTGTGAAAAAATGACAAAATTTAAAATGAATCCCTTCTTTATAAAAATATAACAAATCACGTCATTACCGGTGTGAGCTTGGATTACGGCAAAGTTCCGTTAAATGAAGAGTTGCGTCATTGATGTGATATAAAAAATGTAGTTATAATTTTGAAGATTATAACTGAAGAAAGAATAATTAATAACTCCCAAAATAAATAATGTAAAAATTTTTAAAAAGTTTTAAAGCCGTTTGTGACAGATTCCAATATTAATTCCGGTTGATCCTGCCGGACCCGACTGCTATTTGGGTGAGGATAAGCCATGCGAGTCGAATGGGATACCTAAATTTCCCATGGCGAACTGCTCAGTAACACATGATCAACTTAACCTATTGAGAAAGATAACCTCGGGAAACTGAGGATAATATTTCATAGTTGAATTGGCTTGGAAAAGTTTTTCAACAAAAGGGATAGGGAAAATGGTCTTTATCCGCTATAGGATAGGATCGTGTTCGATTATGGTAGTTGGTGAGGTAAAGGCTCACCAAGCCGATAATCGATAGGGGCCGTGAGAGCGGGAGCCCCGAGATGGGTACTGAGACAACGACCCAGGCCTTACGAGGCGCAGCAGGTACGAAACCTCCACAATACACGAAAGTGTGATGGGGTTACCCAAAGTGTTCATTATTGAACTGTGGTAGGAGAGTAATGTCCCCTACTAGAAAGGAGAGGGCAAGGCTGGTGCCAGCCGCCGCGGTAAAACCAGCTCTTCAAGTGGTCGGGATAATTATTGGGCTTAAAGTGTCCGTAGCCGGTTTAGTAAGTTCCTGGTAAAATCAGGTAGCTTAACTATCTGTATGCTAGGAATACTGCTATACTAGAGGGCGGGAGAGGTCTGAGGTACTTCAGGGGTAGGGGTGA
>DATKTW010000132.1:0-18089 GCA_035530895.1 Candidatus Nanopelagicaceae bacterium
CCTAGCGAGCGATTAACTATTGGGGTTGATTTTCATGTTAAAACGATTGAGCTACAGGGAAAAAAGATAAAACTTCAAATCTGGGATGTTGGAGGAGAAGAAAGGTTTAGATTCCTACTCCCTACATATTGTTTGGGTGCAAATGCTGCCTTTCTACTTTACGATGTCACACGAACTCAAACTCTTGACAATATCAATGAATGGACTAATATTGTTCACCAGAAAGGAGGTCCTATACCAATTATGCTTGTTGGGTCTAAAATCGATCTTATAGATAATCAACGCGAAGTCTCTCGAGAGTACGGAATACAAGTTGCTGAAAAGAATAATATGGCATCATTTGGTGAAATATCCAGTAAAACAGGCCAAAATGTAAATAAAACATTTGAGGTTCTAACAGAGCTGACATTAGAAAGAATTGAAAATAGGTGATTTAATGTCTGATCGTGAATTTTTAGCTCTCAGTTCTCTATTCGATGCAATAGGAATTATTGAAAAAGGTATCGAGAAAATATACCACTATTTGCTTAACCACAAGAGAATTGACAATTTACAAGAAGTCAGTACGCAATTCAATTTGACCTTAAAAAGAGGATATAAAATTTGTGCGGTTTTGAACGATCTAGGATTAGTTCAAATATACGATCGTCCAATGAAAATTCATTTAACAACTCCACCTATCTCGATATGGCAAACTATTATTAACGAAAGAATTGAGGAATTGTCTCAATTGTTCCAAGAGAAAAAAGAGGAGGCAGAAAATGCATTATCAGATTTTAGTCAAAATTTTAATTTGAATGAACAAATAACTCAAGAGTTCGTAGAGTTCGTTAATTATAACCTTAAAAATTTTGGAGAGACCTATCACTCATTTTTAGCTGAAAAAGAATGCAAGATCGCCTTAGGAATCCGGTATGAAAACGAATTTAGTTCAGTTATAAAAAAATACGGGATTTCTGGTATTCCTGAAGATTTAAGTGAATCTATGCGATCGGGTATAACAAAAATTAAAGAAAACCTAGTAAATATTGATATCCAAGTAATATTTAGTACGGAAGTAATTAAAGAATTATTGGTTAGTGAAGAATTTCAACTGGTCTCCAATTATCTCAAATCACACGAATTGACTTTTAAAAATATTTCCGTTCGTGTTACAGATGAGGATTTCAGTAATTTTAATTTAACTGATAGTGAATTGGTTCAACCAAGTTTTGATCCGACTAATAAATTGATAGGAGCTTATATATCGCGAAATACTAATATTTATCAAATTTTCTATGAGAAATTTAACGAACTATATGAAAAAGGTATTCCATTAACACAATTTCTAAAAGAACAGAGCGATGTTAAAGAAGAATCTTATTCTAATACACAACTATTTGGTTTATGCTTGTTATAAAGAAGATTTTTTAAATATCTTATATCAAAAATAAAAATAAAAAAAATTTAATTAGTCATATCTTTTATATGTGAAAAGTAACCACAAAAATCCAATTACCCCAATTATAAAGGCACCCAGAATTATATAATTTGGCCAATAAGCTAAGTCAAATGATGCAGGATTAGTTATCCATCCTATAACTGCGTTTACTCCGGTAAGTGCCATGATAGAAAGAACGACTAAACCAATTCCCATAGCGTATTCTTCCTCTTTGAACATACCAATCCCCGCTACAAGGCACCAGAAGCCTAGTGCTATTGAGATTAAACCCTGACTTCCGAACAATGTAAGAGCTGCAGCTAAATCAGGATCGGTGGAGAAATCACCTAACCAAGAAGGAACTATGATTCCTGCCCATGCCAAAAAGTCCATTACGCCTTTAAACAAGAAAAGTATACCCAGTATAATCATTAAAAAATTTAAAAGTTCGTTCGAATCTTTCTTCTTTTCTTTTTTTTCACTCATTTTATAATAACCCTTTTTATTTTTAATTAAGATTATGTGTTGATTATGAAAATATCTTCCCGAATATATAAATTTAATTTATTGAGATTATAAACCCAATAATAAGTTCCTTCAAAATTCATTAGTTTTAATTATATAAACTTATTTAAATTTTAAAGACAATTTAGTGTTAATTATTGATATTTTCAATTTCAAGTAGAAATGAAAAACTTCTTATCGCCGGATAAAATTTATTCTAGCGTGGTAAATGGGAAAGTAAGTAAAGCTATAGCTGCTGAGCAGTTGATCTCATTAATCGAAGGAAGCGATAACCCAATAACTCGTGCTGAATCAATTAAAATTTCTAAGAAATTGAAAATTCACGATCCAAAAATTTTTAAAATTATAGAAAATTCTCTATTATCCGACGAAAGCCCATTAGTTAGGAAATCAGCTGCGAATTTCATTGGACAATTTTTTTTAAAAAAAGGTTTGAACACGCTAATATGGGTTGTGGCGCACGATAAATCTCCACTAGTTCTAAAAGTTATTTCTGATTTGAATAGCAGTCTTAATAAAGCCCGATTTGAGTCGTTAAGTAAAGAAACAAATGCGTTTTTGACAGAAATAGCGTTATCCGTTGGTATAGTTCAAAATGAAGCAAAATTTATTTTAGATTTGGAAGCTATATTTGCTCAAAACGAAAATGATTATGAGCTCGAGTTAGAAACTTATCAATTCTACAAAAAATTAAAAGATATTAAACTTGGCGAATCTTGGCTTACGATAAGGAATAAACGCATCGAATCCTTGAGTTTCAATTATTACAATTGGAAATACTTGAAAGAAATCCCTAGTATGTTTGACTCTATTTCTAAATTGCAAGACCCCATGGTTTATTTAAATTTCTTAGGAAAGCTTGCTCTTAAAAGCAATATAATTCTCAAATTACCCGACTCAATAACGCTACTCACAAATCTTAAAAAACTGAATTTAAGCAGAAATAATATTAAAATATTTCCAAAATCAATTTTTTCACTTTCTTATCTTAAGTATTTAGACATAAGTCATAATAAAATTTCTGATATACCTGTGGAAATTAAAAATTTAAACTCATTGGATGTTCTGAGGATTAACCATAATCAAATTCGAAAAATTCCAAATTACTTAAGAGAATTCTTGCTTACACTTCAAGATTTTAAAATTTAAATACTTCACCACTTTTGTTAAAGTTAATTATTTAAACAATAAAAGCCAAATTTAAAATCAATATCATAAATTAAGATAAAAGGTGTAAAAATTTGGAAGAAAAAAAGAATGTTATAAATGGTGGCGATGTTCTTGTCAAATGCTTACTTGAAGAAGACATAAAATATATGTTTGGAATAATTGGTGGCCAATTTTTAACAATGTTTGATGCAGTATACAAGTGGGGGCGAGAAAAGGGCATTAATACCGTAATGTTTAGACACGAACAAGCAGCAGCACACGCAGCTGACGCTTGGGCAAGAGTGACAAATAAACCGGGTATGTGTTTTGGAACTGTCGGTCCTGGTGCAACTCAACTAGTCCCCGGCGTAGGAGCTGCATGGAGCGATAATATACCTATGATTGTATTGGTACCCCAAGTGAATAGTAAATTTTCTGATTCGTTCACTCTGCAGGGAAATCTAGACCAAATTACAATGTTTAAACCAATTACCAAATATCAGAAATCAATACGTACGATAGAAGAAATTCCTGATGCCGTTCAAAAAGTTTTTCGGGAAGCTACTAGCGGACGCCCAAGACCAGTATTATTGGAGATTTATGAGGATGCTTTTCTCAGTCAGAAAGAAGAGAGCGAAATTCCCATCATGTCGCCCTACCAGTATCGTTGCATTGAGAAACCTGCTGTGAGTAACGAATTAATAAAGAAATCATTAGATTTGTTATTAAAAGCTGAGAAACCTTTAATCGTTTCTGGTGGTGGGGTTTCAAGGTCAGAAGGTTGGGATGAACTTCAAGAATTTGCAGAATATTTGAAGATTCCCGTCATTACAACCCTCATGGGAGTTGGAACGATATCAAGCAAGTCAGAAAGTTTTGTTGGTACAAGTATAAATGGTCCTGGTTTAAAGGCTGGTCCAGAAGCAGATTTAGTTCTAGTTCTTGGGTGTAAATTTAGTCACATAATGGCACATGGAGATGAACCTTTTTGGAATAACTCACAAAAAATGATTCAAGTTGATATCGATTCTACTATCATAGGTCGAGCTAAACCAATTACGATTGGTATTGTAAGCGATTGTAAGCAATTTTTAAGACAAATATTAGAGGAAGCAAAGAAAACGCAAAAAGTTGAACAAAGAGATTGGTTAGATGTATTGGCAAAATCTAGACAAGACTACATAAGTGGCATTATGAAAAAAGCAGTTAAAGATAAAATACCCATTAATCCTCAGAGATTAGTAAAAGATGTGCTAGAATTCATGGACGAAGATGCTATTTTCATATCTGATGGTGGAGATATTACATGTTACTGTGTAGAACAAATAGGTTTCTATAAACCAAGACCACCACTATCTTACTTGCAAGCCGTCGGTATGGGTCATTTAGGGACTTCAGTAGGTTATGGAATCGGAGCTAAGTTAGCAAAACCGGATAAACAAGTTATATCAATATCTGGTGATGGTAGTTTTATGATGAATATTCAAGATCTCGAAACCGCTGTCAGATTAGGTTTAAAGAATCTCATATTTGTAATAGCAAATAATAGTGCGTGGGGAATGTTAAAGTCAGGTCAAAAACTTTTTGTAGACAAACATTATTTAGATGTCGATTTACCTGAATTTGATTTTGCTAAGTGTGCTGAAGGGTTTGGGTGCTATGGAGAGGTTGTGACCGATCCAAATGAAATTAAACCCGCACTGGAAAGAGCTAAAAATTCCGGAAAACCGGCGGTAATAGATGTTAAAACAACATGGACAATCCCAGATGCTACCAAGCTTTTAGGGAGCATGGGAATCCTTTAAATCTATTTTTTAAAATTTTTTATAAATTGAGGTGTAAATAAGTGAAGGGCGTATCTTATGAAGGTGTTGGAAAAATTGTTGTAAGAGATGATTTACCAATGCCTAGTGTTAAACCAGACGAGGCTTTAATCAAAGTTAAATATTGTGGTATTTGTGGTTCGGATGTTGAATCTTTTAAAAAGGCAGGTATGTATGGTTCAGGGACAATTATAGGGCATGAAATATCTGGAGAAATAATAGAAATAGGCGATAATGTAAAAAAATTGAAAATTGGAGATCATGTAACTATAAATCCGAATGCTCCATGCTACAATTGTTATTGGTGTAATCAAAATCAAGAGAACAAGTGTAAATTTGCCCCTAGAGCTTTAGGATCGCTTACTGATGGTGCAATGGCCGAATTTATTAATGTAAACGAGGAAAGAATTCATATTTTGCCTGAATCAATCTCATTAGAAGAAGGAGCCATGATCGAGCCACTGGTGGTTGGTATTTATTCTGTTCAAGAGTCTGGCATAAAAATAGGTGATAGCGTTGCGGTTTTTGGAACGGGCACTATTGGTTTAATGACAATTTTAGCGTTAAAAGTAGCAGGTGCAGGTAATATTTATGCGTTAGAGCCAGTAGAATCTAAGCACAGAATAGCGTTGGAGATGGGGGCCAATAAAGCATTCACCCCACAAAACTGGAAAAAGATTCAAAGATTATGTGATAAAATAGGGCCAGCTCACATATTTGATTGCGTAGGAATAAGTGAAACAATTACATCAGCAATAGATCTTGTAAGAAGAGGAGGGTATATCACAATGATTGGTATGGATTCTGAAATCACAGACCTAAAAAATTTCTATGGAATTGCAATTAAAAATATCACATTGAGAGGTATTTTTGCATATAACCAAGATACATTTAAAACTGCTATAAATTTATTAGATCAGAAAAGGGTGAATTTAAAACCACTAATTACTAAAATAATAAAACTAGATGAAGTTCCCATAGCAGTTGAAGATTTATCAAAAGGATTACATGATGATATAAAGATCATGGTTGAGATAGAATAATTCTTTAATTTTTCACTATTTTTTTTACTTTTTTTAACATTATAGCGTTCTTGGATTATGATCAATTTACTCTTTTTACAGATTTAATTTGTTGATTTTGGTAAATATTTATAAATTCATGTAACAATAAATAAGATATTCACCAATTTTGTGAATAAAAATTAAGAGGTTAATCTAATGAATGTTAAAATGAGTCCATATGATGCGAAAATATGGACGAAATCTTATGATAAGCACGTTAAACCGAATTTAGAATATCCTAAAGAGAGTCTTGGTAAAATTTTTGATGACGCTATGAAAAAATATCCCGAAAGAATCGCATGCTATTTTATGAAGCGAGAAATGCCTTTCAGTGAACTTAGAGAATATACTCACAGATTCGCGACATTTTTACAGAAAAATGGTTTAAAAAAAGGAGATCGCGTTGCTATAAATTTAGCTAACTGCCCTCAGTATTTAGCTGCACACTTTGGAACAATTTTAGCGGGTGGAGTAGCATCGGGCTGTTCACCGCTTTTAAGCCCAACTGAAATTGCCTACCAGATAAATGATAGCGAGGCTAAATTTTTTGTTACTTTGGATGCAGTATATGAGAAAGTATTAATGAAAGTAATAGAAAAGGTGCCAAATCTTAAATGCGTGATTACTACTAACATTTCTGATTACATGGGGCTTTCAAAACCTATAATTTTTCTTGGTAAGCTACTAGGTAAAATACCAAAAGGAAAAGTTGAACCATATTCTGGAAAATTAGTTATTGATTTCAAAGATGTGATGGAAACATCGATTGACCTACAGGATGTAGGTATAGATGTAAAAAATGATCTTGCCCTACTTCAATATACTGGCGGAACCACAGGGCTACCTAAAGGCACAGAACTTACTCATCATAATTTAGTTACTAACATAGTTCAAGTAGCTACATGGCTAAATAGAAGTGAAGCAAAGGAAGGCGAAAATAATTTATCTGCTTTTCCGCTCTTTCATTTAGCTGGTTTAGCTATGAGTATGATAACTTTATATACTTCAGCTGGACAAATCTTAATTGCAGATCCCCGAGACACCAACCATATTATAGAGGAAATGATAGAAAAAAACCCAAAAATAATAGTGAATGTACCAACATTATTTTTATCAATTAAAAACAATCCAAAAATAAAGGATGTACCCAAGGCTACCCTAAATAATATAGATATCTATGTTTCTGGGGCTGCGCCTTTTCCAGCAGAAGCAATTAAAGATTTCGAAGAATCTATGCTTGGTACTAATAAACTATTAGAAGTTTACGGGATGACTGAAACAAGTCCAATTCTTACCATGAATCCTTATAGCGGTAAAAAGAAAGTCGGTACTGTCGGCTTACCCGTACCCGACACTGAATTAAGGCTTGTAGATATTGAAACCGGAGAACAAGTAGAACTCGGGAAACCTGGAGAAATAATTTGTAAAGGACCTCAAGTTACAAGAGGATATTTCAACAAACCAGACGCAAACGCAAAGACTATTATTGATGGATGGTTTCATACTGGTGATGTAGGTGTAATGGATGAGGATGGATTCATAACGATTGTGGATCGTACTAAAGATATGTTAATCGTAAGTGGGTATAAGGTGTACAGCGTTCATGTTGAAGATATCTTAACAAAACATCCCAATATTGAAATGGTAGCGATTATTGGCTTAAAAGATCCCGATCGGCCTGGAAGTGAAATCGTAAAAGCGATAGTTCAGCTTAAAGAAGGAATCGAACCATCCGATAAGATTAAAGTAGAATTAAAAAATTTCGCTGCTGAAAATCTCTCGAAATATGAAAATCCAAGAATATGGGAATTTAGAGAAACTTTACCCTTAACTACTGTAGGAAAAGTCTTAAAACGGGCATTAAGAGAAGAATCAAAAGAATTAAATTAATTTTTTTTATAAATATATTTTTTTTTCTCATTATTATAAACTTATTTTAAGGAATTAATCAAATACTTATCATAATTATTAAATTATTTCTAAATCAAAGAGTTGATAAAAGTGAATAATAAAAAAGGACAAGTTCAATGTATTAACGATGAAATTCTCGAAAAACTCTCGTTAAAGACCCGAAATAAGTTTTTAAATTACAATTTAATGAGTTTTTTAAAACCGAAACACTTCGATTTCCTTAAACAAGCCCAAAAGTTTTTCGTGAAATTTGAAAAAGATAATAGTATAACTCATAACGAAGATTTCTATGAGTGGATACCAGAAATTGGTAGAAACGGATATATTACTCGAATGCACAAATTTGATAATCTTGGATTAGATTTTGAACCCTATGGGATGACGACGGAATTTATGAGGGTTTTAGCAATGGATTTTTTTGATCCTCAACTAACAATGGGTGCCGGAGCTACAGTTTTAGCAGTGAATCCCTTATTACTCCATCACGAAGATGTTGATGTTCGATTGAAAGCTTTAAAGGAATTAGTAACTGGAGAAAAATTTGGTTGCATATGCATTACAGAGCCAGAAAGAGGATCTGATGCAGTGCATATGCTAACTACATGTGATGAACAAAATGATGGAAGTTATATTTTAAACGGTCAAAAAATATATCAAACTAACGGTAGTAAAGCAGATTGGGCGGTTGTTTATGCAGTTACCGAAAAAAATAACGGCAATACTATGGCTCAGTTTTTAGTTGATACATCATGGGATGGGTGGACTGCTGAACGGGTTAATATTCCTTGGACTCCAAGGATTCATATAGGAAAGGAAACCATATCAAATTTGAAGGTTCCTTCAGAATATGTCTTAGGAAAACCGGGCGAAGGGAGGTCACATTTATTCGAAGGGCTCAATCTAGAACGATTAGGAATCGTGTGTTTAAATCTAGCGGAAGCATGGAATGCGATTACACACGCTGTAATATATTCTAACATGAGAAAGCAGTTCGATAAAGAAGTCTTGAAGTATCAAGGAGTAGGATTTCCTCTTTCTGATTTATGGGCTCAAACTATGAGCATGACATTAGCAAATTTAAATGTTTGCCAAATGATTGACGATAAAATGGAAAAATCAGGCACGTTACCCAAGGAATTTAATTTAGCTCTGGTCGTTACTGCATCACAACTTAAACTTCTTAGTACACAACTTAGCGAACGTGTTGTATATGAATGCGCTAATCTTATGGGTGGAGCTGGAGTTTGTGATAATACAATAATGCATGATCTTTTAGGAATTACTAGAATTCAGGAGATAGGCGGTGGAACAAGGCAAGTACAACAATATATTCTGAGTTTATCTCTAAGACAGTTATTTAAAATGCTTTAATGCTTAAACTTTTTAAATTAAGTATAGTTTTTTTTTTCTTTTTTTTAGTTGAAAACAATTATAAGTGAGTAAATCAAACTCTATATATATTAAAATTAAGGTATTTGAGCTTTAATTATGAAAATAGAAGATATTCAAGATATCATTTATGATAAGGAAGAAAATGGAATCTGTACCATAACAATTAATCAACCCAAAAGAAAAAACGCTATGTCTTTTCTAACCTTTTTGGAAATGGAAACTGTGTTAGCAGATATGGAAGCAGATAAAAATGCAAAAGTATTAATTATTACTGGTTGCGAGGAAGCGAATGCTTTCTCGTCAGGTGGTTATTTTAACATGAATATCTACCCTCAACTCCCTCCTGAAATATTGAAAGAGATTGATTTAACTGATATTGCTGTAAAAAGGTTATGCATGAAATTCTGGTCCTTTTCTAAACCAGTTATAGCTGCTATAAATGGATTAGCGGTAGGTGCGGGATTTACCATGCCTTTAGCAGCAGCTGATTTAATTTACATGGCTGACGACGCATGGATAGGATTTTACTTTGTAAAACGTGCGGTCATGGCGGAGTTTAGCTCTCATTTTTTACTTCCTTTTTACGTAGGTTTTCAGAAAGCGAAAGAACTGCTCTACTTTGGAAAGAAGATTACTGCTCAAGAGGCTTATGAACTTGGTTTTGTGAACCAAGTTTTACCGCGTGAAAAATTAATGCCTTTTGTTAGAGAACAAGCTTTAAAATTAATACCTCCTAAAGGACCATCTTTATCAATAAAATTAATGAAAAAAACATTACATGATTATTTTAAGGAAATTTTATCAAAAACTCTAGACCTTGAAAACGAAGGCCTGAGAGAACTTTTAACTACACGAGATTTCAGAGAATCATTAAAATCCTTAAGTACTAAAAAAGATCCAACATTTAAAGGAAAATGAACTAAATTAGTATCACTACAACGTAAGGTTAATTCTAATTATAATGATAGATCAAAAAATTGGATTTGATAATGAAAAATATCTAAAGGAACAATCTGAGAGCATCCTAGATCGAGCAGCTCAATTTGGGAATAAATTATACCTTGAATTTGGCGGAAAGCTTGTATACGATTATCACGCTTCACGAGTACTCCCTGGATTCGACCCAAATGTGAAAATGAAGCTTCTAAAGGTACTTAAGGATAAAATAGAGGTTATTATTTGTATATCCTCTGGAGATATAGAAAGAAGGAAGATACGAGCAGATTTTGGCATTCCTTATGACACAAATGCATTGAAATTAATCGATGATCTTCGAGATGGAGATATTAATGTAAGTGGGGTGGTAGTTACACGTTTCAATGGACAACAGGTAGTAAAACAATTCATGAATAAACTAGAGCGCCGCAATATTAAGGTTTATACGCATAGGTTGATTAGGGGATATCCAACTAATATTGATTTAATCATTAGTGAAGAGGGGTATGGTACTAATCCTTACATCGAAACTTCCAAACCTATAATAATAGTTACTGCACCCGGTCCTGGTAGCGGAAAACTGGCAACATGTCTTTCCCAAATATATCACGAACATATAAGGGGGATCGATTCGGGCTATGCAAAATTTGAAACGTTTCCAATTTGGAATTTATCATTGAAACACCCCGTAAATATGGCGTATGAATCTGCGACTGCTGACCTTGGTGATTTTAATCAAGTAGATCCCTTTCATCTTGAAGCTTATAATATAATAGCAGTTAATTATAACAGAGATGTAGAAATCTTTCCAGTGGTTAAGAAAATAATGCAAAAAATTATGGATAGCAGATTAGTCTATAAATCACCTACAGATATGGGCGTAAATAAAGCTGGTTTTGCTATAATCAATGATGATCTGGTGCAACAAGCCGCAAAACAGGAACTCATCAGAAGATATTTAAGATATAGCTGTGAATATGCGATGGGTGTTTCAGATAAGATGACTGTTCAAAGAGCGGAATTGTTGATGAAAGAACTGAATCTCACTGTACTTGATCGAAAAGTTGTGAATGAGGCTCGACAGGCTTCTATAGTAGCACAAAATAAAGGGAAAGGAAACGAAGGGGTATTTGCTGGAGCTGCATTACAATTGGCAACTGGAAAAATTATTACTGGTAGCAATTCTCCTTTGATGCATGCAGCTTCAAGTTTAATCCTAAATACAATAAAAGAATTGGCGGGTATTCCTAAAAATATACATCTTCTATCTCCTAATATTTTGGAATCCATTAGTTATTTAAAATCGGAAATTTTCAATAACAAACGATTAAGTCTCAATCTTGAAGAAACTCTAATAGCTTTAAGCATCAGTGCTGATTTCAACCATTCTGCTAAGGTAGCCATAGACAAACTTAAAGAACTAAGTGGATGTGAAATGCACTCGACTCATATACCCACTCCAGGAGATGAAGCTGGTTTGAGACGATTAGGTCTAAATATTACATCTGATCCAAACTTTTCGTCGAAAAGCCTATTTATAACCTAATTCTTTTACATCAATATCTAGTTTTGAGATAATCTCGAAATTCTTATTAAATGTGTTTGATATTTAATATTTTTATAATAAAATTATTATTATTTTTGATACCATCAGAGAAGTGTAATATAAAATTGACAGATGCGATTAACGGTAATACTCGATTTATATTCGTTACGGGAGGTGTAATGTCAGCCGTAGGAAAAGGTGTAGCTACAGCAAGTTTAGGAAAAGTACTCCAATTCCGGGGATTCAACATCTCTGTAGTTAAAATTGATCCTTACCTAAATGTTGATCCCGGAACACTTAATCCAATAGAACATGGCGAATGTTTTATAACTGAGGATGTATGGGACTTTACACCTGTTCATGGATCAGACGAAAGGTCGTATAGAATCTCTGAAATAGATCAAGATTTTGGAACATATTCAAGGTTCCTTGGTATTGAGATGCATCCTTCTCATAATATTACCTCTGGGCAAATTTATCTTTCAACAATTTTAAGTGAGAGAAAAGGCAAATTTTTAGGGAAAACAGTGCAATTAATCCCTCATGTTACTAATATAATTAAAGAAAGATTAATGCAAATATCCAGAAATGAAAATTTAGATGTGTTATTAATAGAATGTGGCGGTACTGTAGGTGATTTAGAGTCAAGTATCTTTTTAGAAGCGTTTAGACAAATTAAATTAGAAATCCCTAATCGAACTGCTCTAGTTCATGTCACACTCGTTCCATATTCCCGTGCTGTGGGCCAGCAAAAATCTAAGCCTACTCAGCATTCTGTTAAAATGCTTCAAAGTATGGGATTGCAACCTGATATAATAATAGGAAGAAGTGAAAAACCTCTCACAGACGATATTAGATCAAAAATATCTCTTTATTCGAATGTTCCAGAAATCGCAGTAATTTCGAACCCTGATTTAGATATCGTGTATGAGCTACCTATATTATTTGAAGAACAGGGATTAGGAGATTTTCTCTGCGAACTAATAGATTTAAAAGCTAAGCTGGTGTCTTATAGCGAAGTTAACAATTATTCGGAATGGCTGAAGATGGTTGAGATGTATAAAAGCGCTAATAAAATTATAAAAATAGCCATGCCTGGAAAATATTTCAATATCTCAGATTCATACATCTCGATAAATGACGCCTTAGAGCACGCTGCAGCTCATCAAGGCTATAAGATAGAATTGAAAATGATAAATATAACGGAAGAAACAAACATAGAAGAGGAGTTAAGGGATTGCGATGGAATATTATTAACCCCTGGATTTGGAGAGAGAGCTGTTGAAGGAATGATTCAGTCTGCAGAATATGCTATGGCTGAAAAAGTGCCATTTTTAGGGATCTGTTTTGGTGCTCAACTATTTTATGTAGCCTTTTGTAGGAAATATTTGGGGTTAAAAGGTGCAAACTCGACTGAAATCAACCCAGACACACCCTACCCTGTTATCGATCTTCTTGAAAGTCAGAAAGTTGTTACTGAAAAAGGAGGTACAATGAGATTAGGCGCTCATAAAATTGTACTTAACGAAGGTACAAAATTATTTGAAACATATAAACAAAATGAGATAAAAGAACGATTTAGGCATAGATATCACATACAAGAGAGATATTACACTGAAGAAGCAAAACAAAAAGGCTTAATTGTATCGAGTAGAGATGAAACTGGGAAAATTATTAATAGTATTGAGTTAAATAGGGAGGATCATTGGATGGTTGGAGTACAATTTCATCCCGAGTTTAAATCACGACCATATGCTGCGAGTCCCTGTTATACGGCATTCATAAAAGCCTGTATATCCTATAAGAATCGTAAATAAACCAGATAGATAAGAGAATCAAATCATTTTTATAAATAATAATCGAATTCAATAAGAAAATTAAAAAAAGATTGTTATTCTGAGTTTATATCAAGGATTCTCTTAACTAAATTTTTCTTTTCCTCTAGATTTGCTTGGCGAGAAATCATGATTCTCTGAGCTTGAGGAGAACCTGCTCCATGCATAGATTCTGTTCGATAACTCACAGAAGCAACTCCCATTGTGAGATTTTCAATGAACCGAAGTACTTTATATCGATCTTCAGTGCACATTCCTTCACATGTCGTTAAATACTTCTCGATTAAAGGACCTATCTCCTTCGACTTGAGATCAGCCTCAGAGGGCATTGTACATATCATTCCTCCTGCAATATCTTCAGCTAACCTCCCGATCTCGTAGGGAAAGCGCGTGACATTCTGTTTACATACATTTGCTAATAACATGTCCATTTCATAATTACCCGATTCTCTCTGAAATCCTAACGAACTACAAGCAACACCACAACTATAGAGCGTTTCGTTGAGATGAGTCATCTCAACTAATTTATCTCTTACATGCGATGCTTTTTCGGTTCCATTATATTCAGAGATTAAGGCTGTAGCACCAATTAGTACGTCTCCGACTCCAACTTTACATCCACCATAGGATTGTCTATGAAAACCCGCAAATCTGTTAACTAACTCACCTGTGAAATCTACTTCACCATTCATGAAAATGTTATTGTTAGGAATAAATACATTATCAAAAACAACAAAAATCTCTTGGCCTCCAAATTTGAAGTTACCAATATCTAACTCATTGGGCTCCATTTTTCGTGTATCACACGACTGTCTGCCATAAATCATAGTTATTCCCTTTTCGTTAGTATCAACTCCAAAGCTTACTGCGTATTCCTCTTCTCCAAGTCTCAAAGCAAGAGTAGGCATAATTATCGCTCTGTGGGAGTTTAAAAATCCTGTTTGATGTACTTTAGCTCCTCGAACGACAATTCCATCATCACTTATATCAACTACATGCAAATACGCATCGGGATCCGATTGATCCTTAGGCCTTTTACTTCTATCTCCTTTTGTATCTGTCATAGCACCATCGACCATGAGATCTGCCCTTTGAACTTCTATCCAATACTTTTTAAATCGCGAATGGTAATCGGTGCTATATTTTTTATCCATTTCATATGTAACGCTATATAAAGAATTTGCTGCGTCAAAACCCACGCATCTTTGGAAGCAACAGGCCGTATGTTGGCCTAACAACCGCTGCATTTTAACTTTATTTATTAAATCTTCGGTTGATTGGTGAATATGAGTAAATCGATTTATTACTTCACCAGTTAAATGAGATTTAATTGTCATCAAATCCTTATACTCGTCCATCTGAGCTAATTCATAGATTTTCATAACGGTATTTATCGATGGTTTAATAATTGGATGATTCCAAAATTCTTCTACCTTTTCACCAAACATATATAGATTAACAGGTCGTTGGATGCTTCTTAAATACTCCTCTGGGGTTTTTAACGTCATTTTTATTATTTCTCCTATCTTTGTTATAATTACATATATCTCAATTAGTTATTAAAAATGATTCTAATATTTGTTAACTTTTTCCTACTGGACAAGATTCAATGCATTTATTACACCAAATCACAGTATTTTCTGACAAATTTTTTAAATTCTCCAGACAATAATTAAGGCATAAATCTTTATAATACTTTCCTTCTTCTAGAGCGCCAGCAGGACAAGAATAAAGGCAGATATCACAATTTCTACAATAAACGCTCTCATGAATAGGCGTACCATAAGATAATTCTGCTTCAGTTACCAATGCCCTTAATCTTACTTGAGAGCCAAATGTTTTTGTAATTAGGAGATTATTTTTTCCAATCGGACCAATTCCAGCTAGAGCAGCAGCGTCCTTTAAGAATAATCCTGGTTTATAAGGGATAACTTTTGATTTGAAACCCTTTTTAGCTAAAAAACTCTCGATTTGATGGCATTGATCTAGTAAAATTGAATCAGCAAAATGATAGCTTTTTCCCTTCTTTTCGTCTTTACTCCAAGCATCTAAACTTAGATCGTATAAGTGAAATCCAATTACGATTACAGTTTTAGCATTTTTCAGATATAATTCAAGGGTATTATCCTTATTAAATTTATTAAAATTAGTTGGGTCACAAAATCCAACAATATCTATTTCTATTTTATTACAATAAGCAATAAGTTCGTCTGTGAGTTCTTTAATCATTACCATAATTTCGATTTAAGTGTCTAGTTTAATATTTATTAAGAGAGAGAAACATTTCATTTAGAATTAACAATAGCGAGAGAACGAACTTTTTTTCGTTAAGTGCTATTTAAACATTGTTCCTTAATATTATCTATATAAATTTTTAATTTAATATAAAGTGAAACCAAATAACCTATACCTTTTTTTGATGAGAGATTAAGCTAACGCAATTAATAATTTATCCAGTTAATAAATAAGCTTAAAAAAAGTTATTTGTTATCTATATGTTAAGAATATAAAAGAAGAACAATACATTTTTGTCGATGCTATACAAGAAAGAAAGACCGGCTATTTTAATGTTTAAAGATGGTCGTTATTTCGAAGGGATTGGGTTTGGAGCAACTAAAAAAGTATCTGGGGAAATTGTATTCACGACAATTACGGGTGCTGGATATAATGAAACTCTAACTGATCCGTCATATAAGGGACAAATAGTAGTTATGACTCATCCTTTGGTTGGAAATTACGGCGTTCCTGCTTGGGAAAAGGATTCACACGGGATTCACAAATATTTTGAATCAGATTCGATAAAAGTAAGTGGATTTGTCGTTAACGAATGCTGCAAAAATCCTAGCCACTACGAAAGCGTGAAAACCTTAAACGAATTTCTATTGGAAGAGAATATTCCTGGAATCGAATGGATAGACACCAGAGCAATTACAAAACTATTAAGGGAAGAAGGAGTGCAATTAGGAATGCTAGCAGTTTTCAATCCAGGAGAATCTCCTAACTTAGAAGAATTGAAAGAAGAAGTCAAAAAAGTGGATGACCCAAACCTTAGACATTTAGTAAGCGAGGTATCCACTAAAGAAGTTAAAATATTTACACCCTTAAATCCTAAAGGTAAAGTAGTGGTACTAGATTTAGGAGTAAAAAATAATATCTTAAGAAATTTCTTACAGAGAAAAATCGAAGTAATTTTAGTACCGTATAATTATACGTTTGAAATGATTATGTCTTACAAACCAAATGGAGTATTTATTTCTAATGGACCCGGAGATCCCGCAAAATATATAAACGCTATTGGAGTCGCTCAAAATTTAATCAGTAATAGCATACCTACAATGGGTATCTGTTTAGGAAACCAAATAATTGGTCTGGGTGCGGGGGGTTCATCATACAAATTAAAGTACGGTCATAGAGGAGGGAATAAGACTGTTATAAACAGCAAAACAAATCAATGCTATATCACTTCACAGAATCACGGATATTGTGTAAAAGAATTCAGTCAAGGAGGATTTTCAGAACTTCTTTATAATATCGACGATAAATCAAATGAAGGATTAATTCATGAGAGTAAACCAATTTTTGCAGTTCAATTTCATCCTGAAGCCTCGCCTGGTCCTTTAGACTCCCTATATCTTTTTGATAAATTTATTGACTTAATGGAGCTATGATATCATGCCGTTAGATAAATCGATTAAAACAGCGCTAATTCTTGGGTCTGGAGGAATTCGGATTGGACAAGCTGGAGAATTTGATTATTCTGGAAGTCAGGTTCTTAAAGCCTTGAAAGAGGAGGGTATTAAAACAATACTTATCAACCCAAATATTGCAACAATACAAACTGACCCTGTGTTATCTGACCAAGTCTATTTACTCCCAATAAATGTAAAATATGTTGAAGAAGTTATAAAGAAAGAAAAACCTGATGGAATTTTATTGGCATTTGGCGGACAGACTGCTTTAAATGTCGGAGTCGAGCTAAAAGAGCAAGGAATATTAGAAAAATATAATATACGCGTTCTTGGTACGCCGATAGAAGCGATCGAGGTTACAGAAGATCGAGATTTGTTCGTAAAAGCTATGAATAAAGCAGATGCAAAAGTGTGTCAAAATAAAGCGGTAACATCATATAAAGAGGCAATTAAAGTAGCTCAAGAATTTGGTTTTCCTTTAATGCTCAGAGTAGCCTATACCTTAGGAGGTAGAGGTTCAGGTATCATTGATAATATGAAAGATTTCGAAAGAATGGCAAAAAAAGGGTTAGCCCAATCGAGGATTAATCAAATCTTAATCGAGGAATCCGTATGGGGTTGGAAAGAAGTTGAATACGAAGTGGTACGAGATTCAGCAGATAATTGCTTTATAAACTGTAACATGGAAAATTTCGATCCTGTGGGAATCCATACGGGAGAGAGTATTGTAGTTGCACCAAGTCAAACTTTAACTAACGAAGAATATCATATGTTACGCTCTGCGTCAATCCGGGTTATA
>DATKTW010000133.1:0-21401 GCA_035530895.1 Candidatus Nanopelagicaceae bacterium
TAATATGGTCGCTTCTCTTCCCAACCTATGAAAATATAGTGAGTGGCTATCCGAATTTGATATGATAGAAAGATTATTTAATTCCAGAATTCCTCTAATCATGGTAGGATCAGCGCTTAGCCCCGTCTCTACAGCGTGTAAAAAATTAATTCCTTCACCTAATGCTTCCTTTAACGACTCAAATTGTAAATGATTTCCCAGAATGCCATAAAATGGAGTAAATATATGAGATGGGATGACTTCAATCATCTTGTCAAAAGAATTCATGCTAATGATGAATTTCTCTGGTGATATATTTAGTTTTGGTCTTCCCACTTTATTAATTTTTCCGAAACTAGCAATATATTCTGAAACAATCTTTAATTTATCAGAGTTTGGAAATAATACGATAAAATGCGCTTTTTTAAGGTTAGAATTTTGTTTCCATAACAATTCGACTTCTGATTGCAGAACAAACTTAACCTGAGATATATTTGGGAAACTGAATAAACCATTCGAATCTTCCTCTAAATCTAGTGTTATCTCCTTAAACCATAGAGGGTGGAAGCAATCTCCCGTACCAACAATATCAATTCCTTTTATTCTACAATTTTGTGCTAATTGTTTTATATTAATTAAATTACTAGTTCCTCCCGAATATCGACTGTGAATGTGAAAGTCACATATTTTCTCCATAAAATTCAGAATACAATGTTAAAGTCTTAGAAATAAATATTATTAGAAATATTTAATTTCCACACTTAGTTTTTCCAAAAGCAATAAATGAAAAAATCTTGGTACTAAAAACGGTTAATCAATTTTAAAACAATTAAAAACTCTTCTACCATACCTCTTATTCAATAAATTTTTCTCTCAATTAATAAGAGGAGTCAAATAAATGCAATATTTTTAAATTAAACATATATTTTTATAAATAATATAGACTAATAATAATCGCAGAACTATGGTAAATAAATTACTGAAACACCCCTCAAAAGATATTATCGAAAGCAAAGGAACAATATTAAGAGGAAAAACTATATGTATGTGTTTAACAGGCTCGGTAGCATGTATTAACTCGCCTAATATTGCCAGAGAGTTAATGCGTTTGGGTGCTGAAGTAATTATTACGATGTCAAAAGCTGCTACTGAATTAATAAATCCTTCTTTAATGCATTGGGCAACAGGAAATCCCGTTATAACTAAGTTAACTGGAGCAGTTGAACATGTATTTTTAGCAGGTGATAGACCAAATCATTTTGGAAAAGCAGATATAATATTAGTTTGTCCGGCGACAGCAAATACTATTTCTAAAATCGCAAATGGAATTGATGATACACCAGTTACCACAGTAGTTTCAACCGCATTTGGATCATCTATACCAATAGTAGTAGTTCCAGCTATGCATGAGAGTATGTTTCATCCGATTATTGAGAGGAATATCTCTAAATTGAAAGAATGCGGTATAAATGTATTAGGTCCACGATTATCAGAAGGAAAGGCTAAAATTGCAAAGCTTGACGATATAATTGATAAAGTAATAGACCTTCTGATTACTAAAAGAGATCTCGAAGGTAAAAAAGTTTTAATCACAGCTGGTCCCAGTCGAGAAGCTATTGATTCTATCCGATATTTATCCAATAAATCATCGGGAAGGATGGGTATCGAACTTGCTAAGGAAGCCTCTGCTAGAGGTGCAGATGTGCTGTTAATTGCAGGTGAATGCATGGTAAAAATACCTGATTACATAAAGACTATTCATGTGGAATCCGCTGATGATTTCATTAAAACGATAAAAGACGAGCTTTCATACTTAAATTACGATATTTTTATATCTGCAGCTGCGGTATCGGATTATAAGCCAGTAGATTGCATAGAAGGTAAAATTTCCTCAGATAATGTAGAAAAATTGAATGTTAGCATGCATCTAACACCCAAAATATTGAATGTAGCACGACGGAAAGACTATAAACTTTTCATAATTGCTTTTAAAGCAGAAATCAATGTTTCAAGAACAGAATTAATTGAACGCGCTTATAGTCGACTTTTAAAATCTGAAGCGGATCTTATAGTGGCTAACGATGTAGGTCGCGACGACATAGGTTTCAATAGCAAAGATAATGAAGTATATATAATTGATAAAGAAAAACACATAACTCATATCGAAAAGACTACTAAAAGATATGTAGCATCAAAAATCATTGATGTGGCTTTAGATAATTTCCAATTAAGAGAAAATTAAAAACCTCTACTCCTTTTTAAAATTTTTTGTTGATTAAAGAAAAGATTTAAATAGTAATTCAATTTCTGTTCAAAATGATTAACCAAATACATTTTGTAAAATTGATTGATTTGCGTAAGTATTAGATTATTCGTGCAATATTAATTATAATACTTATAAAATCATTTATGTTATTATTTGATAATCGAGTTAAAATGATAAAAACAGATTGGTGTAATTGAAATTTCCTCTGAAGAAGAAGGCAGAATAAAGCAAGGAACGATAGCACAATTCATGAGAAAGCGGACTCAATTAGTGGGTTTTGAATTTGGCTTTTGGAAACATCAGCAATACGCCTCCGAATTTCTAGATAATGCGTTAGATGCTATTGAAGAGTTTCAGTGGAATGAGTTACAAGAGGGTGATTCACGAACTCAATTTTCTCTCGATCAAGAATTGACTTTAGAAAATTTATCGATTCTTCAAGAAGCGCAAAAAGATGAAATTGATCAACCTCTATCAAATGAAGCAAAATTTGCTCTAATGCAAGAAATAGGAATAGAACCTACAGAACCATCTAACACTGAAATAGAATCAACCATAGATTTGGAAGAAGAAGAATCTGGAGAAATTATCGATAAAGAAGAGATCGAAGTAGAAGAAGAAGTAAAAAGAATTATTGATGATATGAATGAAATCATAAAACCAGTGGAGCCAATTGTAGATATTGAACCACTTGTTATTATTCGCTTGAGAGAATCTGAAGCTGCTTCCTTTTTAACATCTGAATTATCCCAGAAAAATGTTATGACTTATACATTCGAAATTTTTGATAATGGTATAGGCATGCACAAAGGAGACATGCGAAAGTTTGGTAAATATCTAGCCTCTTCAAAAAGCCTTGAATTGAAGCAAACCCGTGGAAGTCAGGGTTTTGGAGCTCCGAGTGCATTTAGCGATGCTCAAAACACAACTGGAAAACCTATAGTAGCAGTATCAAAGTCAAAAGGTACTATATATGCTACTGTTTCAGAATTTTTTACAACCTCTAAAAATGAAAAGAATTATTTGGTTCGTCCTACAGAAGTAGACAGCAATTTCCTACATGGCACATATATAAAATTGCATTATTTAAATGTAAAATACACTCGTGGTTTCGTAGATACCTATATTAAAGAAACGGCTTTAATGAATCCGCACATAACTCTTATTTTTATCGATCCATATGGGAAAGAATGGATTTATAGACGATTAGTCTCAAGTTTTCCAAAACAACCAAAATATGCTAAACCTCACCCTTCTTCAACTAATATTGGCGACTTACAAGATCTTTTAACAAAATCCGAAAATTTAACAATCTCCGCTTTTTTACAGGATAATTTCGTGAGAATGAGTTCAAAAACAGCAAGAGAGATTTTGAATATTGCAGAAAGAAAAATAGAAGATAAATTATCTCTAATGATACTTAGAAATGGATTCATAAACAAATTAGCGAAAAGAAGCGATCCAATATACTTTTCTAAGTATGAAAAAAGGGTTTATGGGCGTTCAACAAAACCTAGAGACAAATTGATTATTTACGATATTGATTCAGAAGAATTGAAGAATAAATACTGGGAATCCATGGATAAACATAACAAATTTGATAAAGATTTGGAAAGATTATACAGAGAAATAAAAAAACATCAAGATCGTATGGATAAATCTGAGACAAAAAAAGATATAAAGAAAATTGAAAGAGAAATTAGTAATTTATTAAACAATATAGATAAAATTTTACTAGAAAAAGATAAAATTAAAAACGAATTAGAAAAGATTTTTAAAGATAATACTGGGTTAATAGAGGCAAAAAAATTAAAAAATCGTTCAGAACTCGAAGATTTAATCAATGAAGTTCAAATTTCTAAAGTAAAACCTTCTGAATTAACTAACAACCAATTTAATTCACTATTCCATGCTTTTAAATCTATCAAATATATGTCTCCACCAACAGATACAGCGATCCCAGTCGGAGATATTGTATTAGAAAATACACTGATTAAAGAAATAGGGCTTAAAATATCCGAGAACATTGATGATTTTGATGATCCTATTGAAAACATAAAAACATCTTTACATATTCTGCAAGAGGATTTGAAAAGAGATCAAGACAAAAAAAAAAAATCTAGAGAAGGTGAAATTATAGAAGATATTACCATAACACCTGAAGATGTTAAAAATTTCAACTCAAGAATTCTCGCTAGTATTGATATTGAAGATCAATATTCAGAACTAATTGAATTTCAGGAAAAAATTGAAAAAAATATAAATTCTACTAAAGAAGTTCAGAAAGATTCTTATCAGGAAATATTTGATTTCTTCGCCGATAATTACACTAAAGATGATGATTTTGTAAGTGCAGAAACAAGACCGCCTACTTCGGGCAAAGGATTAGCATATATTGTTGAAGCTGCATTAGCGTATTGTAACGATTCGAAGAAACTTGATACCCCCAAACGTTCCAGGGATGTTCTCTCAAGATTCGTTAATAGAACTCCTAAGTTAAGAGATAGTGCTGATTGCGTAATCACTAAAGCAGTTCAATCTGTGAATTGGAAAAATTATAAATTAGATGTGTATGATAATAATCTTCCAAAAGGTCCAATTAAACTTCTCGTAAATGTTTCAGGTCCATATGTTCATTTAATGTTTAAATCACAGTCAAAAAACGCATTAGCTGAAGATGAAGAATTACTTAAAGAGATTAAATTTTGTCTTGAGGCCATAGGAAGGCGATTAAGAGTATATCTTAATCGTAAAGCGAATATTCGAAAGAGCGAGAAAAGAGCTGGTTTAATTGAGAGATATATCCCAATCTTTGTTCAAAGTGCTTTTAATATTGTATCACAAGGAGGAGGAAAATATAAGGGGAAAATTTCACAAAATGAATTGGAAAACTTGATGAAAAATGCAATTGGGATTAAAGCGCCTCCAAAAATTGAAGAAAAGTTATTACCCAAACCTGAAAAGATAGAAGCTATTGAATTAGAACCTAAAAAAGTTGAGATAAAATGGGAAGACACAGGAATTCAGACAAAAGTAATTCCTAAAACAGTAGAACCAAAGGATGAGATTCTCAGTGAAAAAACGCTTCTTAACTGGACTATAAGTCAACTAAAAGAATATTGTGTAGAAAAGAACTTTTCTCTACCATCTAACGCTCGAAAACCAGAAATAATTAGATTTATTCAAGAATGTTATGATAAGGGAGAACCAGAAAAAAGGATCCCTTTGGTCGAAGTAGTAAAAATACCTTTAACAACCGAACCAGTTACATCGGGAACCCTAGCCGAAAAGAGAAGACAATTACAAATTACTAATGGTGAAATAATTCATCAACAGCCGGTTAAAAAAGAATCAACAATTAGTACACAACAACTTAAACCGATACTAACTCAAACTCAATTGCCAATAATTACTACAGAGAAAATATCAGAAGTACTATCTGAAGATTGGCAACCAATAACAGCGTTAATATTTAAAATGAAAATAAAAGATATGATGGATGCTCGGTTTTTACAGATAAAACTGAAGGAATTGGAGCGTAAGGGAGTGGTAATGGTAGAAACCAAGATGGGAAAAAAACATTGGAAATTAAAATAGTGTGATAATAGTGGCGAGTAAAACTGAAAGTAAAAAGTGGGATATTAAAGAAGCTAAAAAGCTATTTCAAGAATATTTAGAAAGGGGGTTAGAAGAAGAGAAAAAAGAAGCAATATTACCGAAAAACACTGTCAAAATCGACGATCTAAATAGAAAACAAACTTTAGAGCGTATCTACAAATTAACGGATTCCATAATAGAAATGATTTATGAAAATGGAAGACCCTCCATTAAAATGCCTTCGAGAACGAGTGCAAATATAATCTGGGATGAAGAAAATGATTTACTACTATTAGGACAGCAGATCATGGAAAAACATTTTCATTCGCTAGGTAGTGTTGCTGACATTACAAGATTAATGAAAGTACTTGAGAAAGTCAACGAACTATTGCTCAAGGATATGCATGCAACAAAGAGGGAAATTTTTTATTCAGCAGTTCAACTATTTGGAGATCAGAAGAATAGCGATAAAAGTATTGAGGATGTCGCTACAATGTTATATACAACTAGGAACTCAACACATATAGTAGCCTCAGCTAAGGGATCATGCATTGGACGCCTTCGAATTAGAGATAGGAATGATATAATTGATTTGGAAGGTTTGGGAAGTGGCGGTTGGACGATTAGTCCAATGCTTGATAATGTTGAAATACTTGAATCAGATGCGGAATTTATTTTAGTCCTAGAGAAAGATGCAGCAATGATAAGATTATCAGAGGCGAGATTTTGGAGAAAATACCCCTGTATAATATTAACAGCAAAAGGTGCAGCGGATATTGCTACACGTATGTTCCTAAGAAGGATTAGTAAGGAGCTCCGGTTGCCCGTTTTTACTCTAGTTGATAGCGATCCTTATGGTCATTATATTCATTCAGTTTACTTACGAGGATCTAAACGTTTGAGTTACGAATCACCCTTTTTAGCAACTCCTGATATAAAACTCTTAGGTGTACTTACTAGGGATTTGGAAAAATATAAAATTCCCAACGATTGTAGAATCCCTATGAATCAAACAGATATTAAGAGGACTAAAGAGATGTTAAGCGAAGATTTTGTAAAAAAGAATAAAGCTTGGGAAACAGATCTTAAATTAGCTCTAAATTTAAAAATGAAAGCGGAAATTCAAGCTCTCTCGACTTTTGGATTTGAATTCTTAACAGACCAATATATCCCTGAAAAATTATCAACTGGAGATTGGATATAACGTAGGTGATAAAACTATTGAAAATATTTTATAAAAAAGATGGGGGAATTGTACAACTCATCGATAAAGATAAGATGAAAGAATGGCCGATTGAACTGCCGCTCATTTTTATTGAATATGTCCGCAATAATCAACTAAAGGTATATGATGATCCAAAAATTAAAAAGGAAATAGAGAAATATCTTGATGAAGTCCTTACTGATGTTGCTATTCCCGGTTTAATTGAGGTCCTTGATGGCGATAATTTCGAAGAAATAAATAAAGCTTTGGTTAGAATTGAGGAATTAGCAAAAAAAAACACCGATATGGTTAAACCAATAAAGCCCTATGTAGAAAAATTAGTAAATAAGAATATTAAGGAAGTGAATAACCTTAGCAACTCAATAATAGATAGCTTTAATAAAGCAGAAAGAAAAAAGGAATTAGCTGAAAAAAGAAAAATAATGCAGGAAAAAGAAAAATCATTTTTAGCTGGTAATCTTAGTGGAGAAGAATACGCAAAGGCTCGGAAAGAATATTTGGTTTTGAAAGAATAAGTTGAATAAAATGAGTTGGGAATTAGAAAAGAATAATTTTTATAATTTTATTATTAAAAATAGAGTGATTGGATTTTTTGATGAACCAATAACACTTAAATCAGGTCGAAAATCGTACTGGTATGTAAATTGGAGAACAGTTGCAGAAGATGTTTTTTTATTAAATACGGTTAGTGATTATCTTTTATTATTTGTAAAGCTTTTAAATCTAAAACCTGACCTATTTTATGGAGTACCAGAAGGGGCTACGAAATTAGGGATTATTACTCAATATAAATGGGCGTTCAAGGACAAGAAAATAAAGCCTGGTATGTATACTCTATCGATGGGACGGGGAAAACCAAAGGAACACGGTGATTTAAAGGACAAGTTTTTTCTTGGAATTCCCAAAGGGAATGTAATATTACTTGAAGACACAACTACTACGGGAGGTTCCATGCTTCATACAATTGATGATTTAGCGAAAATTAATGTAAATATTATAGCTGCTATTGGTTTAACAAATCGAAATGAGATTAGAGATGATGGATTTACAGTTGAAGAAGCCATCAACAATAAAGGAGTACAATATTATTCAATGAGTGATGCAATAGATTTATTACCGAAATTAAAACCTAATCCAATAGTCGCTACTCATATTGAAAATTACTTCAAAAAATATGGAAAAAAGGAGATCAAATTCTAAAATTTACCCGTATCTATTTATTATTTAAAAAAAAAGTTCTCCATACCTTTATTAGCTCAAACAGCTTGTTAAACAGGATCATTTCAGAAGATGTCAATCTCCTCTCATCTTCTAAAGATAGATTAGATTTAGCTAATTTTAACAATTTTAGAAGTCGACTATCCACAATGTTTGTTGAATATGATGTAAACCTGTCTAAATCTATTTTTGGTTTGTTCTTTTCTTCTACCTCTTTTTCGATGAAAAACTTAGACTCCTTAATTTTGTTTAAGAAGTACTCATTCTCTCTTTGTAAAAGCATCTGATTATCTCGTTCGCTTATAGCATATCTTTGGACATCAACATTATCGCATTTTTCGCTTATTGCTATCTTAAGGATGTTATTTTCTATGAAAGAGAGGGCTACAAAAAAGGGTAGGTTGTATTTTTCACCTTTCTCAAAGGGACCAAAACTTCCTCCTAGTACGGAAAAACGATTGTAAGCATTTATACATTCGGTAGTGATTTCTTCGTTTTTGAAAATAAAATTTACCCGATTTAAAGATTCCTCTAATTTTACACCAATTTTTTCCAACTTAAAACACGCTTTTTTAATATTTAATAATCTTCAATTCTTTATTATACTAAATTTATCTTAAGCTACAGAAATATAAATGTATTAAATTATTAATATTCCTTAAAATATCGTGAATAATTTGCTTATTGAACTTATTCTTTTTATAATTTTTTTATTTTTATTCGTAGTAGGATTCTTCATAATCTATAAACAAGTTGCTTTGGTTAAAAAAGGAGAATTTAACCTTAGAGATCGCCTTCAGTGTTTAATATATGGGCTAATCTTCGGCGCAGGGGTGATGATCGTCATTGCGATGGCATTCATTTTTGCCGTAAAAACTCCCGAATTTTGGCAAAATAGTAATTTAACTCCCCCCAATATCAACCCTCTTGCTTTACTAATTCCTTTTGCTTTTTGCATTGGATATATATCGTTCTATCCGTTGATTGATTTCCTTTTCATTGCTTTAAGTTCCGAATTAGACGAAGGACTCACTCCATTTCACAAATTTATAAGTAGTAAAATTATCAATTTTTCTAATAGTAAGATAATCTCTGTGTTAATGGCAGTTTTCTTATATATTTTATTTATCATACCACCTCTGTTGTTGACTTTTACAGGTTTACCATTTTTAATGATATGGATTTCCTGGTTACTTGTTTACCCTTTAATGATTCTTACTTTTTATGGATCTAAGGGTTACATCGCAGGGATTTCCAACGAATACTATCACATCCCTGAACTCAAAAGGTCTATATTTTTAAATTTCGAAGATAGAAAAAGAGGTATGAAACAATTTATTTCAAATCCCAAACCATATATAATGTTAGGTTTGATGTTATTCGTGTTTATATGGGCATGGATTTCATTATTTCAGACGATTATCTTCTTTTTTTCAGGATCACTTGCAATTTCTACGATGACTTCTTATTTTGTTTTTGTTACTCTTTTATTTGGCATTATAGGCTATTTTACGCGATTTTGGGGTCGTAAGATTAAATATCGCGGCATCGATATTTATTTCGCAGCATATTTAATGGCAGCTATTGGAATTAATGTGCTAGTAAATTTTTTAATAGTTAACATAGATAAATTAACGGAAACTTTTAGTTATTTGATAATTTCAGCTGAACTTATTCCTAATTCATATATGTTTGCTTGGGCAGCTATAATAGAAGAAATTTTTATGCTTACATTTACAACTTACTATTTCTTGTCAAAAAAGAATAGTTTTACTAAAAATCTTAAATATTCTAAGATTATAGAGTACGGTCAAACATTTGATGCTATACCTTTGTTTAATTTTATAAAAAGTTCTGATCCCTTACTTAGGGATCACGCAGAGAAGACCCTTTTAATGATGTACGAGCGAATTCCTTTAAAATCAGAAATTTCTCTGGACGATTGGGAGTATAGAGATTCTTTATTGGATGGAATTAGTGATTCAAATCCGAATTCAAGAAGAATTTCTATTCAAATATTAAAAAAATTGGAGAAAGATGCCTCTGAAGTAATTATACCATGGATACTAGAAGCTCTCGAATCACCGAATTACGATAAAAGCATACCTATTGCTGAATCAATACTTCATGCTGAAGCCTCGTTAATAAAAAAAATACCTATAAAAATCATTAGAAACCTAATATCCGATTCTGAGTGGAGGATGAAACTGATCGGGTTAAAATTATTAACCAAATTAATCGAAATTGAAAAGGATTCAGTTCAAAATATAAATTTAATGAAATTATTAAACGATCCAAGCAGTTTCGTTCAAATTGAAATTCTAAATCTGCTATCAGAGACACAGTTGAATGTGAAACCTGAAATATTACTAAATAAAATTCATCACCCTAATCAAAACATTAGAGCAGCAGCAATTCGAAACTTGAAAAATCTCAATCTTGAAAAACTTGATTCCAATATTGTTAAAACATTAATTCCCTTGATGTGCGATACTAACAGTAAAGTACGAGCCTCTATATTTGACGTAATTTCTAAAATAGGGAACTTTAAGAAATATTCTATTCCTGTCTCGTCTTTCTATGACGGATTACTAGATTCAGATGAAAAGGTAAGGAAGGCATCAGTCTTAGCTCTAGAAAAATATTATGCTGAAGAACCCAAGTCCATCGATCTAGAAAAAATTATCAGTCAAATTGATACTGAAAATTTAGATTCATTAAATAGTATTATATCTCTATTAGGGATAATATGGCAATGTAATCCTGAAAAGATCTTAACAACTTTATTAATATTCATAAAATTCAACAAATCCGAGTTAAAAAATGAAATTTCAGATATTATTGTTAAAAACTTTAAGAAAAACCCAACTCTAATTTTAGATAAATTAATCAGAATTAAAGATGAAACAAAATTTATATCAAAAGGTATTATTTCTCAAACGATTATTAAGATATGCAGACAAAACCCTAATGAAGTAATCCCGAAACTAATTGATCAGTTGAATTCGGAAGATCTTGATACAAAAATTAATATTATCTCTTCGCTGGATGGGTTAATAGACGATTTTATTGATTTAATAGCCCTTAATTCAATAATAAGAATTATTAAAGGTGAAAATGAGATTGTTCTCAAGAAAGAAGCCGCTCACTTAATTTCTAAAATTTCAAAAACCAAACCCCTAGCATTAAAATCTGTATTATCAGAATTATTACAATTTCTCCCTAAACAAGAATTGTCTGTTAGAATTGTTTTAACTAAATCTATATTGGAAATTTCAAAAAATTTACCGGATATGATACCTGTTCCTCTCGTTTTAGAATATTTATCTGATTCCGATTCATTTATTAGAGAAACAAGTGTGAAAATTTTAGGCTATATTGGAAAAACTCTGCCGATCCCTACTATTAATGCTCTAATTAACCAAGCTTTAATTGACGAAGAATGGATCGTGCGTGACGCTACAGTTACAAGTTTAGGAAAACTAATCCTATTTATTGAAGACAAGGAAGTAATTATTAAGAATTTAGTAAGTTTAATGGATGACGACAAAAGTTGGGTCCGGCGATCATCAATGAAAATTCTTTCTTCAATTAAAGAAATTTCCGAATCCAAAATTCCCTTTATAAAAGTTTCGGAAAACTTACTGAACGAAGACCCAAAGGTTAGAGAAGGAGCAGCTAATTTATTAAATGTTTACAGCTTTGAGGATATTGAAAAAGTTTTTCAGAATATTATATCATTATTAGGAGACGAAGTAGAAGATGTTAGAGCAACCACCGTAGATGTAATGGTGAAAATCATCCAAAAAAGGGGTATAACTAAAATACTCTCGAAATTATTAAAAAATTTAAGCGATGAATCCACTTTAGAAACACAACAATCAATAGCAATTATATTGGGGCGAACAGTTAGATATGCAGATGAAAAAATAAAAAAAAGGGTAATCTCTCTGCTTAAAATTAGATGTGAAATGTCGCAAGATAAAATTATTTGCGAAATCCTAAATAAATTAAGAGAAGGTTAAAAAAAAACCAAGATTTTGTTGATATTTCTGTGGAGTATTTCACTAAACCAATTCTCTCCTATTATTTTTTTCCGACAAATTTTATTTACTGCTTAATAAGCTTAAATCGTTAATATATCGGATTAAAATATCACCAAAGATAATTTGGGTATATCAATGTTATAATAAAGGTGATCTCGTTTGACAATCCCAATGTCCAGCCCTAGTGTACCTATTCACAAAATTCAGCGTTTTGAAGAATTCTTTAGATTATTTGAAGAAAAACCCGAAGTATATAAATATCAAGACTTGATTAATGATCTTATTTCAAAAAGTGGCAACACCTTAATTATTTCTTACGAAGATTTATTAGCATTTGATCCTCAAATTGCTGAGCTTTTAAGAAATGATCCTGGTTCCCTTTTAGAAGATGCTATTGATGCTTTCAAAAATATCATGAAATTTCAAGGCGGTATTCTAATCGATCAAGATTACTTTGTTAGGATAACAACCAAAGACGAACAGAGTCCCCTATTTATAACTTTAAGAGGTTTAAGGGCAAAAAACATAGATTGTCTTGTGTGGACTAAAGGAATTTTAGTGAGGAGTTCAACAATAAGACCAAAATTAATTAAAGCAGAGTTTGAATGTATGACATGTGGTGCTAAATTTGAAGTTTTGCAGCTTACCTCTAGAATAAAATGGCCAAAATTCTGCTCAAATACACGATGCAAATCAAAATCTCAATCAGATTTCAGGCTTATTTCTAGAAATTCTGAATTTATAGATTGGCAAAGCGTTATGATCCAAGAAATACCAGAAGATCTTCCTCCTGGTAGAATACCAAGAGCTATTCAAGCAATATTAACTTACGATTTAGTAGATAGTGTAAAACCTGGTGATAGGGTCAGTTTAATGGGGGCATTTAAATCAGTGCTAGCGCAATCTACTAAAAGTTTAAATAGTACACTGTTCAAAACTTTTATCGATGTCAATTACATCGATCCAGAAGACAGGACAGAAGGATTTATCGATTTATCTAAAGAGGATAAAGAGGAGATTGAAAGATTATCAAAAGAACCCATGATACAAAAGAAAATAGCAAGGTCTATATCTGCAGTTATCTATGGAAGAGATGACTTGAAAATGGCTACGGCATTAAGTTTATTTGGGGGCACTAGAAAAAAACGACCGGGGGGAGGATATAAACGAGGGGATATACATATTTTATTTGTAGGGGATCCAGGTACTGGTAAATCAGAGATTCTAAAAAGTGCAATCGAAATATCGCCTCGCGGTTTGTTTACATCAGGGAAAGGTTCAACGGCAGTAGGTCTAACCGCTGCGGTTATTAAAGACACAGAAACTGGTCAAATGAACCTTGAGGCAGGGGCTATTGTACTAGCTAATGGAGGAGTCGCTGCTATTGACGAGTTCGATAAAATGGACACATCCGATAGATCAGCTCTACACGAAGCAATGGAACAACAGTCTTACCATTACAACACTGAAATTTTAAGTGTGGATGGTAAACGATTTGTTATTGGAGAATTTATCAATAATTTAATAGAACAAAACAAAGATAAAATAATAGTGGGAGAAGATTGTGAAATTTTAAACTTTAACGAATTAAAGCTTTTCACAACTGACTTCAAGAAAGTATTTAAAACTAGTGTAGATCGAGTAAGTCGTCATAAAGCTCCTGAATATTTTTATAAAATTACATTTACTAATGGAAGAACAATAGTAGTTACACCTGAACATCCAATATTTACATTTCGAGAAGGTATTTTAAAATGTATTAGTGCAGAAGACTGTAGAAAGGATGATTTTATCCCTATACCAAAATATTTACCAAATTCAAGTGCAGTTATTAAATTACATGAAATTAATAAATCAAACCATCCTCTAGCTAAGAATTTTAACCTTCCAAGACATTTAGATCCCAGATTAGGCCGATTACTTGGATATTTAGTTAGTGAAGGCCACAGTTATAAAGGATCTGGGGCAGAAGTTGGATTTTCAAATATGGATGACATTTTACTTGAAGATTTTTATGGTTTGATGAGAGATGTATTTAATATTGAACCTTCTATAAATGAAAGGGAGGATGGCTTAAAGACACTAAGATATATATCAATCAATTTTTATGAGTGGATGATAGAGAATTTTCCTGAAGTTATGACAATCTCAAAATTTAAACGAGTTCCTAATAAAATATTATCATGTAGTAGTGAGATAATTAAGGAATTCTTGATTAGTGCTTTTAAAGGTGATGGAAGTGTGGAATCTACAGCGATATGTTACCGAACTGCTTCTAAAGGTTTAAGTGGAGATTATCAAGATTTACTTTTGAAATTAGGAATTCACTCTAGAATAACTTTTGATAAATATAATGATTCTTATAAAGTTTATATTCGTGCGCAGTCATTAATTCAATTTTATGAAGAGATAGTTCAAAATGATGATCAACGAGTATATAAAATCAGAAATCTAATTAAGCCTGAAATACCCAAAACACATCATCACGATATATTTCCAACTTCAGTAATAGAAACGATAATTAATCTTAAAAAAGAATTGGCTATTACATATGATGGGTATTTCCATCGACATTTAAAGGAAAATCATGGAATTACTCGTAATATTTTTCTAAAAGAGCTAGATATAATTAAACGAAAATTCTTAAAGATTAAAAAAATAATCAATGAAAATATTGATATTAGGGATTTCAGGAATAAAACGGGATATTCTCAAGAAATTTTAGCACAAATTTCTGGATTTAATAGAGGTAATATTGATTACTATGAAAGAGGAGGTTATGATAAAAAACAGAGAGAAACATTAAAATTAGAGATCTTCTCTGCTTTAAAAATTAAAATTAAAAAAATTGAAGGAGATCTTAACTATTTAAACTCCTTATCAAATTCAGAGATTTATTGGGATAGGATTAAATCGATTGATTGTATCCAAAATAAAGGAAAGAGCTATACTCCATGGGTCTATGACATAACAGTAGAACCGAATCACACATTTATTAGCCAAGGTGTTATTTTGCATAATACCGTTAGTATTGCTAAGGCAGGAATTGTCGCTACTTTAAAAGCCCAAACAGCAATCATAGCGGCAGCAAATCCTCGTACTGGAAGATATGATCGCTACAAAACACCGACGCAAAATATTCATCTTCCACCTTCACTTTTATCTCGTTTTGATTTAATTTTTATAGTAATAGACAAACCAGATCCAGCCAATGATGCACAAATGGCTGAGTTTATATTACAAAATTCAATGCAAAGTCCAAACGATAACAAAAATAGTACAAATAGTAATTTAGCTCCTATTGACAATGAGCTTTTAAAAAAATATATTAAACACGCAAGAAGGAAATGTTTTCCTGTATTGAGTGAAGAAGCAAAGGAAAAAATTAAAGAATTTTATTTACAACTACGAGGCCAATACGATAGTGAAGATGCGATTATCTCGATTTTAGCAAGAAATCTAGATGCTCTCGTGCGATTGAGTGAAGCTTATGCAAAAATGGCACTAAGGGATAAGGTTATCAAAAGTGATGTTGAAGAGATTATCAAATTATTTAAAAGGTATTTAAAAGACACAGGTTACGACGAAAGCACGGGAAAAATTGATATGGATAGGATTTTAGTTGGCCAATCTCGGAGCTCTATCAGTAAACTTGATAAAATGCTTACCAGATTAAAAGAAATATTTGAAGATAACAATTGGAAAGCCCTAGAAAAAAATAATGTTATTCAAATCCTTGAGCTTGAAGAAGATTTAGATGAAAAATGGATTAAAGATGCTTTGGAAGAACTTGTTAAAGAGGGCACTCTTTATGAACCAAGGAATAACATGATTAAATTTACTAATAAGGAGGATTAATTCCTCTTAAATTAACAATTCCTTTTTAAATTCAATCAAAACTTAATTGTTTTATAGTGATGGAATTACCTAACAACAGTAATAAATTCAGAAAAGTGGAAGAATTTGTCTTTGAATTTTACGATGAGGCCTATGCTGAATTCTTAGATGATGTAGAAGCACCAAAAATAACCGTGGAATCCAATGAAGTTGATTTTAAAACAGATTTAAACGAAGAACAACTCAAAATCGTGGATAACATTCAAGGTCCAATGTTGGTTATTGCAGGAGCCGGTTCTGGAAAAACGAGGACTATCGTTTATTCTGTTGCTAAACTTTTAGTATCAGGAGTAAAACCTAGTGAAATAATGCTTGTTACATTCACGAATAAAGCCGCTAAAGAAATGATCAAACGAATAGAAACTTTACTTGGAAAAAAACCAAAGGGTATATGGGCGGGTACTTTCCACTCAATTGCTAGCCGATTTTTGAGGATGTATGCAAAAACGCTTGGATTAAAACCCAACTATACAATTATGGACGAAACTGATGCGAAAGGATTAATGAAGTTATCAATTGATAAAGCAGATATAAAAGATCTCGAAGAAAGATTTCCTACGCCCGCAATGTTAAAATCCATTTTATCATTTTCAATCAACTGTAATAAGACAATTCGTGAAATAATTCAATGGAAACATGATCAGTTTGATAATGATGCTATCGTTGCCAAATTACACGAAGTCATCAATATTTATAAGAATAAAAAAGCAGAAGATAGCTTAGTGGATTTCGACGATTTATTAGTTTTCTGGAATAGGTTATTAGATGAAAGATTTATTGCGAAATTAATAGCTAAGAAAATCAAATATGTTTTAGTTGACGAATACCAAGATACAAACTATATCCAAGACGAGATTATTTATAAAATTGTACAACAAAATCCAGAACATAATTTAATGGTTGTAGGTGACGATTCACAAAGTATATATGCGTTTCGAGGCGCCAATTTTCAGAATATATTGAATTTTGAGAAAAAATATAAAGAATGCAAAAGATATGCTATAACTCAAAATTATCGTAGTGTTCCTGAAATTTTAGATTTAGCTAATGAGTCAATAAAACATAACTTTTCTCAATATAGGAAAGAGATGCATACTACACGTAAAAATGGAATGAAACCTATTCATGTTTCAACTGATTCTGATGAATACCAAGCAGAATTTATGGTAAACATGATAAACCAATTGAAATTTGAAGAGTTTGATTTAGATGATATTGCTGTTTTGTACCGCGCTGGTTATCACTCATTAAGAATAGAATTGGAATTACAAAAATATAAAATCCCTTATGTTGTGCATTCAGGGGTATCCTTCTTTGAAAGAGCTCATGTTAAAGATTTACTAGCACATTTACGTATTATTCAAAATCCGCAAGATGAGATCTCTTGGTCAAGAATACTTTCTTTGTTTCAAGGCATCGGAAAAAAGACTTCCTCTAAAATTTTCGATATGATATCGGCTATAAACAACCCTTTAAAAAATTTAATTTCAAATAACCGTCTCTCTATTATATTAGATAAATTGAAAATTCCTAAGCTTGTAAGAGAAGAAATTTGTGATTATTTAAAGAAATTTTTTATCTCTATTAAATATAACAAACCTAACGAAGTTATTAATAAACTAATTCTTCAATTAAGAAAATACTTAAAAATTCAATATGGTAATTGGCAAGATCGCTTAGAAGATCTAAAACAAATTAGTATTTATTCCCAAAATTATGATTCTATTCCTATTTTTTTGGATACTATAACATTGAATAAATCTACCTTTGAATCTAAAAAAGTAGGTTTACCATCTTTAGACAACCAATCATCATTAACACTTTCCACAATTCATAGAGCAAAAGGATTGGAATGGAAAGTTGTGTTCATTCCGATGTTATCCGATAATTTATTTCCATCGAGCAAGGTTAAGATTAATTCTCCAGCATATGAGGAAGAACGGAGAATATTTTATGTAGCAATTACCAGAGCGAAAGACAGATTATTTTTAATATCTCCTAAAAGTATTAAAGTTTTCAAAGGTCAAAGAGAGTTAAACACCTCTCAATTCATAAAAGAATTAAATCCAAATGTTTACAAAAAAGAAATTCATAACTATAATAATCTAAATCAGTTAAGTCTAGAGGAAGATTTAACAAAAAGAAGACTTAAAAAAAAAAAAGAATTACCCTTATTTACAACAGCAGATACACTATTAAAAGATTAATTTATAACTTTTAAATTAAGAGATTAATTTAATTCTATTGATTTTATCAACAAAAATTGATATTTGGAAAGAATTTCATGAAAGCGGCTGTATTTATTGATATAAAAAAAATTGATTATAGAGAGGATTATCCAAAACCATCTCCAGGAGAGGAGGATGTAATCGTAAAAACGCATTATTGTGGAATTTGCGGAAGTGATATAACTAATTATAAATTCAAGATGTATCAGGTACCTCTAATTATGGGTCATGAATTTTCGGGGGAGGTTGTAGAAATCGGCTCTAATATTACTGATATAAAACAGGGAGATAAAGTTTGTGGAATAAACGTTGCGTTAGATATCGATCAAGGGCAATTAGACGGTATGGGAATTTTTAAAGATGGAGGATTTGCTGAATTCGTAAAAGTTCCAAGAAAATACTTATTCCAAATACCGAAATCTATTTCAACTAAAGAAGCAGTAATGATTGAGTCATTTGCTAATGTTTGTAGAGCAGTAAAATTATCCAATATTACTGAAAACCAAAATATAATTATAATAGGAGCGGGAAATATTGGATTATGTTTTTTAAGTTATTTATTAAAAGAAAAAACCCCTAATTATATCATCGTAATTGAGCCACAAGCATTTTTAAGAGAAAAGGCAAAAGAATTTGGGGCAACTGAATCTTTTTCCCCAAATCCATCAAAAATTAAATCCTTTTTAAAAAGAAATGGAAAACCAACTTACATTTTTGATTGCGCTGGAAATCAAAAGTCAATCTTAATGGCAATAGATTTAATAAAAAAAGGAGGGGCTGTTATCTTGGAGGGAGTTTTTAAAGGTAAAGTTTCATTTCCAATGTTTCTATTGAATTCTAAGGAAGTTAGTATTAAGGGTGTTTTAGGTCATGATCGTGAGGATATTCTTTGTGCTATAGAGTTTTTTTCTCAGGATAAAATAAATGCAAATGAGTATATATCTCAAATTATACCTATTCAAGATATTCAACAGGCTTTTGAAAAGTTTCTTGATCCTGGTCAAAGAGAATTTATAAAACTCGTTATTGAAGTATAACGCTTAATATATAATTTAAGAAATTTATTCTATATTTTAGATGTAACAATCGCTTCAGCTATTTGATGAAATGCTTTTTCAACATTTTGACCATTTTTGGCAGATGTAAAAATTGTAGCTTTTACATCGATAGTTTGAGCTAATTTTTCAATATCATTATTAGAAATAATAGGATCCAGATCTACCTTATTTACAACTAAAATCTTAGGAATATCTCCACAATATTTTTTGAGATCTTGATTCCAAAACTCTTTTAATTGTTCAAATGTATTTCCTCTCGTGAGATCTCCGACAATAAGAGCACCATGAGCACCTCTATAATACAACTGTCTCATCTTTATCCATTTTTCTTGACCAGCAATATCCCAAATTTGGATAGTGACATTCTTTCCTGATTTTAAAGGTAATTCCTTAACATACAAGTTTGTTCCTATTGATGCTCTATAATCCTGAGAAAAATGACCAGATATAAATTTTTTTACTAAGGATGTCTTTCCTACTCCTGCTTCTCCTATTATAATAACTTTGATACGATAACTCATTCTACTTAAACAATTTATTTTTTCCCTATATATATTTCTAGCTCTACTAAAAATAAAAACATGAAAATAGTAAATATGTTAAATCCAAACTAAAAAGTTCATTTTTAGTTTAACAAAAAACTTGAAGGTTTTATCAACAATCACTATTGTATCAATTGTTTTTTTTTTTCTTTAAATAGAAATGTACTAATTAGATAGTAAAAGAAAGTTTTTAAATATTAAAGAGTGGATAGCGTGTTGAATGATCCAGAAGATGCATATTTGGAATTAGAATCAGAGGAGATTTTACTTGGATGGTATGAAATTGAGGGTGTACGTAATATAATTGAACTTTCACGTCAAGTTCGAACCTTATTAAACTATAAGACTGAAACGATTACATATAGATTTCGATCCAATGAGAATACTTCAATGAACCAGACAGATACAGAATTTCTCAATCTTAAACAGAAATTTGAATCTTTAGCACTAAAATTTATAACACTTCTTAGAAATTTTAAAGAAACAGCAAGAACACTTGAGGAAGGAATCCAATCTCTATGCTTTTATACTGAAAAAACACCCTTGAAAAAGTTAGAAGAAATCACTGACCAAATTTTTGTACAAATTCATCATTTTTCAGAAAAAAATCTTCACAATCATCCATTATTTCTTAAAATATTGGTCAAACTAACGCAAGAAGCCTGTTTTGTAAGAAAATGTATAAATGCACAATTTTCAAAATTCTTTGAGGAGCTAGGAAAAAATTATTGTAATTTAGAGAAGGAACTCGAGATTTTAATTCCTAATAGAATACCAGAAGGAAATATTATAAAAGAAAAACGGCATGATGAGGTGCTAATCTCATGAATGTACATACTAAAGTGGCTAGAAAGACCATGGGGGAAGATCGTATTGCAATTTGTCCAGAGTTTGGATGTGAGTCGATTACACGAGTTAAACCTCTTAAATTTGGCTTTCTTGGTTTTGGTAAATATCCAAAATGTAGGAAACACCACATTCCTTTAGTCTATGTTGATGAAAGGATCGGGGATTTCGTGGATGCGACACTTGCTTGTTTGTTTGATAGAGCAGGACTTCCTCCAAACGAATTACTCAATATTATAATAACAAAATTTCCTGAGGAATTGGATGCATTTGTTAGTGGATGGATTTATTGTATTACAGTCGGAAGAGGGGCACCTATTGTTTCACGTTATATGGATTCCATTTCTAACACCTACCTCAAAAAATTAACCAAGAAACAGATTAAAAGCCTCGAGAAAGAACCTCCACAAAAATCTACTAGCATATATCAAGCGATAAGGAATGGAATGAATGAAATCACGAAGCAATATACCCGGTTTCTCAAGCACCTTCGAACTCA
>DATKTW010000134.1:0-62300 GCA_035530895.1 Candidatus Nanopelagicaceae bacterium
TGTCGAGATTAGATATAAAACTTGGCAAAGTGCTATATATGTAAAAATGTAATAGATCAAATCTATTATAATTTATAACTTTTTCTGTAATCATCTATGTAGTACCTTATGTGAATGATTTCCCTAAGTTAAGTTACTTGAAATGTTCATAGCCTTGACTTTTTAGGTCAAACCTTTTGCCTTTTTTTAAAAAATAGATTTTCTCGTCAGAAATTGCTTTCCCTACTTTAAATAGCCTTCCTCCTTTAGATATAACTAACTTTTGAGCTTTATCAAAGTCGTCTGGATCAATTGCAAATAGATGAATGAATTCCTCACCCCCTTCAAATATCAATTTTTCTAACGATATAGAAAATTCTTTTGAGTATTCCCTAGCTTTCTCGTGAATTAAATTTTCATTGAAATCAATTTCAAAGCCCAAATTAGGATTAGATAAAGTTAGGTCTTTTAAAGTTTTTGATAAACCATCAGAAGAGTCTATACTAGCTGTAGCTAATTTATTATCCGCTAGAATATAAGCTTCTTTTCCCAAGTCGTTTGGCTCCAGAACACTATTTATTGCCCCGCGATATTCTGAGCAGTCTTTAATGTTCACATCTCTGTGTAAGAGGATATCAAAACCTACACCAGTTAGGCCAAATTTGTTGTTTATTGCTAATATATCCCCGGGGTTTATACCTTTCCGATAGATTATCTCCTTAGGATTCTTAAAACCAAACACAGTTGGATTTATGATAATCTCTTTAGATGTGTTAAGATCGCCCCCAAGATAATTAAGATTCCATTTATTCGAGTAATCGACAATACCCTCTATTAATCGTTTAAAATTTACGACAGGTAAATCATTAGGAAGCCCTAACGAAACTATAATACCTTCTGGTTTTACTCCCTTAACAACAAGATCGCTAAGATTCATGAGAACAGACTTAAGTCCCATTTGATAGAAATCCATTTGTTTTGGAGCATCAGTTGTAGCGTTAAACATGTCTGAGTTAAGAACAAGACAATCTCCTTCTTTTTGGTATTTATATTTAAAAAAAAAAGAATCGTCTCTTCGTAACCTTTTACCTGTTTTGCTATAAATTACCCCATCTATTAATTCAATTAGTCCAGATTCACCGTAAAAACTAATATTTTCGTTCTGTTTCATTAGTAAAATTTTATAATTCTGTATGATTTAACAAGGTTTTAAATATTTTAAGCACTGATATTACAATTTTATTTTTCATTTAATTTATTTTCTTGTGGAAGATTTAGTGAAGTATAAAAACAATGATAAAAAAAACGATTGATGAATATCAAGGATTATGATGAAGAAATCGTTGATAATATTGGAGATAAATCAGGGGATGAGAAAGAACTAAAAAAAGTCCTTTTAGAAGGAATAGAGGAAAATTGGGAACCCTTTGAGAAAGGTGAAGGCAATGAAGAATTAATAGAAGATGACCGGGAAACTATTATTTCCGATGAACAAGAATTAGGAGATGATTGGGAACCACTTGAAATTGATGAACACCATGACCTAATTTATGAATTAAAAGAAGCAAATCTTGAAAATAAAAAAAAAATTAATGAAGATAAAATTAAATTAGATAATGATGATTTAAAGAAAACCTGGGAGGAATTAAGAAACATTGGACTTACTTTAAAACAAATAAGAGAAAAAATTGGAGTTGATATAAGAGGAACTCTTTATCGGGGAAATAGAATTAATAAGAAATCTCTAAAAAAGCTTGAGAATCTAATTGGAAGGGAAATATGCAGAGCAGAAAAAATTGAAATTTTAGAAGAAAAAGACCGAATTTACATAGAGTCTTCTTTAGTAACTGAAATATGTTCAGAACTCAACCAAAGAGGAATTTCAAATAATAAAATAAGTAAAAATATAGGAACGTACATTGGTAATACTTTATATCATGGATACACCCTGAACCAAGACAGCTTTGAAAAATTAGAAGAATTGTATGGATATAGAACTCCAAATAAAATAATTGAGCCCAAAGAAAAAATAAATAAACCTTTAAAATTAAAAAAGAATGAAGATCTTGCTGAGTTAATATGTATAATATTAGGGGATGGACATCTTCATAAAAAAGGAGAAAAGAAATATAAAAATAGTTTATTAAGCATTTCTTTGAATCGTGTCGATGAACTCGAATATGTATTTTATGTAAGAAATTTGATGCAAAAGGTGTTTAAGATTTCTCCAGATTTAGTTCCACGAAAGAATTCTAAATCAGTCGACATTAAATTATATGGAGATGGTTTGATAGAGACATTAAAACGATTAGGATTAATGACAGGGGATAAAATACAAAATCAAGTATGCGTTCCTCAATGGATTAAAAAGGATCAAGAATGGATTGAATGCAATAAGGAAGAATGGATATTTAAATATCGCCCGCTATTAATTAGAGGTTTAAAGGGATTAGTTGATACAGACGGTACAATTTATGTTGATAAAAAAAACAAATCTTTAGGCATTGGTTTTAGAAATGCGTCGTTACCACTAATTAGGGATTTTAAAGAGATGTGTCGATCTTTAGGAATATCTTGTGGTAAAATAACAATATCAAAAACAATTTCGAAAAAAACAGGAAGATTGTTAAAAGGATATCAAACTCTTATTCGAGCAAAAGATGATGTTAAAAATTTTATAATTACCATAGAACCAATGAAGTGGAAGATTAAAAAAGTCCATATTAGAGAAACCATGAAAAAACTTGGCTCATCCGTAGATGAAGCGTTAATGAAGAAAGAATCGAATTAAAACACATTTTAAAATATTCATGCTAATAAGAATTTTATTAAAATGAAAAATTTTTTTTTAAAAGGACATTTCAATATAGTAATTTTAAATAAATTAATTTTTACGCCTCTGTGGCTTAGCGGTAGAGCAACATTTAATGCCATTTAGAATTACATGTTAAAGATTCGTAATCTGTAGATCGGGGGTTCAAGTCCCCCCAGAGGCTCTCGTTAAAAGTCTTGAGTTTCAATAAATCTATTAATTATTTGCAAAGCAAGCATTTTGAAGGCATCATTGATATTTTCTCCTGTTTTAGCGGAGGTTTCGATATAAGTCAATGTCAATTTTTGCGCTAATGCCTCTCCCTCGTCGCGAGACACTACTCTCTCAGACTCTAAATCTATTTTATTTCCCACTAGAATGAGTGCAATATTAGGGGACGCTTTTTTAATCTCAATATACCAATTTTTATCTATATTTTCGAAACTAGATCGATTAGTTACATCGTAGACTAATATACCCGCTTCGGCGTTAGCTAAATACGACTGTCTAACGCGTTTAAACTGAGCTTGACCAGCTAAATCCCATATTACGAACCTTACAATGCTTTCAAGTTCTTTAAACGTACACTCCTTCTTCATAATAGAAGTCCCAATAGTGGATTTATAATCAGTCGCAAACTCATTTTCAACATATCTATGCACCATACTCGTTTTACCTACTGCACCGTCACCTCCTAGAATTAACTTAAAGGCATATTCTCCTGATTTGATTTTAACTTTTTGAAATTTATCCAGTTTTCGCTGAACATTGTTAGCACCACTTTCTGTAACTAATTTAGGTATAACGGGGCTTACAGGTCTACCGTCAAAAATTCTCGCGATCTTTTCAGCAGCCAAATAAGCGTAAGGGAAAACAGAATCAACACCTGCTATAGCATCCATTACAGTAACTAAAACTGCTTCTGGACCAGATTCGCAGAATATGAACCTATAATCTTCTGTATCGAAGGTTCCCGTTCCAAAGGATCCTGAACTAAATTCTTCAGTAATTCTAGTTAAAACTGGTTCTACTAAAGCACTTACTCCACCGATTATTTCTTCGTCAAGCGATTTTTCCGAAGGCCCTACTAAGGAATCCATGATCAATCCATCTCTATTTACTACGAGGGCGGCAACTAAATTATCACCAATGCTCTGCTTGTACCACTGTAGTAACGCTCCTAATTTTTTTGTATCGACTGACAATCTCTTATAACATCTTTTTTTAAGTATTAAATAGCACTATGATATTAATATGTAAATATTCTTGCATAAAAATTTTTTTAATATAAAAAAGTAGGAATTAACTGGTTAGATGATTGCATCAACGAAAAAAACGCCGAGAACTTCATTCACCAGTAAAAATTGGTTTTCTCTTCTCTAAGAACGCTTTAATACCTTCTTGAAAATCTTTAGTTCCAGCACAAATTTTTATCTTTTCAGATTCATTTTTTAAATGTGATATAAGATCACTATTATAGGAATTATCTAACAAATTTTTAATATTTTGATAAGCGATTGTAGGACCTTGGCTTATTTTTAATGCAATTTTATTTACTTCGCTTAGGAAATCTTTTTCATCTGAAATAATCATCGATACTAACCCAGAATTCTTTGCTTCTTTTGCTGTAATTGTTCGATTTAAGAGAATCATTTCTGTTGCAAGGGATAAACCTACTAATTTTGGCAAGTGATAAGATGTTGAAGAATCAGGAGACAATCCAATCCCTGCGAAGGCAGCTCCAAATTTTGCGCTATCGCGGCAGATTCTTATATCACAGCTACAAGCGTAACCGAGAGACGCTCCAAAACATGGACCATTGATAGCCGCTAAAGAGGGAACGCGTAAATCCTTCAATAATTTTATCCCTTCGTGTAATTTATCTGCTAGTTTACCCATAAACTCTTGGGGTGCCTTGGCTTCTTTAAATTCCTTTATATCGCCCCCCACCGAAAAATTTTTCCCCATTCCCGTGATAATAAGGCATTTTAACGATTTTAACGATTTCAAATCATTAATAGCTAAGCAGAATTCACTTACAAGTTTAAAATTAAAAGCGTTCATTGATTTTGATCTGTTAAAATAAAGGGTTACTATCCCATTGGATTCGTTTAACTCAACTTTAATATTTTCGTACTTAAACATATAAATCAGTTCTAAAAAAATACTTAAATGATAAAAGAATCTAAACAAATAAAATTTTTAACATTTCATTAATTTAATTCGATTAAAACAAGTATTATTTGTATTTAAATCTTATAAAGAAATAAAACATTTTTTACTCGAAATATCAAGCAGGAGTCGCCAAGCCTGGTCAACGGTGCTAGACCGAGGCTCTAGTCTCATAGGAGTTCGAGGGTTCAAATCCCTCCTTCTGCATTAATATTGACATGATAGAAACCTAAATCGGCTTTTTTAACAAAAAAGGTTTCCTCCACAAGAAAAAGCTTAATAACTGATTAAACGATGATCTTGACAATTCAGCCTACAAGTTAGACGTACCAATTGTTAAATATAACAGTTTCACTACACCAAAAAGTGATCATAGATCTTTTATTAAATTTGCGAAGAAAACGAAAATTTCCATTAAAGTAGCTTATTTTCATTCAAGCAAAGATTCAAAATATATCCACTCTCCAAGAGACACACCAGAAAATGCAACCCTTAAAATTTGAACGGTTGTTTAGATATATGTCACGATACTATAAGAACAATCGACTCATCTAAGCGTTTCTTAAAAGAAGTTAGATAATTTTTGTTGCTTAATCTTGGGATTATTCGTAAGACTTTCAACGTATTCTTTTACTAGTTCCATCCGTTGTATAGTATAAGCGTCCAAATTAAAATCTCTGCTAATTTTTAAAGCTTTTGGGATATATTTTTCAATTCCACCGCGATTGACTGTTAATATAACATTACCTCCACATTTTAGACACTTTCCTGCATTTGAGAGGGGTGGACGTCTATATTTCTCGTTACATTTCACGCACCTAAAATGCTGTACGGCAAATTTTCTTAGGTTTCCCATTATATCGGGATTAAAGTGTGTTGTCAAAATCTTCTCAGCAACATTTTTATCGTTGACTGCTCTTATAATTTTAGCTAGGTGCAGTTGCGCGTTTATCTTTTCTTCCATACTTGCATAGGTCTTATATGCTGTTGTTGTCGGACCGTCGTTAATATCGTTAGTTGGTATGTTGAAACCCAGATTTTCGTACTGCGCAGGTGTTCCTAACCGGCTTCTCACTAAATTCATTTTCTTTTCTAGCTCAAATGGCATAAGATATTCTTGTGTTGCCTTATAAAACTCAAGAGGATACTTAAACAATGTGTCGATATTATGAGCTTCACTATCGATTTCATTAGGATCTAATAAAGAGGATATTACTAATGTAGCGTCCATTCTACCCCCTATTTTGCTTGGTAAATAATACCTCGAGAAATTTAACAATGGATCTAAAAGAAGCATAATCCCATCTTCATCCCCATCGCAGTTTCTGCGTTTCGCTGCATGCCAAAAGGGGTGGGCGTAAATCGATCGTGCGGGCGAAAAACCAATGATTCTACCGACAATTCCCGCGCTAGTATGAGGAGCAAGTCCTACAGCTAAATGGCCAATTAAATCTTCTCTCTTAGTAATATTGTAAAATGTGTCTAGGTTATAAAACAATTCTAGTTCGTCGTCTATAAAGTTAGCAATTTTAATAAAGTACTTAGCGCAATCGTCTGAAAGGATGACATCCTGCACTTGAAGCTCTAATATCTGATTTTCGTTATTTAATTCGTTAGCTTTATAGTCCAATTCATATCCCAATTCGATTAACCTACTTACTGGAGTAGTAATTTCTTTAGGTTTGAAATGAGTTAATGGAATATCTGTAGCGTCATATCGAATTTCTGCAGTTTTGTACACTAATAATCCGTTTTTGGCTCTAAGAATTCCCTTCATTAGTGGTTCTGGGACTTTAAATTGATTTGTCAATCCTAAAATACCTTTAAATTTGTCCGGTATAGACATATTTAATGAGCTGAGTATTGTTTTTGAATAGTTTTTTATATTAAAAGAAGCTTCCTTAGAGAAGTTTAATACGCCTCCGCATTGCTGGCACTTTTCTTCGTTTTTAGTGTAATATTTATTACATTTTAGACAAATTTTCTGAAATTCGGTATGAGATCCACATTCAGGGCATAGGTTAAATGGAGTAATGAATGAACAATTCGGACATTTCTTTCTACATATATCAATTTTTATTCTTCCCAAATCAATCGCCTTCTGTACCGATCTTGTATTACCAACTTGATCACTGAGAGGAAATAAGCTTTGAACGCCTTTCATACTTTTTCTTTCAGACTTCTCAGGGCGTCCCATGCGAGTTCCCATATAATAAGGAGCTTTATTTCTAATTTCGATGGGGGAAATGCTTGAAAAATAATTAAAGACATTGTCTTCATTTTTCATATCAACAAATTCCTTACGGTTTAAATTGAATATAGTTTCGTATATTTCTGTCGTTGCGTTATCTAGAAAAATACAATTTTCATTAACTGTGTGAGGAACAAATGCTCTTTCTAAAATATCCTTAATGGTAGCGCTATTCTTTAAATTTATTTTCTTAGTCTTATTATCATAGTCGGCGGTTAAAGCTTCTCTTAAAGTACTCAAATCACTTACAGAAATGTTACCCCAAAAATCAGTGTATTTAGGATGCAAGGGCACAGCAAAATTTTTTGCTAAATCGATCGCCTCTTTTGCTGAGGGAATGTTATTAAAAGGATCTTCGATAAATTTACTTAATTCCTTGTTTGATCTTTGTTCAATTTTTAATGCTTCCTCTAACTCTAAAGCCCACCATTCTTCAACATAACCAGATGGAACCAGTTTATGGTTATTTTCAGAAAACTCCCCAAATCCAAAGAGAATATCTCCCAGAAAAAGAATTTCTTTTATGTCTTGAAAGAGTGCTGTTGCTTTTTTTGCGTTCGAAATCCTTACCACGTTTCCATTTTTGAGTTTTATTATAGGTGGTTCTATCGAGGTTACAGGACAAATACTGGTACTTTTTCCTGGTCTTTCAATTCTCAATTGTGTTCCAATTGCTATAAAACCGTCCAAAATAGCCATAGTCGCAGGATGTAATCCTCCCGCAGCTAATCCGGTATTGCGCGATCTTCCATATCGTATTCTGTGCCCACCAATTTTGGAAGGATCGCTAAAAACTGGTCTACCCGCGATAATATCAGAAATGTATTTAGAGTTAGGTGTAATTTTAATAGTAGATTTGCTCTCTAAATCATCATTTTTCTTTACTTTCTCTTCCTTTTGTGCGATATCTTTTAGTTTTCCTAACCAATTCCAGCCTTCTAATTTCATATTTTGAGCAATCTTAAGAAGTTTTGGAGCTTTAAGTAATATCCCATCGTTTAATACTAAACAAGCACCTCCTCGAATTTTGTTCGTTTCGATTCTAGGTAATCCCCTAAACGCTGATACTTCTTCATCTTCAGTAGCGTCTCCATTTATCTCAACAGGTAAATGTTCTACGGCGTATCGAATTTCATCGTTAGATGATGGATATTGTAAGTGACCTCTCCGATCGTATAATTTGACTTCTTCAACGTATCTTCCTATTTCACCCTCAGTCGCTTCATATTTTGGAATATTTGATCGTTTCCTAACATAATCTGCAATCAGAACGCATAAAGCGGCTGTTGTGCCTCCCGCAGCCCTAATCGGACCTGCAAAATATAAAGATAAGTATTTATTGTTGTGTTGATCTTCTCGTATTAATATTTTTGATATACCTTCAAGGGGAGCGCTAACGACACCCATCGTTTTTATAGCAAGACCCACCCGGATAGCTCTTTCAACCCTTTCCTCTAGCGATTCAATTTTTACTACTTTTTGGCTAAGAATGTCAGAAACTACTTGAAACACAATCTCATCTTCGTTTTTTCCTTGATTTTTTAAAAATCTTATAACATCAGCTACGCCCTTTGGTCCTACAAGCTTTTCTACTCTTCCTGCTAAATCTTTAGCTTGAGGAGATTCTACAAAAGTTTCAGGATCAAGTCCTTTTTTACGTGCCTTTTCTGCGATTTCGTAGCATTTGTCAACATCTCTTTGCAATAGAGAAAAGTAGTCTTCCACCTTATTACTCATTTCTACCATAATACTATCCGTACGCTGATAAGATAATTAATCTTTTTGTTGAAAATTAGGTTACATAATGTTAAATTTTTAGGTTCAAAATAAAATGTTTTATTAATAGGTTAGTTGAATCTTACTATTTGAATTCGAGGAGATTTAAAGTTTTTGATAAAAGTATGAGAATTAGCATGCCCTCCTAATAATTATAAACATTGTTTATTCTTTAATAATAAACAATTTATCTTTAGCTTTTAATAAATATAATAATTCTATCAAGGGAGAATCAGACTTGGAAACCAGAACCACAGAACAGAAGAAGGCTATTCTAAATAAACTAATAAATTCAGGGATAAATATATCTCCTACAATGCTAGAAAATATTCTAACTATGAATAATCCGTTGAAAAACTTAAATCTCCTTATTAAGGAAACTAGTTTTATTCCTTCTTTTAAGAGTCACTTAACGGAAACTGTTGTAAAAGACATTTCAGACGAAAAACTTCAAAGAATGCTGAAACGCACCATATCTAAAACCAATTCTCTGCAATTACATGAAGAAACTGAAAACCCCCCCGAATATTCCAATCCTCCACAAGAAGCAGTTAAGAGCTCTTTAATAGATAAAAATCTTCCATCAGAAATTTTACCCCTTTTTGAAAAATCTAAAACAGAATACGAAAGCCAAGAAACTTTTAATACAGATCTCTTGCCCAAGCAAATTACCAAAATAGAAAGCACAAAAAGAACTCCAAGATTCGAATCCACCAAATCTATTTTTACCTTTAAACCTATTGCTAAAGAATACAAATCTAACTACGAAGTTATTCAAGATCCTTCAAGTAAATTATTTACTACCGGAAATTACGATGATTTTTATGAATTAACGCTTGACAAATATAATAAGCTAAAAAAACTCATCAGAAAAAGACCGGAAGTAAGTTCGGCTACTAACATCAATAATATATTTAGGATATCTAATAGCATTGAAATATCAACATTAGGTTTAGTAGATGCTATTCATCAAACAAAAAAAGGGAATTTTCTTTTTACTTTAGAGGATTTAACTGGTAAGATTAGCGTATTGATTCAAAATAATTCGGAAAACCTAGATTCCGTCAAAATTATAGAAAGAACTCTTAACGATCAGATGTTGTTCGTTAAGGGTTTGTATAATCCTGGTGAACATGGGAGAAAAGGAATAATTTTTGCCTCCTACATCTCAAAAATAGATATTCCGACAAATTTTCAACCTAATTTATCACCAGATCCTCTCTCTATCGCTTTAATTTCTGATATTCATATTGGAAGCAAAGAGTTTGAAGAAGCCTTATTTGCTAGATTTATTAGTTTTTTAAACGGAAAAAGTAAAAATAAACTCCTAAGAGAGAAGGCTGGAAGAATAAAGTACTTAGTCATTAATGGCGATCTAATTGATGGAGTAGGTATATATCCCAACCAACAAGAAGATCTCGTTATCGCAGATATTTATAAACAATTCAAAAAAGCTTCAGAAATTCTTTTGGAAATTCCGGATTATATCAAAATATTTTTTGTATCTGGAAATCACGAACCAGTAAGAAACGCAATACCTCGACCCGCAGTACCAAAGAAATATTGCGAAGATTTAGTTAACATGGGAATCAAATGTCTGGGCAACCCTTCTTTAATAAAAACTCATAATGTCAACACACTTATATATCATGGGGAGAGTATGCACGATTTTAATAGATTAATTCACGATTTAGACATAAATAAACCGATCGAAACCATGAAGGAATTTCTAATATGTAGACATCTTGCTCCAACTTTTGGGGAAAAAACGCAAATTGCCCCTGTAAACATAGATCATCTAATAGTAGAAAAGATTCCTGATATCTTTCATACAGGACACATACATATAAACGGGATTGGAAAATACAGGAATGTAACTCTCGTAAATTCGGGATGTTTTCAAGCTCAAACTGACTTTATGAAAAGTTTTGGGATAATACCTACGCCCGGTATAGTACCAGTAATTGAGTTGGATTCTTTAGATTTTTTATCACTCGATTTTAATAAAATTAATTAAATTCTTCTGCTTTTAATTGTATTAGGTGCTTTAATTGAATTTTGCTATTCCACGTGGCAATACCTTGGAGATGGTTTTTCACATTTGGAAAATAATAGAGCTTCCAAGTATACAACAAGATGATTTATTGCGCAAAATTTCTTTTGAACTGTTTCTTTTCTCGCCTAAAGAGGCAAAGGAATTCATAAATATGGCTATTCATAAAGGTTATCTAATACTAGAAGGCGATGTGCGAATAAAATTATCAGAATCCTTAGCTCTCGAGTTAAACAAATGGCATGAAAAGAGAAAAACGCACATTTCAGAAAAGATAAAAGATGTAAACGATCTCAAAGAGTTCACTAATGAATCTAAAAATAATGGCATAAATAAATTCAATCTTTTATTAATAGCTTTACTTGATAAAGGAACTATAAATAGAGCGGTAGCAGAGTCTGATAGCGCATACAAATTTGGATTAATCGATTCTGCTCAAAAAATTATTAAAGCTGAAGTTCAAGGTTCTCAGAAGATTCCGTATAACATTGATATAAACATAAGTGAAAAAGTGATAAAACATAATTGCCATGATTTTCGGACTAAAAGAGCAGTAAATAAAAAATTCTGTAAACATTTAGCGAAATTATTTCTCCTCTTAAAAAGTAAAAACGCGGATTTAGCATCGTACTTTCTTGAGAGTATTACCAAAGATATTAATAATTGGAAATTTCTTTCTTAAATTAGCTTTTTAAACACCACATTCTTTATCTTAACTTTATCGGTTTGGAGTATTATCGGTTTATAATCCAATAATCGATACTCTTTTATTATTTTAATCTGAGACAAAACTCGTTCTATTAGGTTAAAATCGATGTCAAGTTTTACAATTTTCGTTCGACCATAATGACCCATCGATTTTGTTATAGCTGTTATTAATCCTGATAACGCTAATTCATTAATATAGTCACTAATCCTTCTGCGCGTCAATTGTTTCACATTTGGAATGAATGCTGCTAATTCTGAATGAACTTCGTAAATATCGCCCGAAGTAATTATGTGTTCTTTAGTGTTTTTTGACAATAAATAGATGGCCGTTAATGTTAATTTTGATTGAAGAGGCATCGAAAAGATATATTCAACAATGTGATCTTTATCAATATCTTTTTGAGCTTTTTCTACATGATGTTCCATTATTTTTTTAGTTTGGTTTCGTTCAGCGATTTCTCCAGCTTTTCTTAACAATTGAAGAGCTTTTCTCGCATCACCATGTTCTTTTGCTGCTAGACCTGCACATAGCTTTATAACTCCATCGTCAATAACGCCTTCCTGAAAAGCTACTTCTGTTCTTAGTTTAAGAATATCGTAGAGTTGGTTAGCGTCATACGGTTTAAAGACAATCGGTTCTTCTTCCTCTAGATTAGATGTAACTCTCGCATCGAGGTATTCCATGAATTTTAGTTTATTAGATATCCCGATAACACTCGTTCTACAGTAATCTAAGTTCTCATTTAACCTCGTTAAGTTATACAAGATTTCATTTCCTCCTTTTTTCTCAATTAGAATATCTATTTCATCTAATACAAGAAAACAGATACTATCTTTGATATGTTGGTCCAATAAACCTAACAATTTCTTGAGAATTACGTCTTTAGGTAAACCCGTTGATGGGATTTTTTCTTTACCAACTATCGTATTGTAGATATGAGCTAAGATTCTATAAGGTGTAGATACTACTGTACAATTAATATATACCCACCAGGGAGGTTTGGTGGAGCAATGTTGCGCAAGTTTTTGTGAAATGTACCTTACAGTAGCCGTTTTACCCGTACCAGTCATCCCATAACACACGAAATTAGGAGGAACATCACCGTTTAACGCACAAGCAGTTATACCCGCTATCTTCTCGATCTCCGAATTTCTGTGAGGTAATTCATCAGGAATAAACGAAGGTTCGAGAGCTTCTCGTTTTTTAAAAAGTTTCGGTCCTTTTAAGTAATTCTGGTAAAATTTATCGATATTGAATGAATACATTCCTTTTTCATTATGGTTAGTCAACACTCATTTCCACCACGTAAAAATTTTCCACGCGAAATAATGCCAATATTTGATATTTCGATTCCGCGCTATTTAAATTTATTTATTAATCGAAAAAGTAAGAATAATATGTTAAAGCTTTAATATGCTAGTTTCATATCGTTTAATTTGCAGCGATTAAAGCGATAGTTTATAATAATATTGTCGGAGCTTTAAAAGATAATTATTTAGGAAGCAATATTATTAAGGGTTTAGTATAATTTGTTATATTTACCAAAATTTAATTTTAATTAAAAATTATTAAACCTATTCATTTAAATTACTGGAAAATTTATGTCTAGAAATAATAAGGGAGATATCGACAGAAGAAACGTAAGACTCGCTATAATATTGACTTTAACGTTTATCAGTTTGCTTTTTTTTAACTTTCTGATTATCTCTATGATCTTTACATGGGCTGATTGGTTAGCAACTTTAATTTTTAGCGTACTTTTTATTGTCCCAGCATATTTTTCGAACGCAGGAATGGTTATTGTTGGAGGTGGAAAACCATTAGATAAAGGTAAATTTTGGAGCGACGACCGTAGAATTTTAGGAGATCATAAAACAGTATCTGGACTTGTCAAGGGACCTTTATACATAGGGATACCCTTAAGTAGTGCATTATTCTTTCTGTTTTTTATTTTATGGCCCATTATACAACAAATTCCAAACGAAGGTGCTTCTCTTGGAGTTTACAAATTATATTCTGAATTGTTTTATTATCAGTATTATTTCGTTGGAGGTTCATTTCCAATAGGAATAGTTATTATACTTTTGAGGATTGTCTTTTGTTCCTACGGTGCAGCTTTTGGAGATTTAGCTGGATCTTTTCTGAAAAGAAGGGTTAATATTAAAAGTGGAGCGCCTTTTTGGATCGTAGATCAATTAGATTTTGTGGTAGGAGCTCTAATTTTTGCTTTAATTCCAGCTATTTTTTTTCCAGGATTGTACGTGATCCCAGATCTTAACATCGTTATATTTCTTTTCATTTTAACCCCCTCTGTAAGCCTTATATCTAATACAATAGCGTATCTAATTAATTTAAAAGATGTGCCTTGGTAATAAAAATTCTTATATTTTAACTACATCACACTTAATTCTAATTTGAAATCCGATGCTATTAACAAAAATAACATACCGTTTGAAAATCTCGTTAACTGCTTTTATGTAATTACCGTTACACCCTACAGCAATTCCTCGTTCCTCGTACGTAAGAAAACCTACCATTATATCCGTTTTTCCAGTATATACATTTCTTTCGATTCTAACTGTATGAATATAAGGATCTGGAAAGAAACCATAAACTAAGTTAACTAGTACTTCTTCTTCCCGTACAATCACTATTTTCCTATGCTGAAATTTTTTTCTAAGATATGGTAATTTTGACTTTGCACTAAAATAATTTTCATTTTTTAGGAAAAAAAATACAAATTCGTTTACTATAACCACATTTTGAGGAAAAACCTTAGTAATTTCATGAAAAAAGTGAAAAAGTAAAAGTTGTTCATTTGAAAACTTCTTTCTTATCGTTAATCTTTGATAAAAAAGTACCGTGTCATTAAGTGTAGAATGAATTGTACTCAACATATAATTAAGATTTTAGACGTATAGTTTTAAACTCCCCGATGCAAATTCAATCAAACGTAAAAACTTATTTTTTATTAAACAATTATCTAAAGTAGATTTTTAACTGGTATGAAAAAAAATAATGAAAAAAGCGGGATTTGAGTTTAGAGATCATACTGCCGATGTTCAAGTTAGATGTTGGGGCCCTACTTTGCAAGCGGCCTTTTCGCAAGCTGCATATGGTCTAATGACAACGATAACACCAGACCTTAAGAAAGTATCTCCTAATCTTGAAAAGAAAATAGTAGTTAAAGCTGAAGATAAAGCATCACTATTATTTGATTTTCTCTCTGAATTCCTTTACATCTTTGATGTAGATGAGTTAGTTTTTAGTCAGATTCACGTGAATAAAATTGAAAAAACAAACGGTATTTACATCTTGGAAGCGAAACTTAAGGGCGAGAAGTTTAATAGAAATAAGCACGATATTGGGATCGAAGTTAAAGCTATTACTTATTCTTTTCTAAATATAGATGAAAGGAAAAATGGTTCGATAATAGACATTGTATTTGACATTTAATGAAATATTCAATTATAAGTTATTAAAACCGCTTGATGCGTCTGCTATCATATTGTAAGATTTTAAAAAACACCCAGATCTATTAGAAATTAATAGATAAAAAGCTCCAAACAAAAAGCTATAAATCTAATTCTAGTTTTAGTTGAGTTTAGTAGATTTTCATGATTAATCAGCATTACTGAATTTTTTTTAACATTAAGGTGATTTTAAGATGCCAGGTTGTGCAGACGCCATTCCAAATGCATAAAACTACAGATTGTAGTTGCATATTTATTTTTTTTTTTTTGGAAAATTCAAATTAAATAATAGGAAGAAGTAAATATTTAACCTTTTACAACGCCAATTGGAACTAACCTAACAATTTTTTCCACAATGCCGAGATCATGGCTCACTTGGACAACTTGATCTATATCTTTATATGCTCCAGGAGCTTCTTCCGCAATCACTTTAGGAGAAGCGGCTCGTATGGTAATTCCTTTATTAAGTAGATCTTCCTTTATTTTACTACCCCAATATAGCTTTGTTGCCTTAGATCTTGACATCACACGCCCAGATCCATGAGCTGTAGAACCAAAGGAGAGATCCATTGCTTTTGGTCTTCCTACACATAAATACGAAGCAGATCCCATAGTTCCAGGAATTAAAGCTGGTTGACCTACACTTTTATAATCACTGGGTATATCTGGATGCCCTGGTGGGAAAGCTCTAGTTGCGCCTTTTCTATGGACGTTTAATTTCATTTTTTTTCCATCAACTTCATGTTCTTCTATCTTTAAGATATTGTGACAAACACCATAAATCAATTTGAAATCCAGATCGTCATAACTCCTTTTAAAATGCTCTTGGAAAGATTCTCTTAGCCAATGCGTTATTAATTGGCGATTAGCAAACCCAAAATTTGCAGCACACGCCATGTTTTTCAAGTATTGCATTGCTTCTGGAGTATCGGCTGGCACACAAGCTAATTCGCGATCTGGTACTTCTATTTTGTATTTTCTCATTGCTTGCTCGATATTTCTAAGTGAATCCGTGCACACTTGATGGCCAAGAGCCCGAGAACCAGTATGAACCATGATAGCTATTTGATCTTTATCAAAGATTCCGAATTTCTTTGCTACTGGCTTGTTATAAATCTCATCAACCTTTTGTATTTCGAGAAAATGATTACCACTCCCTAAAGAACCGAGTTGTTTTATTCCTCTTTGCTTTGCTTTTTGAGATACTAATTTTGAATCTGCGTTTTTCAAAAAACCGTTTTCTTCGCAATGCTCTAAATCCTCTTTTAATGCATAATCATTATCTAATGCCCAATTTAAGCCGTTATCTAAAACCTCATCTAATTCCGAGGAACTGATAATTAGTTTTCCTTTACTTCCTAATCCGGATGGTATATTCCTAAAAATAGTATCTAGTAATTTAGGAATTGAACTTTCAATATCTTTCAGGTGAAGATTTGTTCTTAGAATTCTCACACCACAGTTAATATCGTATCCTACCCCACCTGGGGAAACCATTCCAGAATAAGCGTCTGTTCCTGCTACGCCCCCAATACAAAACCCATAACCTTGGTGTGCATCAGAAAGAGCGATAGCGTGCTTTTGTATGCCGGGGAGACAAGCTACATTACAAATTTGATCCAAAGTTCTATCATTTTTAATTTTTTCTAAAATGTACTCGTTAGCATAAATATGGACTGGTACTTTCATTTGAAATTTTACGATCTTTCCTTCCACTCGAGCCATTAAAGTTTTTTGAGGGATTTCGTAGATGTTTTCATCTATTTTATTCACGTTCATACTAATTAGACTAGTAATATTTTTTTCATAAATTTTATGTTTACCAATTTTAATTGGACAAGCTTATTTAATTTAATAAAAATAGAAAAATAAGCCAACTCAGATTCAAGAAATTAGAAAGTGTAGGTTAAAGGTAATATGAAAAAACTTATGTTATTTTATATCAATAAACTTGAGCAAGCCAAGACCGTCTAAATCATCGATCATTACATCAATCTCCGCTTTTGGAACGCCAGCTTCCTCTGCTATATCTGCTACAGTGTGAAAACCATCGGCCAGATGAGCAATCTTATACTGTTCCTTGTTTAAAAAACCCTGAATGATTACTTGGGTAGGAAGACGTTTTGAAGTCCATGCGGGTTTCTGGTCTTGAACCTTCCGTAAATCTTCCTCCGAAAGCACCATACCCTTTTTTGTTAGTAGTTTCTGAGATTTTACATAGTCTTTTTCATAGATTTTTAAAATAGGAATCTTTAATGGGATTTCTGCTATATGACCGTTTTTTAATATGTCATCCATAACATTTTCAAATCCTTTGAACATCCTAACATCTCCTGACCAATCCTCCATTAGGTTTCCATATCTTTCCAGGAATTTGTCGATAATATCACTTAACATTTTATGTGTTATTTTAGCATCATCATTCTTGTCAGCAGCTGCTGTGCACAGGATCCCTTCCTTAAAAACAAGAAGGAGATAAAATATTTGCATATCAATGATTTTCAATTCACCCGATCCTTTCGAGAACTCCACAGAAAAATCTTTTAATGCTGTTAAAAACCCCGATACTAAATCTTGATTAAACTCTATCGTTCCATACTTCCTATGGATTAAACAAATGCCCGTAAAATTTGATATTAGGTAAACGTTGTGAAGGATTACAATCAACTCCTTAAAGCATAATTATATTTTTTTTTATTAATAATATAAGTTCTCCTATTTATAATTTCATTTAAGAAAAAATAGCATTTCCTAGATAAAAAAACATAGAAGAAATATTAAAATTTAAATCTGTTTTTTCTCCCTTATGCAAAAATGTTTTATAATGACTATTAACTTAATTCTTTTTGTTTATGAATTGTTTATATCGTAATTAGATTGAAATTGATTTGTACATTATTAGAATCAGATATCATACCTAAGGGAAAAAGATGGATTATTACATATTTTTCGTCACTGTACCTAATTATGAAGAGGGTAATAAAATTGCAAACTTATTAATAGAAAATAAATTAGCAGCCTGCGTAAATATCATACCTAATTTAACTTCTATATATTGGTGGGAAGGAAAAATAGAAAGAAATAACGAGTTACTATTAATAATTAAAACTACTGAAAAAAATTGCGATTTAATAATTCAAAAAATCGGAGAAGTTCATAGTTATTCAAACCCCGAATGCGTTGCTTTCAAAATCGAGAAGGGATCTAAGAAATATTTGGATTGGATTGACGAAGTTGTAGATTAATATAAGTAGTGCATTGTAAATATTATGACATTTGACGTCTTTCAAGTTGATTGGATTACAATTGATATTATCATAATTGTATTGTTAATCCTGCTTTTAATCGGTGTAAAGGTACTTAAAGAAATATATCGGTGGAGATTTTTTTTTTCAAACGTTTCAACGATTAGGAAAGTTGATAACCTTCAGCATATTAACAATCAGTTTTCGTCTATATCTATAAAAAAGTGCAATTTGACTAAATCTAGCGTTTTTCAGCAAGAAAAATTAATAAAACCGACAATAATCTTAATAAGAAGGTATCGAAAACTAATGTTGTTGAAAGCACTCACAGAAGCATTTTGTACGTTTGGATATAATGTGATAAACCTTCGGCTTAAAATGTTAACTAAAAACATGATGGAACAATTGATACCTGATATCGAAAAAGAGTTGCAACAAACGTTTCCTGCTATTTTAACATTTCACAATCAATATTTTAACTTATTGAGTCAGAATTATAATGTTATTGATTTTACTAAAAAAGTTTTACCTTTGAATCTTCTTTTGAAAGACTATCATTGTAGGAACATAATTTTGATTAATCCTCGCTTAAAATCGTACAATCTGGAAGTTTATTTAACTTTACTAAATGATTCAAACAAAAATCCTAAATTATCTACGATATTTAGTGAGAAATTAAATCCATTTTTTAAAAACAAGAAAGTAAAAACGATATTACATAATAATGAAACATTTAAATACTCCCCATATACTATTATCCAAAAAACTAAAAGCACATTCAAGTATTACGAAACATTACTTTTAAGCGTAATATTTAGATATATAGAGAAACAGTAAAAAAGATAAAAGCGATTAAATTCTGATGAAAGGACATAAAATTCTAAGAGATTATTTTAATACCGTTACATACTCTGAAAATCACTTGACACTATTAAAACAAAAAAGAGAACGATCTAAAACACTGCTGGAGATGTTCGCTAAAGAGGGTTTGAACCCATTTTTATATGGTAGTATTGCTCGAGGCGATGTGCATAACGATAGCGATATCGACATTGTTTTAATCCAATCAATCGCTCCGTATCAAATAGAAATAATACTCGACAAGAACGGTTTTAATAATTACTTCAGAGAAATTATTATGGCAACTCCCGCTGACACTTTGAAACTCTACATCTATTTAAGCGAGTTAGAGAGCATAACAATTCCATTATCTAAGTTCGATAAAAAATCAAGAGAATTTTACGATTTTGGAGGAAAAATTAATATAAACCAATTAAAAAATAGTATTAGAGTGCCTGGAATCGATAAAAGGTTAGTTTTGATTCAACCCACTTCTGATGGTCATGAAGAATATTCGATTATTGGAAACGAAAATTTAGCTGCAAAGCAGTTGAATGTTAGTATTGATTTGATTAATGAAAGAAAAAAAGTTCTTTTAAAGAGAGAAAAATTTGGAAAAACAGGTGTATTTTTAAAGAGATCAATTGAAATATACGAAACTACCGAAGATGTGTTAAAAAAATTAGCCAATAAAAAATCGATTGTGAGAAAAAAGCTGTTACAAAGATGAGAGATCCAGTGATTTTAGAATCTAGAGCACATACATTTTATGTGAAAAAAGAAGGAATCCCTAAAGGATGTCAACAATGTTTAAAGGGTGCCAAAGCAGTATTATTTCTTAATGGAATCTGTCAGAATCCAAAACATTGTTGGTGGTATTGTCCGATTTCTGAAAAACGAAAAGGTAAGAAAGATACCTATATAAACGAGATTCAAATATCTTCTAAAGAGCAGATACTACATGAACTCAAAGCTATTAATGCGAAAGGCATGAGTATTACGGGTGGAGACCCGTTATATGAACCTAACTTAAAAAAAACGCTAGAATATATCAAATTCATCAAAGAAAATAAAGGAAAAAAGTTCCATATTCACCTTTATACCAACGGTCTTAATTTTAGCGAAGAAATTGCGGCAAAACTCGCTCGAGCAGGGTTAGACGAAATTAGATTCAACCCTGCAAAAGAAAATTGGAATGTGATTAAATACGCATTAAACAAGGGTATGTCCGTAGGAGCTGAAGTTCCTGTGATTCCAGATGCGGAATATATCGAAAATTTGAAAAAATTCATCTTTTATATGAATAAAATAGGCGCAGATTTTATCAATTTGAATGAATTTGAGTATACTTTACCAAATAGTCAAAACCTTAAGGACCGAAATTTTAAGTTGGAAGCAGGTACAATAGCATCTGTAAAGAATAGTAAAGAGTGTGCTATTAAACTCATACATGATATCGTTCCAAAAGTTTCAATAAAAATTCATTTTTGTACGATTATAGCTAAGGATTATTGGCAATTGAGAGAAAGGTATTTAAGACGTGCAAAAACTATTAAATTACCATACGAAGAAATCACGAGAGATGGTTTGCTATTATACGCTCTAATAGAAGGCGAGAAGAAGGACATTAAAGCGTTTTATAATCTTTTATTAAATGAGCTAAAAGTCCCTCAAAACTTCTTATCTTACGAAGTAACTTATATTAAATTACCCATAAAGTTTGCTTTGGAAGAATTTTTTATGGATTTACTAATTCAACATAATTTAAAAGGATATATAATAGAAATGATACCGTTTCGAGAAGAAAAATATCAACAAATAACGGAAAAAACACCTATAAGGTTATTTAAAGAAGAGATGGGACTAAATGATTATTGATACCGTCACTCTTAAGGATTTAGATGAAATTTACAATTTAGAAAGAAGAAATTTCAAGAAGGACTCATTTTCTAAAGAACTAATTTTTAATTTGATAAAAACGAACAAATATTTTTTTAAGCTCATTGATGACGAATTATCGAATAGTATTATAGGGTTCATCATTATTATTCAAGATCGAGAAGAAAAATTAAACTTAATTAACTTTTTAATTAGAAAGGGGGAAAGAAAAAGAGGTTATGGGAGTTTTCTTTTAAGATACACTCTGAAAAAAGTGATAGCATTAGATAAGATAAAAACAATTATATTGAATGTGAACTCTAAAAATAAAGCTGCTATAAGCTTGTATCAAAAATTTGATTTTCAGATTGTCGAAAGAATAGAAAATTATTATCGGGACAAGCAAAGCGCTTACTTAATGATATTGAACATTTAATCATTTTCTAAAAACCAAGACTTATAAATAAATTCTATTATAAATTTTGTATAGAACGCATTGATAATGTGCTCAAAAAAAGGAAACAAAAATAAAAGTATTGAGTGATTATGACGCCCTTAGGTACCGAATTAAAAGATGAAATTAAAAAAGGTGTTACTCTCCAAAAGGTTGACGAGGAAGATATGAAAAAACGTGAAGAAGAGAAAAAGAAACGAATGGAAGAATTAGAAAAAGTTAAAGCAGCCTTAGGAGCTAAAGATTAAATTTTATCTGTTTTTTGTATTTATTATTTTTTTTCTTTATTCTTAGTTTAACTCATAAATCCCCAAGCAAAATGCAATTTAAGTGTGTTAAACTTAATTGTTAGGGTTAATTATAAAAATTTAGGAATTTTGAGTTTGAAGTGCCAAATGAAAATTCTGGATATTGATAAGAAGGAGGAAACCATTTCATTAAGAACCGAAGATTTAAACGATCTATGGACACTCTATAATATTATTGCTAAAAATGACCACGTAACGGCAAGAACAAACCGTAGAATAGTTTTAAAAGAAGGTTCTAAAGGAGAAAGAAAACAAATGAAATTGAAAATAAACGTCGATTCTATTTCATTCCACGAGTTTTCAAATCGGTTAAGAGTAAAAGGAACTATCTTAGAAGGACCAGAGGATTTTGTTTCGTATGGGACATATCACACAATTAATATAGAACCAGGACTAAAATTAACAATTAAAAAACCTAAGTGGTTAAATAGTGAGATTAAACGCCTTAGTAAATCGCCTAGATTTCAAACTGATTTTGTCATGCTAATAATAGCGATCGAAACAGGGTTAGCAACAATCGCTCTTATTACAAATTATAGCCATAATAGAATCGCTACGGTAAAAAAAAACATCCCAGGCAAAAGATACGAGCAATCATATCGAAACAAAGCTTATGAAGAATTCTATAGTGATATTAGCAGCATAATTAAAGAAAAAGCAGAAAATGTAGATTTAAAAATCATTATAATATGTGGCCCTGGGAGCACAAAGGATCACTTAACACAATATATTAAAGAAAAAGCCCAAATAACGAGGTTACCGAAAATCGTAAACATTCAAGCTAGCTCTGGAACTGAAAGTGCAATCCTGGAAACTCTTAAATCAAAAGAACTCAAACTTCTAAAGAAAAATGTTAAAATCTTCCATGAAACTGAGAAAATTGAGGAAATTTTTCAGTTGTTTAGCACCAATTCAGATTTAATTGCAATTGGATTCGATGAAATCTCGAAAGCTATTGAAAAAAGAGCTGTAAAGGAACTTTTTTGCGCAGATATTCTTATAAGAGGTGCATCAAAAAAACAGAAATTAAGAATAGAACAATTATTAAACGGTGTAGAATCTTTAGGTGGAGAAATTCATATTTTAAATAGCGAACACCCAACAGGGAAACAAATAATTGATTTGGGATCTATCGTTGCTATTTTAAGATTTAAAATTTAAGAACTGCAAAATCATAGTATTTATTCTAACATGAATGGTAAAATACAATATGTTGATAAAATCTCGAAAATCCCTCTAATGGGGGTAGATTTTCTAGGGATCATTGATAGAGGGACAAATGTAATCGAACTTAAACCACTTACTCTTTGCAATCTCCAATGCAAGTATTGTTTTGTAAATTCTGGAAAATACAACACTAACTTCGTTGTAGATTCCAACTACTTGATTGAAAAAGTTCTAGATCTTGTCCAAATTAAAGGGGACTATAGTCTCGAAATTCACTTTTCACCTTATGGAGAGATATTACTTTACAAAGAACTCGAAAGTCTTTTAAAAAGACTCTCAGATATCAAAGGAATCTCAATTATATCAATGCAAACTAATGGCTTATTACTTTCGAAACCAGTTATTGATAAATTAAAAAAATCCAAACTCACTCGGATTAATATAAGCTTAAATAGTTTAAAAGAGGAGACAGATTGTTATTTATGTAATTGTACTCAGTATGATGTCGACAAGCTTATTAAAAATATATATACGCTAATGAACTCCAACATACAGGTATTGATCGCGCCAGTATGGTTTCCCGGAGAAAACGACAAAGATATTGAAGAAATTATAGAATTTGTTCTTAATGTGAGGAATGAAGGATATTCAAAGAGTCAATTACAAATAGGTATCCAGAAATATTTAATTTACAAGACTGGGAGAACCTTAAAAAAAATACAACCAAAGTCTTGGGACTATTTTTATTCTTATTTGTCGAAGTTGGAAAAAAAATTCAACATTAAATTAAAACTTGGACCAAAGGATTTTGGAATTCATAAACGAAAGCGTGTATCAACCTTGGATCTTCAGAAAAAGGATTTGCTTAAAATTGAAATAGTTTCGAAGGGAAGGTGGGAAAATGAGTGTATCGGTAAAATCAACGATTCTCTTGGAATAAAGGTATTATTGAAGAAACCCCTTGTTTTTTCTGAACCTCTAATTGGAAAAGTTATTGAAGCTGAAGTAATTAAAGCAAATTATAAAGATAATATTTTAACCGCAATCTTTCCATTATAAACTTTAATTTTTCTTATTTCACTTTATTTAAAATAACTAAATCATTCGACTCATTAAATTTAGGTTCAAATTTTCTTGTAATTTAAATATAGCGATATAGACAACATATTAAGTTTTTATTAAAATAATTTATATTTAATGTCCAAATTGTAGACTTTGTTTAGATCTTGGTGGAAATAGCATTTTCTGTCCTATTGGTGGAGAAAATAAAAGTTCTCATAATGATTTTACGAAAATGATAAACCTTAATATACCCAAGTAATCTCTCCAAGAAAATGAAGCATGGAAAAATGATGGTTTTTACAATTGAAAGAATGTGATAATAAAGAGTATAGTGATGAAAAAAAAGTTTTAAAAACTGAACTGGAATTAGATGAGAATGAATTTAAACCTCTTGATGAAGTTGAAGGATTATATGATAATTTAATTGAAAATTTTGAACCAAAAGATGAGTTAGAAAATGAAGACCCACAAATCAAAATTGATTTCATCCCATATGATATAAATTCTTTAGAAACTTTCTCAAAAAGGGGAAATGATGAATTTACAAAACTTGAAATTGATTATCATCCTAATAATTATAAATATAAATTTTATTCTGAAAAGGATGTCAGATCTTGGATGCAACAATATAAAAATTATAAATACTTCAAGAAAGTCCAAAATCATTTACGAGCTGAAGGCGAAATGGCACCTGCGATTTCTACCATTCAAAATAGAATTAAACTATTGTTAGGAAAAGAGAAATACAAAGAATTCGTGAGGAAATACACTTTCAATGATGCAAAAATGATAGTCTCACAAATGGGTATAAGTAAAACTGGAATTTCTGGAAAAATTTTATCTAATCCTGAAGATTTTAAAGGCGTTAAATCAAAATTATCAATCCAATGTGGAAAATGTAATCACTCTTGGACAACAATATTAGATGCGATAATACATAATAAAAGTTGGTGTCCAAATTGTGCTACAAAACATCGAGTAGCAAATCAAAGAGGCTCAGTCAGAAAGCATCAAAAAATTATAACGCAAAGAGGTGGTAGGTTAATTGGAGTCATATATGAAGATGCTAAAGAAAAACTTTTCAATCAAAGAACTAGATTCAAAATTGAATGTCAAGCTGGTCATAAATTTAATATTAACGCTAGCAATCTAAAAATAGGTAGATGGTGTAGGAAATGTAGTCACACAGTTATAGGCGTGAAAAATAGAGGATCTTTCCAAGATATTCAAAACCTTATTGAAAAGAGGGGTGGTCAATGTATTTCTAAACCAGAAGATTACAAAAATCAACATCAAAAATTAAAAATTCAATGCGATAAAGACCATATATTTGAAAGGAGACCTACTAACTTAAAAAGAGGTGATTGGTGCCCTGTTTGTTCTCAAGGAAGATTCGAGAAAATATGTCGAAGTTTTTTCGAAGAAATTTTTCAAAACGAATTTCCAAAAGAACGACCAAAATGGCTAATAAATTCTCGGGGAAATCAAATGGAACTGGACGGTTATAATAAAGGTTTAGGTTTGGCATTTGAAGCTCAAGGAGAACAACATTATCACGCTGTAGCACATTTTGATCAGACATTAAAGGACTTAGAACAAAGAATTCAAGACGATTTATTGAAATTAGAACTATGTAATCAAAAAAATATTAAATTAATACAAATACCATATTATGTGCATCCTAATAATATACAGCATTACATTACTGCTAAATATGAAAACTTGATGAATGAAAAATTACCAATAATCCCTAAAATAGATTATAACAGATTTTTAAATACTCCAGATGATCAAAAAAACTTGGATGATTATTTATAGTTTGAATTTGTTATTATGCACAAAAAAGATATTTATCAATTGGATATATATATTAATTTATAGAATATTAAAAAAAAAATCAATTCATAGGAGATTTATTAATTTATGAGCCCCATAATTACATCAGAAGACGAATTAGAACTCGCCTCATTAGAAAAAGAATTAGTAACCCAAATAAGGAAATTAGCAAAAGCTCAGAGTACGTTAATTGATTCTCAAAAAAAATACGCCGAAAATTTAAAAAAAGCAACACTAACCCGAGAAATGCTTAATAGAACATTTAGAGACGTATTGAAACACATGCAGACTCTAGTACGAGAGAAACGATCAAATATTAAAGATGAGGAAGTGAAATTATTTCAAGATATTATCCACAAAAACGATAGTTACATAGAAGTAAACAACAAATACATTGATTCGATTAAGGACCTCGCCGTTAAAAAAGACTACCTTGTTGAAAAAAAATACGAATTTGCTTCGGCATTAAGCGAAGTAGCAGGCAAAAGAAATGTAGTTATCAAAAAAGCATTATCTGTTGAGAAAAGAAAAAACGATTTAATCGAAGGAGAAAAAAGGAAACTTTTAGAGTCCGAATTGAACGATTCGCAAAGAGACTTTGATCGTGCTCGAGATATTTTAATAAAAAAAATTGGCCAATTTTTACAGGTTAAGAACGAAGTAGATGAATTGTGGCTAAATTTGAAAAATAGCGTTGACAAAGCAAGCTGAATTTAAACTTTTTTTTATTTTATTTTTGTACAAATTATCAAGTATGAACTTAAATTTATTAAATAGTTCAAATATATAATTATTAGAAATAATACTTGGATAAATCGTTATTATTAAACTAGAGAGAATAATATGGCAGAAGAATTCGCAAATTTCATGCAAGAAACAAAAAAGGCTCCAATAGAAGAAAAACTAAACGCATTTGGAGACATCGTTGAAAGAATGATGTCTGTAATTCTAAGAATACCTGATTTAGTAGATCAGTCTTTAGCTACTGTAAATCAAAAAATATCCACATTGGAATCACGATTTAATACGTTTAATAATGAAGTATCAGCATTACGAACCAAAGGCGTTGGGGCATCCTCAGTAATCGCTGCACCTGCTTCCCCAAACAGTGCACCACCACCTTCTGGAGGTCCGCCTGGAGGTCCACCGCCACCGCCTGGAGGTCCACCTGGAGGTCCACCACCGCAGCCTGGAGGTCCAGGAGCTGCTCGTCCAGCTAGTCCTGTGAGCTTAAGAGGTGCAATAATGGGCGAATTAAAGCAGCTTTTTTCTAAGAGAAATCAATCGGGATAGTTAATTTACGAATTATTTTTCTAAAATAAATTCGCTCCATACCTTCGCGATTGAAGAAAAGTTCTCTGTATTCGTTAAAGTTGGTTTAACTTGAAGACGATTTAGTTTCAGTCGTTCACTTTTAAGTATTAATCTAATTGTTTTTAAAATCAATTAAAATTAAAACTAAAAAAAAGATATATTACTATAAGAAGTATTCTGTTTTGATTTGATTTCTTTGGTGTAAGAATTATCAGTAAAGGCTTAAAAGTAAATAGGGTAAATGTTGCTCACGATCTACAAAGACAAATCCTAGAAATTACGTCCTTCGTTAGGGTTTTAAATAATTATTATTATGAAAAAGCAAAGATAGAAAAAAAACTAAAACCTCTTGCACTAAAAAGCTTTAAAGATGAGTTAAAAAACATAGAAAGTGATGGAGATGGGCTTCACAGCGTTCCGCTAGCTATAAACTCGTTAAGTGACGATTTAAATATCAAGAAAGATTCTTTTAGATTTCCTGATAGCATAATTTTATTTGAGGCTTGGATGAATTTAGGTTTTGGAGCGCTTTTTCCTAGATTAGCACTCCATTACAAATTTCCTGGATTTTTAAATGGAGAAAAAACGAGGAATATTTTCCAATTCACATATTCAACTTCTAGAGGATTCGGATTCCCAATTTATTTTGGTCCAGAATTCTATGGGTATATATTAACTATAGGTAAATTTTTAGAATCTTTGTTTAAATGGAGTCACACTATCTGTCACAGAGCAAATCAAGCGATTTATCTTGTTGGAAAAAAATATGGAATTAAAAGACATCACCCTGGAGAATTTGAATCTGTAATTATATCAGAGTATAAAGACAATATTTTTAAAGGAATTGACACCCTCTTACACGGCTATTACACGCAAGACCCAAAAACATTTGGTGTGTTCTCAAGTTTAGAAAATGCACTTGATAACGTTACATTTTCTTATTCTGTAGGAGATCACGCGATGTCTGTCGAAAGCGAAAAATCAGAGAAAACAATTAGCGTACCTTTAATTACACATGATACTATCGTTCGTAAATACAATGTGAATTTTTACGACTATTTAAATAACTTATTAGCAACAGAAAAGTTGATAAAAAGAAAGATCATCCACTTTAAACAGCTAAGAAAGGAGTATATTGGTAATTTAAAGAGAATCGATAGAATTAAATTTAGGATCGATCAATCTAAATCATTTTCAGTTCCAAGTTTGAAAATTTCTCAAAAATTTTCTAAAATTCAAGAATTTTCCCTTCATATTCGACTTATGGAAATAATTATAAAGATGCTATGGACAACTCCCCTTTATACCCATACGATTCATAAAACTATCGACGACGAATTAATTCTTCAAAAGCAGAAACGAAATGAATTCATTACTGATTTTAATAATGTATCGATAGATTCAATTTTTTTACTCTTTATAAAAAAATTTGAAGAACTAAACTCGTTTTCTTTCAAAGAAATGGAAGTTATCAATGAATTAATTAAACTTAGAGACAATATGGGAACCATGTGGCTTTATTTTAAGGAGAAACATTTCAATTTTGCTTTGAAAAAACTAAACGATCTTTCTACTTTATCGTTGGATGACTTTAGTTATAGAAAAGTTGTAAACGAATACATAAACAACCTTATCCCTATTTTTTCAATTTATGAAATTTTTAATAGAGCTCTTTCAGAGTCAGTTTATCCTGAATCAGTTCCTCAAACAAAACGGTTGGGAGGGTATTTAGCTAGTCTATTAACTTCAAGGTTTAATCCCTTCGGAGTAAATCTAATGAATCTTTTTAATAAATTAGCGTTTAATAACTGGAGCTATCTAATAATAAACCGAAAATTAAATCGAAAACAGTTTTTCAAATTGATAGTGAAACTTCCTATATGGAAAAATATTCCTAAAACTATTAAAAAGAGAATTCTGAACTTAGATTTTTAATTATTCAGGTGGGAAGTCGATTTTAACGATATTAGAATTCAAGAAACCCGGGGTCGTCAAAGATATCTTCGATTTTTTTTTCCTTCTTCATATCACTCTCGTCGTGCTCTGTAAATAAAGACTCGTCATCTGTTTTTATTCCTTTCTCTAATTCAAGGGAGTCTAATTGAAGTAATGCATCCTTTTCTAGCTTTTTATATTCTTCTGCTTTAATTTTCCATTTATTAACTACATCAAGGTTGACATTATCTTCATCTTCTAAGGCCTCTGCAGCTTTAGCTTTGCAAATATCCGATAAAATAGAATAACATAGAACTAATTCCCCCCATTCACTTTTCTGTTTAAGTTTCGCGATGCGTTTTTCTAATCTCTGAAGTTCTTGATCAGCGTAATAAATATCGATAAAATCTCCAAAGGCATCAACGGGTTCTGATATAGAATTAACTAAAACTTCCTTTATTAAGCTACAATGACCACACTTCACTGTAGCAATTGCGCTTTTCCGAATATTCTCAACCTTGACAGATTTTTCACCGCAATCCATATTAAATGGGAGAACCATTTAGTTATTTGGGCAAGTGAAAATCTTTGGAACTCTCTTGACTCTTTTATACGATTGTTGTTTACGTTTCCTTCTTCCCATTATTCAAACACTAATTATTGTATATACTAAATAAGAAAAACATAACAAAAAAGTTTTGTTACAATAATTTATAGTAGTCATAAAAAACATTTTAATTCCTTGAGTTCTTAATTTGGCCTTTAATTTGTTTATAGGTCTTTTGGTTTAATGAGTTCCTTATTAGGATTAACATCTTTAATATTCATTTTTCGATTAATAAACTTATTTTCTATATTATGACATAAAATATTTTTATTTAAAAGAAAAGGGAGTTCTAAGTATTTTAAAAATAGATTAGAGCCGTATTTTAGTATCAATCGAAAAATTTTTTAGGAATGCTTAATTTATTCACTCACTCTTTTTAACTGAAATAGATGATATTTATTCAATAATATTAGTGGACTATAGGTATGGAACATACGAATTTGTCATTAGAATATGATAAAAGCTTGATAGAAAGGATTCTGGACGATCTCGAAATGAGATACATTATTTTATTTTTGTATATTATCAGAAATGACTTGTTTAAAGATTTAAAGGATTTAAAAATTATAGGGTCCTATGAGAGAGTTATTATTTTAGATGAAATATTCAAAAATAACGTACTTAACTTTTGGGAAGAAAATTTTATTGAAATAGCGATCGATTTAGGCTTGTTTAAAAATATTCGTAGTATTAGAGAATTTAATCATAACGATGGGGATTTCATAATACGATTAGGAGAAGAAACAATTACAATCGAGAACGACAAAATATCAGTGCCAGATCATACTCTTTTCTTAATGATAAATAAAAAATTTAAGTTTCTTACCAGAAGAAATTATAATTTAGCCTTGATTAAATTAAAAGGAGTAAAATGTCAGACTAGTAACCTTATTCATCAATTTATATCTCAAATGGGAGAAAACGATTATGCAATATCTGATGATATATACTACATATTAGATCAATTTGGTAATGTTTATCAAGCAATTAAAATTGAGATCACAATCGAAGGGGTTCACCAGAAATACAAAGACATGAAAGAAAAAATTAACGAATATATAGATATTTTTGATCCAAAATTAAGGAGTAAATCCGTGCTAAAAAAAATATTTGAAGCGATAAAGAGTGAGAAGGATGTTTTTAAATATCTGAGGGATGAAAAAATTGAACTTCCTGATAAGTTCCACTTTGATGAAGATACAGAGAGGAATGAAATTGGCAACGATTGGTATTTCAGATTGATGGCATTACTGAACACTAGGTTTAGGATGGAACAACTCGACGAGAATATATTAGAAACTAAAAAATATTATTCTGGAAAAGATAAAAAGTTTAACTATCTTGAATTTATTGAAAAAGTTTCGTTTAACGAAGATAACATAGTTAATAAAATTCAAAATGTTCTACTTAAACTTAGAGAGGATTTAATAGATATTAATAAAGAACTTGAAGTAATAACGAAGAAAGAATTAAAATTATTAAATATAGATTATGAACGGTATTTAATTACAAGAAGTGATGATTAAATTTGAAGTGTTTAGCATGTAACGTCGAAATGGAGCCTTTGGTTTCTGGAATTTACCAATGTCCTCAATGTAGAAAAATTGTAAAACAAAAAGACGAAATAGCTGAACCTGAAGATGTAAAAAAGATAGATAAAGGAGAATTTCTCGAAGGAGAATATTTTCATAATAATGCAAGCCTAAATAAACAATACGAAGTGTGCGAACAGGGTATTATTATAAACAAGACCGAAACTCATTTATTTGCTGCGTTAATATGTCACAGCGCTTATTTAAAAGACGAAAAATACATAAGACTCTCATGGTGGAAAAGTTTTCAACATGCCGGCATGTTTAAAATCTATGAAAAAGATGTATTGAATAATGTTATAATCACATTAGAAAAAATTAATAGGGATTTTGACGATATTTGGACTTGGGGCGGAAAATATGAAAAACAAGAACCTAAAACCAAAGATGCAAAAGAGAAGGAAAAATATTTAGACCTAATAAAATTCAGGATTTTAGAACATAGAACTTGCCCAAAATGTCAAAAAAAAATGGATAAAAAGAAATCTCATTACGAATGCCAACATTGTGGTGAAATAGTTATACTGGAGGGGTATAATCAACCAATTTTTAACATACAATCATCAGAGTTGGATTTACGTTTTCAAACTAATTTCCCAATCAATTATTACTTGCCAGTGAGCGGTATAACTGTGAAGTGGTTAATGGGAGAGTGGAAGGCACTAGTAGTTATTCACGCTAAAGATAATCCTAATAAGCGATGGCTAAGATTTTATTGGTGGATGCGAGACTTAAGCAATCTATTAAAGTACGGACAGAGAGAAATAGGTGAAGGAATCCAAATGGGCTGGAAAGCCCAAAAGGGAATCGCGTCTCCTAATATCTATGATAAAAAACTTGTAACACCCTTAATCAATGCATTAAAGAGAATAAAACAGGAGTTAAATTGGTGAAATTGAAAAAAAACATACCATTAAGGTGAACAAAATGGAAAGAAATCAAGAGAGCACTTGGCATGAGCTACTTCAAGACTTTGAGAGGGGCTTAGAAAAAGCTATTGATGAGCTCGAAAAACGAGATGTGGAAAACATACCAGGTGCAAAGGAAGCTTTAAAACAAAGATTAAAGAATATGAGGCTTCATTTTCCTAAAAATAATGGTGAAATTTTCTTAAAATCCATTGACGATAAAATTCAAAACGCGTTTTTCCCTAACACAAAAGATTTTTCTGAAGCATTTCAAAAGATAATAAAATCTCGTACTCACGAACAGGATTTTATCATAAATGAGCTGTTAAACGGTTTCGTGGCATCAAAAGCCAAAGCTGTTGCTACGGGAACTCAAGGACCTGTAATTGATAGAATGGTTGAAGCTTTTAGTAAAAGAAATGACTTTCATATTATTGATTATCAATTTTATGCAATGTTTGGCGACCCAAATAAGCCTCGACACTATATTAAAAGTCAACTTGAAGAGTTGGTTAAATTATTTGGTCTCGTGTCAAAAGAATTAATTATAGAAAAAGATGTTAGAAAAAGCGAAGAAAAAATATTCACATTTTACACTTTTCCGGAAAAAATTATTAAAATACTTGAAAAGAAATATTTGATACTAGACGAAAAATTAGGATATACCTACGTTTCTGAAGCATTTGATAGAAATGTATTCATATGTATGTTTTTAGCGAATGTGGCCATTAATAGGGATGATTTAGATAAGATTGGTGGATCTTATACATTGAATGGTATCTCGGCCATTTTTGCATTAATTCTGTTGTTAAGTTTTTTACCCAAATTATCAGTAGATGAAACAAACCCCATCCTTAACGATCCTAATTACGATGCAGATACTATGAGTGTAATTCCTAAATCTTGGATGATGAGACAAGTTTTAGAACCATTGTTCGAACCTTTAATTAAAATCATTGCTTACCGATTAGGGGGCGGTTTATGGTTGTCTAAAATCATTGATTCAGATATCAATAAAAAAATCCATAATCAAATACGTTTTTTGATTAAAGATGTCAATAAATGGGTTCTCGGTCAACTCGTAAGAGTAGAAATACCAATTTTCGTAGAAATTTCGAATATTTTCACAGAAATCCTAGTGGACTACGATGAAAATTAATATCAATGATAAATTGAGTGAGAATTATGAGTTATAAAAAAAAAACGACAAGGAATGTTAAGCCTGGGAGAAAAAGGGAGAAGTGGACCGATATCTTACCGAGGTACCTTACGTTTTTAACTCATATGCGCCCAATACTAAGAGAAACAAGAAGGATAATAATTGATTTGGATGCCGACCTTCTTTTAGATACAGAAATTCTAGATAAAATCCGAGAAGAAGAAGAAAAACGAAATTTTAGAAAAGTGAGAGCTTTATCAGAATTTTCTGCAATGTACAGGTCAAATATATATGAAATTATTAAAGACTTCTTAGTTAAATATAGGAATCAAATACCTATCCTTGATATTAAAGATTATATTATTGAATTCTTATACGAATCAGTTGGGGCTCTGAATTTTTTGTTACACATCACTAACCCAGATGAAACAAATTTAGAAAACACATATCTATATGTTTTAGTTAAGTTCATTGAAGAACGGCTCCTTCCGAGAGGTAGAAATTTAAGCATTATATATAGTAAATTATTTGGTTATTCTTCAGATTTGTACGATTGCCAAAGACATTTACTACAACCTCATACTTATTATCGAGAAAAATTAGAATCCTCTGATTTATTTGAAATTCCTGGAATTTCCCCTAAACTTTATAATATCATTAATACTATCACCTCACTTTTTAATTTGGATCCGAATTTCGGAGAATTCCCTGAAAGAGAAAATCAAGAACTGCCAATGATACTAAAATCTGAAGTATTCGATCCATATATTGATTCTATAGCAAATGCAGAAGAGGAAGCTATCGAACAAATTTCTGAACGATTTGGATTGCGAATAATTGATGGAATCTTTCTTGTTCCAAGAGAGGAACTAGTAGATTTACTAACAGAGAATAATTTTTTACGAAAAAATTCACAATCAGATGGAAAAGTACGATTTATACCTCAATTAAGCAATGAAAGCTTATTTCTCTATTATTTAGCTTTCGCATCCCAGAGAAGAGGTTTTTTATCGAAGGAATTAATAAATTGGATTTCAATGAATTTCGCTTTTTTGATTTATATGGGTATTTTGAAGTGGAAATTGTCAGAACAAAATATTTTCTATCCTATTTTTAAGGATTTGCAAACAAATGAGAAGATTTTACCTTATCTTATGAAGCTTCTCTGTTTTCCCAACTATCTAGGTATTGATAAAATGAAAATACGGGATTCTCCGCAATACAGAAAAGAAATTTTTAACTTCATTGGTTCTCAAATCGATAACCTTAAAGATTTTATCTCAGAAATAGCAGAATTTTGTGAAAAGTTTGATAAAGAAAGAAAAAATAACTAAATTAGAATAAAAAGAGATGAGAAAAATGAGCAATTCGAAAGAGGATGGAGACAGGAATATAACTTTCACCGAAGATGTCATTAAAAGTAGGTTAGGCAAATATGGAGCAGTGTATTTTCCTTCCGCCATACAAGAATCAATTGATGACATTCTAGGTAATGAGAATATAAAGGAAATTTTACACGATTTCTTTAAAGCTTTGAAGAAATACTATGATTTTAGTAAACAATTAAAAGGAGCAAAACTCAACCCTAGTTTGACTGTTCTCTTGTATGGACCTCCAGGTACAGGTAAAACATCTCTTACGAGAGGATTTGCAAAACATTACGATATTCCATTATGCGTAGTAGAAACTGATAGGTTAGTTTCTCCCTTGCTAGGAGATACTATAAAGCAAATCAGGAATGTTGTGGATTTAGCGGCAGAGATAGCAAAGGAACGAGGTTCTTTTATCCTATTTTTTGATGAATTAGATGCTATAGGCTCCGAAAGATCTAATATTCATGAGGTAGGTGAGATCAAACGAGCCGTTATATCATTTTTACAAGTAATTGATAGAATAAATTATGAGGGAGTACCCTTAGCAATTTTTGGGGCGACAAATCATCAAAATCAATTAGATTCAGCGATTTGGAGACGGTTCACTTTTCACTTTAGCTTTGAATTCCCAGATTATCATCTGAGAAAAAAAATAATTGAATCATTCCTTACTAAAGTTAAAAATGCGAAAATTGGCGTTGATAACTCAATTTACACAAATTTAACAGAAGAATACGAGAAGATTCAAAAGATACGTAGTAATCTTACAAGTAAACTAGGATTAGAAATCTCCGAGTTTAGAGATACGCTACTTTGGGATGAAATCAATAAAAGTAGCAAAAACCCGGGGTTGTTAGAACTTACAATAGGATTTTCAGGCTCAGATATTGAAAGAGGAACGAAAGTTTCACTTTTAAAAGCTATTAATACAGAACGCTTAACTTACGATTTATTTTACAATTCTCTAAAATTGGTGGGAGGGACCGCTATGCATGTTGAAAGACAAGATACTTTAAGCGATTCAAAGCAAAGATTTATAAAATCTTCGAAAACTAAGCAGGAAAAACGCAATATGAGAGGTCCTCCAGAGATATAATCTATTTTTTTTTATAATACGAATAAAAAATTAATTATACTTAAAAAGATGGAAACAGAACTATTTAACCTTGAAAAGATAAGGGAATTAACCGCTCCCATTAACGCTTTACAAGGAAAGGTCAACCAAGTATCAAACCTCGTAAAAAATTTAGAACCTGAGCAACTGTTAGCTTCATCTTATTACGAAAACGATTTATTTTTAAAAAATTTCGCACAATTAACTAAATTAGTGAGCCAAATCAATGATGATTTAAAAATTGTCTCAAACCACAACATTAACAAATTTTTAAAATTAAAAAACTATTTAATCAATAAATTCAAGCAATCGATTAATGATAGACTAAAAACTATTGATTTGGACAATGATTACCTTATACAGATTGGCCTATCTTTAATTGAAAATAAAGCAATTAGTAAAATAATTGAAAGAATTACCTACATTCCTTCTGTTAGCATTAAACAATGGCTTGATTTAATAGATGCTTTAAATCAGAACACTCTTTTTCTAAAATCTGTTGACAATCTGAGAAAACACTATAAAATAATTTTACAGAACAAATTAAAAAAGGAACTGGTTAAAATACCCAATAATGTAGAATCTTCCATAATCGAAGATTTTAAAAGACAATTTCATATCACATCCGAGATAACTTATAATAAATTCATTCAATTGCGTGAATATAAACTTACTAAAGAAGAATTAAAATCAAAGAAAGAACTCTTGGAAAAAAAAAAAGAAAAGCAAGAAATTGAAGAATTAAAAAAACAACAGGAAGAGCAAACAGAATCTTATGATAGTTATTTAAAATTATCAAATAAAGAATTCGAAAGAAAATTGCGAAAACAGAAGCGTGAAAAATTGACTGACATTAGCGATACGGGAAACGAGAAAAATGTTGAAATAACTGAAGAAATCTCCCAAAAAATCGAGAAGTTTAAAAATCAATTGGATAGAAAATCAGACGAAAATTTCGTTACTCTCGATGATTCCAAAGCAGACCCAATAAAATTAATTAGAGAAAGAAAAAGAAAAAAAAAGGAAGAATATGACACTTTTAAGGATCATTTTGAAAGTGATTAAATATTAAAGTGGAGTGATTCACCTCATTAATAAAAATAGGACTGAGATTAAAATAGGAGATAATAAGATTTTTATCGAAGATAGATATACTTTAGTACAAGGAAAATTTAATCTTAATCAATTCCATGAATATTATAATGACGTTTATCTTCAGATTCAAGAAAATTTAGATTTAATTCCAGTAGAAAAATTTATTAAAATAATTTCAAACGAACCAAATAATTTATTTGGCTTAAGTAATTTTACGAAAATCCTAGACCTCTTATTTGATTATAGTAAGGTTGTTGAAAATAATCTAGAAATTTACTTAAGATTTAATAAAAATATAGAAATTTTGTATACCCTCTTAAAGTTAATTTATTTCTCAGCAAAAAAGAAAATCCTATCTAGAGAGTTAGAATTATCAAAAATTCGTAAATCCTCGAGCGATATCTTAGCGACTGCAGATTTAATGAAAAGTTTGACAGAATCTATAAATAATAATAAGGTGAAATTGTCCTACATCAAAGAAGATTATTTTCAGCGTAAAAATCAAATTGACAAAATCAAGAATGATCTTACAACTTATGAAACCCTAATTCAAGAGCAATCTCATATTAAAAAAAATTGCTTTGATCAAATTAATAAAATTACTCGGAAATTAGAAGGATCAAAAACAGAAAATGAAGATGATTCGTTTTTAAGGTTAGGTATTGATACAAATTTAACGAATTCAGAGAAGATTAGAGCCCTTCAAAAAAAAGCAAAAGATACTCAATATGAAATTAACAAGATTAGGCTAAGATCAAAACAATCACAAGCAGAATTCGAAGAGCTTTCACCAAATTATGAAATTTACAGAAACGATTATGAAGAAATTTTAAAAACCATAAACGAAGATGAGGAAAGATTGAGACAGGTTCATAAGAATTATGAAAAAGAACTTAGGGAAAATAAAGAAATTCAATTTGGAGAGACTGAAGATTTACTCTCACGATCTATTAGACCGTCTTTAGAGATTGAACAAGAAATAATAAAAGTTGAGTCTGAATTAGATAATTTGTCGTTTCCAAACAATTTAAAAAAGGAAAACCCTCCAAGTAACATACCTATAATGATTGAGAAGTTTAAAGAAATTGACGCAACCCTCAGAAATAACGATGAAGAAATAAAAATTAGCGTAAAAGAAGAAGAAATCGAAGAAGTTTTTGAACATCTTCGTATTTTTGAGAATAAAATTAAGGACATTGAAGATGTTATGAATAAGTTTCTAAAAGAGATTCAACTTCAAGTACAATTTAACCTCGTTACAAACCAAATGAACACTGCTTTTCTGATAAAGACGAATTTCACAAGAAAATACAAAATTAAAGTAAATTTTGAGAATTTAACTACTCCTGAAAAAATTTTTTTCATAATTAGTTTTTTTATCTCGTTTAAAGTCTTGCTAAATTCAAATAATATTATTTTTTCAAATTTATTTGTTCTTCCTGTATATAATAAAGGTGGTTCAATATATAGAACCATCAGGAAAATTTTGCCCCTATTTGAATCTGACGAAAATTTATCTAATGTGAGTATTATATTGCTTATGTCAAACCTAGAGTTGAAAAAAGATATAGAAAATTTGAAAATTATAAAAGTAAATGAGAGTTGATGAGAAATAGATGGAAACTGTGAATTTTGAAGAGATAGTAAAAAACATCGCTAAAATCGTTCTAACAAGCCCCCAAAAAATGATTAGAGAAGAAGATCTCCTGATTTTAACTAAGAACTTGGATTTTGAACAGGTGATAAGCGCTGTTTATTCAAATTTAAAAAATGTAGGGTTTGAATTTATCAAGTCGAGGTTCTTAGATCAAAATTATTACATTTTAACTTCTGAAGGAAAAGATGATAGAGTTACTCCATCACAATACGGAACTCTCGCTCTAATCCTTGCGCTTAGCAAAGAATTGGATGAAAATTTAGACCTAAATGACCTAAAAGATATTTTTAAAGAAGTATGGAATACTGATATGAAATTTTTAATCGAAAACGATTATTTAAGAAAAATCAATGACCAAAATATACTTAGAATAACGCCATTAGGAAAAGCGCTTTTAAAAAATATAATTAAAGATATTGAATTAAAAAACTTATTGGAAGCCTTTAAAAGAAAAAAAGAAACAGCATAAGTTAAAAAAAAAAGATTTACTTATTCCTTGTCTAAATCGATCTTAAATTGGTCGTAAATTTTTTTCACGCGATCAGCGGAAGGGCCAGTACCTCTCACCCCGTCTTCATTTACGATAATTTTCCCATTTAAAATAGAAATAATGTTTTGATCTTCTATATAATTTACATGCCCTTTGGAAAAAATAGTAGCAATTCTGTCTGCTAATCCTTGCATAGGAAACGGTTCTTCTTCAACAGTAACATAATGATAATATGAGTTCCTAATCATTATTTTTGGGAAAACTTTATTTTTTTCACTTTTAACATTTGTAAGAATGAGATTACTGTCCTCTGAAACTCCTTTGAGTTGTCCTACGAAGAATTTATCATTATCAAGATAAACTTTAACTATTTTATCAATCAATAAACCTAATTCGGTATTATATTGCCTTAGACTGATATTTCAACACCTTCAATAAAAAATATTTTTTACTTTATTATTATATTCATTTACTTTTATTTTTAATTTAATTTCTACATCATAAATTTATACAATTTAATTGTAAAATAGTTCTTTTACTAATTCGGGTATATTCTCATCTGTAATAGCACTGGTTGTAAACACTTTTATATTCGGATTTATTTCAATAGCATCTCTAATCATTTCTTCTAGATTTACCTCTATTACATCAATTAGATCTATTTTATTTATTACTGCTATATCAGAAAATTTAAATAGCATAGGGTGTTTACGAATTACCCATGGACCTTCAGTAATTGAGACTACTACAATCCGCTTATTTGTTCCTAAAATAAAATCTGAGGGACATATTAGATTACCCACATTTTCTATAAAAACAACATCAAAATTATTTAAATCATAGTTTTTTATTACTTGAGAGATATGATATGAATTTAAGGCACATTCTCTACCTGTGTTAATCTGAACGGTTTTAACACCATGTTTTTCAATGCGATCAGCATCAATACGCGTGACAACATCCCCATTAATAACTAAAACTCGCTTATTTCTTGAGATCTTTTTCGAAATTGACTCCAATAAAGCAGTTTTTCCTGCACCTATAGCCCCAACAATATCAAAAGACACAATATTATGCTTTTTGAATATTTCTTTATTTTGAGCTGCTAGATTATCGTTGTTTTCAATTAAATCTTCATTTAATTCAATAACTTTTGATAATCCATCTTCAGACATTTTAATTTAATGATTTAATTAATTTAAGATAGAAAAAATAAGATTTAATCGTTGATATTTTTTACTAATTCCAAAAAAAAATGAAGAATATAATTCTTATCTCATAAACATTCTATACTTATATACCAAATATGATCCTACTATTCCACCTAATTCAGGAAGATAGTAGAGAAAATATAGGGGTGAACCACTTAACCCAAAGATTAATCCTGGAATTAACCTAAATAGAATAATTATAAGTAAAAAACTCTTTCCACTCATCCTGATTGGAATTATTGTTACTAGTGTTGTTAACTTTTGATCCATTGCAGGGAAAATAGTAAAAGTAAACAAGCCAAATAGTCCCCCCCAAACTAATCCAACGCTATCAAAATTAGACAAACTGTCTAAAGGATAGTAAAGTATTAACCCAAGCCTCAATATAATATAAAACATTATAGAAACAAATCCGGAAAATAAGAATAATTTTACTAAGAATCTCGTTCCAAAGGTTGATTCAATCATTCTCCCCATTAAATAAGCGAAGTAAAATACTATAAATATAAGAATTATTGAAAAGAAGAAGAAATAGTCGAATGGATTAATTGAATATAAAAAAAGAGATGTAATAAAAGTATGAAATGTAAATTTGTAAATTATAGCATTTAAGCTTAAAAAAACATACTCTTCTATACCCAAACTTCTAAAAATTATCGCTACTATTGAAAAGGAGATAATTATTAAAAGTATCACTTTAATACCTTGATATTGTGATTTCCTAGACGAGTACCTGCGCATTTGCTTTAATGATTTTTTCTTCTGCCTTTCTTGTCTTCTTATATATTTAGTAACATTTATTGCTCCTTTATTGGAATCACCTTGTTTAAGTTTAGATTCTTTAAGAGATGAAGTTATGACAGGAATATGTTTTGATTCAAAACTGCATTGGTGATTCTCAGGTAAACGATGTTCTTTACAATAAGCTCCTCCGCAATACTTGCATTTAAATGGTAAGAAGTTTATTTTTTCCCCACAATGTTCGCAAAATGTCATGGATTATACCTATAGTGTTGGAAAATAAAAATTGTTACTAATTCGATCACTTTTTTTAATCTGGTTTAATGATTTAAAGCTATCATCATACATAATTTTTTTTAAATTTTTTTAAAACTTTCAAAAAAAAATTGTACTTTGAAGGAACTAAGCTAAACAATTGAAGTTTTATCACTTGAGCTTATGGAAGATAGAGACTTAGACTTATGGAAGTATTTGTAATAATCATTGTTAATATAAGTAATGGCACTAATGCCCCTATCAATCCAAAATATACTTTTTTTTTCCATTTCCATATATTTTGCCCATCCAAAATCCCAAAAGGGATCATATTAAATGATCCTAACATGAAATTTAAATACGCTCCAATACAAAAGATATAATTAAGGGGATATAATGACTTTGGAAAAATTAACGAAATTAGAAACAATATGATGCCATACACCAAATTTATAAAAGGACCCGCTGCTTTACATAATCCTGTTTTTCTACTAATCTTGTCAAGGCCTAAAACAACGACCGCGCCAGGCAAAGCAAACCTTCCAATAGAGACTAAAGTCATTAGCAAACCATATGTAAGTAGTCTAAATTTTGTCTGCAATTTAAAATGAAGAGCTACTTGGCGATGCCCTAATTCGTGAAAGAGAAACGCAGTTACATAAAAACCCGCTAGTACAAATAAAGTCCATAAATATGTAGAACCTATACTGGAGTAAAAACTCATAAGTCCAACAGCATATATAATTATCCCCGCAATTAAGAAATGAGTCAATTCAGATTTATGAGCGAGAAATATTCCCTTGAACGAGATTCCAGAGTCTGGATCAAAAGCGTTTTCTGGAACTGCTTGTTCTTGTCGATACCACGTATAAGTGCCATCACTGGTGCCTCGAATTATGCCGTCTGACATGGTACTTTGTGTGGTGCTCTGAGGCATTACTTGATTTGGAGTTGCATATGATGGAGTTGTTTGCGACGCTTGTTGCGGTCTGAAATTTAAGCTCTCAATAACAATATTACATTCATGTTCAATAGGATCTTTATGTATTGAGCAATAAGATTGGCCACATTTAGAACAACCAAACAATTCGGGGTTCTCGGTTCCACAATGATAACAGATCGGCATTTTTTATGAGTTCACTTTTCTTAATTAATTAAGAAGAACTTATACATGATATGAAGTTCACCATTAATAATATTAAGTTAAGATAAATGTTATTTCTGGAACTCTGTTTTTTATATATTTTAATACGCTACAATAGATTGTTTAATTCAGTGATTTCTCCCCCGTTCTTAATTACCATAAAATAATTAAACGACAATTTACCTATTTAATTATACAAAGTAACTAAAAACAGTTGATTATAACGGGAAAAAAAACAGTCTATTGCCCAACATGCGAACAAAATGTCGTTTTAAGACGGAAGAATTTTGAACATATCTACCACGAAATACTTTGCTTCTCCGTCATCCTAACGGCTGGTTTAGGCTTTATATTTTACTTAATCTTGAAATACAGCAAGAAAAAAAACAGATGCCCAAATTGCGAAGCACAATTCGATATTAACATTCTTTCAGATAGCGAAATTCTTGAAAAAGATATGACTCATTAGTATTTACTGAACTTTCATTTCGTTTCTGCATCGAGGACAAATGCGATCTTTTTCTGATAATTCTTTTTTCATTATTGTCTTTTTGTATTTACATTTTGGTTTAGAGCAGATAAGAACAAATTTCGTTAATTTTATTGATTCATCTTCACATTTCTCTTCTATTGGTTGAGTCTTAGTTTTTTTTTTTGATCTTGCCTCTTCTTTATTCTCAGATTTTTTTACAGTTCCTTCTGGTTTTATCCATTTATCTAATCCCAAATTTGTGTCACTTTATCAGCTTTAACTGTTTAATTCTCTCAATATATAAATAAAGTAATTGTTCATAATATATAGCTCTCAGTAATTAATATAATAAGAATAAAAAAAAATGTTACTAATCGACACTCAAAATTAATAAGTTTGAACTTTTCCCTCAATTAAACGCTTCCGTAAATCAATAAAGTACTCCTTGCTTAACATCTCTTCAGAAACTTCTTTAGCTATTTTTTCAATGCTCGCAAAATTTACATTTTCAGCAGGGATCAGTTCTATCGAATTCACCCAAGGATCAGTAATAGGTCGTCCAATCTGGGAAAGTAATTTTACATGTGCTTCTAAAATGTCCCCCTCTCCCCTTTTATAGATCTCTCTACTCATTTCTGTGCCTAGAACATTATACAATTTACCTACATGGTTTATTGGGTTTTTTCCACAAACCGCTTCCAAACTCATCGGTCTACAAGGAGTAATTAACCCATTCGATCGATTACCTCTTCCTACTTCACCATCATCTCCAGCTTCAGCTGAAGTTCCCGTTATTGTAAGATAAAGAATTCCTTTTTCTATGTTATCTCCCACATTTACTTGGCAAGTGACTTCGCGTTCGGGTATTATTTTAGCCGCCAAATCTAAAACAGCGTCTTTAATTTGACTTGTGTAATTAAGATATTCATCGGCGTCATTGATGTATTTGCTAACCATCGCAGCCGCTACAGTAATTCCTACTTTATTACCGAGTCTTTCGGTCATAACTTTAATATCTTCTCCCGAACCTTTACATTTCTCTTTGAATTTATCTGAGTTAATCAGTTTTTCAGCTTCTAATGTTATCTTTTCTACATCTGAGTAGGGAGCATAACCCACTCCAAAACTCGTATCGTTTGAAAGTGGTATGTCTTCTGAGTGGTGGGAGTCATCAAAAACTCCAGTTAAGTCTATAGATCCAGGTCGGACGGCATAATCGAATTGGATGTCTCTATTAAGGTTAAGATTCCTGAAAATATCACCGAGTATTTTTCTTTGTGTGTCAATACAAATAGTCGCAACGGGTATATATTCTAATTTACTTTCAGTTCCACATTCAATGAGGATTTGATTTATTGCTCTTCCCACTATTAAAAAATATTGTGGTTGTATTATTAATCCTCCACCAAACTTTGGTTTAGCTGTTCCTCCAACTAGTGCTGCTTTATCAACGTTGTGATGATAAACCCTATCGAAGTTTTCCAGATAGTACAAACAAAGAGCTCTCGAACAAGCATCGGCTACTGCGTCACACACGCTATCGGGGTGCCCCACGCCTTTCCGCTCGCATATTTCCGGAAATTCGCTCTTTTCGATCGGTAAAAAATTCGCTTGTGAAATTTTCAACATTTTGCATAAACTCTATGTTATTTATATAAATAGTTATTTTAATTATGTATCTTAAAATTAATGGTATTTATTAATAATTATTGATAATAATATGCATGATTTGCATGAAAAATGCTCTTAAATTATAATAATTAAACTTTACGCATTTTAAAATGGAATTATTACCCGATTCTTCACAAATTAAAAATTTACGAAAGAGTTTAAATATTAGTCAAAAAGAGTTGGGAGAGAAATTAAGCATTTCTCAATCTACGATATCAAGAATAGAAAATGGTACGATGGATCCCCCCTACTCCAAGTTTAAATTAATTTATGAATTCTTAGAAAATGAAAGAATAGCTCGTAAACAATCCACAAAACATGCCGTAGACATTTTAACTCCAGAAATTATATTCATAAATCCGCATTCAACTGTGAGAGAAGCCGTAGAGTTGATGACAAACTATAATATATCACAAATCCCAATTTTAGAGAATAATCATAATTATGGAAGTATTACATCTAAAAAAATTCAGAAATATATAACTGACGATCCCGTAATTTTGAATTTAAAGGTAACAGATGTCAAAGAATTGCCTTTCCCAGAAGTAGAAAAAAATTGGAATGTAAAAGACATATCAAGTTTATTGATAAATTATCCCGCAGTTTTAGTTAAAGAAGACAAAAAATACATAGGGATAATTACAGACTCTAATTTTCTTCAACTTATGAGTAAATAAAAAACCCCGTAAGTACAAACTGGAATCTAAGAGTTAGTTTATTTAATAAGTAAATCGTTCCAAAATCTTGTATCACAATAAAAAAATTTTATTAAACTATTTAGCTTTTTTAGATATGGGTTTAAATGAATAGTAATATACTTGAAAAAATTGACGATTTGCTGAAAAAAGCAAATTTTGAAACATTTATGTTAGATAATTTTTCCAATAAAAAAAACAAATTTTGTTTTGATTTACTCGTAAAAAAGAACGATACTATATTCAGCGTGAAAGTCTTTACGAACATCGATAATTTAAACGCTGAAATAGTTAACGATATTAAATCATTGTCTACGCTGCTAAAATCTAAACCGTTATTAATAGGGATTAAAAATCGATACAATGATTTAGAAGACAATACTATTTATATTAGAGAAGGTCTACCGTTCATTACTTTAACGACTTTAGAAAACATAATTGATAAAGGGTTATATCCCTACATTCTGGCGAGAAGAGGTGGTGGTATAATGTTTTTGAACGGGAACGCTATGAAAGTCATTAGAGAAAAGCAGGAAATATCACGAAAAGAATTATCAGAGTTACTTGGTGTAACAAAACGCACTCTATGTGCTTACGAAAATGAAAGCATGCGTCCTTCTGAAAAAATCGCTAAAAAATTATCAAATATCCTAGAAAATAACGAAATCTTTAGGAAAATTAATCTTTTTGAATGGAATTTCAAATTTGAAATTGATTGGAAAGAACCTCGAAAGCATGTTGCTCGTAATTCTTTTGAAACCCACCTTCAAGCAGTTTTGGACGACATTGGAGTTAGTTCTTATTGGTACAAAAATAGCCCAATTCCGTTTAAATTATCTTTATATTCCAAAGTTTCTGGCGAGAATAAGGAAAGAAGTGTCTATCCTCTTTTTTCGGGCGTTTCAGAAGAGGATAAAAAGATTAACGAACTTAGTCTCAATTGTTTAAATATGTTCAACGAATTATTTCACATAAATTCTCTCTTTATCGTAAATAACGACATCAAAATACCAGATTCGTTAAGAAAAATTAGAGTTCCCATTGTTAAAATTAGAAATTTAGAAAAAATAGATGACGAAGAGGAATTTATTGACCTCGTCCAAGAATCAGGAATTTAACCACGAAGTTATTTGTGGTATTGACGAGGCGGGAAGAGGTCCCGTTTTAGGGCCAATGGTAATTTGTGGAGTGTGTTTTTTCGAAGCTGAGCTAAAATTGCTTTCCGATATCGGAGTTAAGGATTCAAAGAAACTATCTTCCAAAAAACGGTCTGAACTAGCTAAAATAATAAAGAATAAATGTAAAAATTATAAGACCATTATCGTTTCGGCTCAAGAAATCGACGCGAGAGAAAAAAAAAGAATTACTTTGAATAGACTTGAAGAAATTAAGATGGCAGAAATTATTGAAGCGTTAAAGCCCAACATTATTTATATCGACGCTGCAGACGTGAACGAGGTAAGGTTTGCGAAATCTATCAAAACACTTCTTAAATATTCGCCTAATAAAATAATATCTAAACATAAAGCAGATGATTTATATCCGATCGTCTCAGCTAGCTCAATAATTGCAAAAGATATGAGAGATAGCATTGTTGAAGAACTAAAAAAGAATTATGGGGATTTCGGATCAGGATATCCCTCCGATACGCGAACTATAGAATTTCTGAGAGAATGGATAAAAGAAAAGAAAAAAGCTCCACCGTTCGCAAGAAAATCTTGGGAAACTACGAAAAATATATTCAGAGAGGAAATTTCTAACACTAAGATAACTGATTTTGTAAAATGAGATTCAGATCGATATAAAATATAATTTCCTCTATTTTAAATTATTTTTGAACAGTTAAAATAATGTGATTCGCAGCATAGTTATGAATGTTTATGTTATCGATTATTACATAACCTGCTTTCTCAAGAACATTTTTTTCTTGAATATAAATTTTTTCAGATTTTTGTACGCTGTCAATTGATTGAGATTTTATCGCGAGAATTAAAAATCCATTATTTTTTAGATAGTAATTGCAATTTTCAATGGCTATTTGGGCTTGGTTAGGTTGAGCGATGTCTTGATAGACTAGATCAATAGGAGTAAAAATAGACTTAGCATAACTTTCTGGAAAATTAGCGTTACCTAATATTGGAACGATATTCTTTCTTTTTTCGGTGTTTTGAATCAATTGTCTTATGCTACGCTCAGCAAATTCGACTCCGTAAATAACTCCATCGTATACGATGTCCGAAAGATGAGAAATTGTAGTTCCAGAGGATGCACCTAAATACAAACAATTTAAATCTTTTCTCAAGAATTCCAACGAGGGTTTTTCCAATATCATCGCAGCTAATTTGCTTCTAAAGGGATCCCATTCTCGGTATTCTTCTCCTTTAAAAGTAATTACTTTCTCTCCATATACCTTATTGCCAGGAACTAAGTTTTTAGAATAAAGTTTTGGATTCTGAGGTAACCCCGAGATATAAACGTTAGAATATTTTGGATGTGGTCTAATATTAATAGTGCTCAATTTAATTTTACCTCCCTTTTTTTTTACTTGTTTGTTTTTTATTCGATCTAATCTTAGTCTTGGGTTCACTTCTTTTTAGTGGAGGTTTTGGATATTTCTTCTCAATTTCTTGGATTTTTTCGTTTATTTCCTTTGAAAGCACATCGGCTACAAACTCTCCTCTAAAATAATCTACTTTTGCTGAAATACCAATTTTTCCAGATATCACTCTAGATATCTTCCCTCTATTCCAGGGCTTACTTCCTCGGATTTGATTCCACTGAAAAATTAATCCGTGTTTTGGGCGTTTTTCGCCGGTTTTAAGGAACCTATATAAAGCTTTCTCAGCCCCCAAGAGTTGAATCCTTGAAGCTGGCATGAATGCTAATTTTTTTAAACTTCCCGCCTTTGCTATTAGTTTCGCCCCAATTAAACCTCCAACTAAAGCAAAGAGATTTGGAGCAACTTGTTCCATTAATGTATCTAAATAATCCTCTAATTCTTGCCTAAAATCGTCCAAAGATAAAATTTCATTAGCATATTTTTTAATTATGCTAAGATCAATATCCGCTCCCATTGATTGGGAAGCCAACTTTTGCAACATATTAATTCTCGATTCTTTAAAACTAAACTCTTGTTCGATCTTTTCAAAAGTGAAATTATCTCGTTTTCCTAAAATAGTAATTAATTTTGCAATAAGGATATTTTCTTCTATAAATTTATCAGTTAGTTCCGGAAAATGCAAACCATACCATTCTCTCATGCGACTTGAGAACAAACTTATCGATTTTTTAAGAATATCCAATGTTTCTATGATTTGAATGACTTCTACATCTCCCTTACTCCCAAACTCACTAACTTTCTCTTTAATCAATTGTTCTTCAACGATCTTAAAGAAAAAAAGAATTTCGTCTCGTGTTTTAGTGATACCTATTTTTTTTAATTGATCGCTGAGATTAAAGCGAAAATTTTTAAATTCTAAAGAAAATTTTTCAAAGGAAGTGTTGTATCCTAACTTTTGCTTTGTTAAATCCTTTAGTTTTTTATTATCAAACACAAAATCATCAAAACCAGAACTATTTAGTTCAGTCATAAAGTCTGAGTATTCTTCAGAAAGAATACCGCTATTTAATGATTTATAAAAACTTATAGATTTTTCAATATCATCTAAAAAATCAATATAATTAAGGAAATTTCCTCCATCATCAATAGCATATATTCCTATTAAAGAATCAATAATATAACATCTCATTATTCTAAACACTTGCCGTACTAAAATTTCTCAAATAATAATAATAATAATTTCTTACATAATAATAGTAATGCTTGAACTAAATATTTCTGAGTTAAAATTAAAATCTCCTTTAATTTTAGCTTCTGGCATTTTAGGAGTTTCTTATTCTACAATGAAAAGGCTAGTTGACGAAGGATTAGGTGCTATAACAACTAAATCAATAGGTTTAAAGCCAAGAAAGGGATATAAAAATCCTTCAATCGTTGAAGTCTACCCAGGCACATTTTTGAATAGTGTAGGACTGGGAAATCCGGGAATAGATAACTTTATAACAGAAATTAAAGAAATAAAGAAATATAAGTTTCCGTTAATTGTAAGTGTGTTTGGAAATACTATCGAATCTTATATAAAGGTTGCATTAAAAGCAGAACAAGCAGGCGCCGATGCTATAGAAATAAATATATCATGTCCTCATGCCGAGGTTTCTAGCATTGGTATTAATAAAAATCTTACTTTTTCGATTGTTAAATCAATGAAAGAGGAGCTTAAGGTTCCACTATTTGTTAAATTGAATCCCAATGTGACTAACTTAGGAGAGATTGCCTTAGCAGCTCAGAACGGGGGTGCTGATGCTGTAGTAGCCATTAATACCCTTGCTGCTATGAAAGTAGATATTAATACAAAAAGACCGATTTTGTCACATGGAAGTGGAGGACTTTCAGGAAAAGCTATACATCCAATTGCTGTAAAAATGGTTTATGATTTATACAAAATATTAGAAATTCCCATAATCGGATGTGGAGGAACTTCAAATTGGCAAGATGTTATAGAATTTATCCTAGTAGGGGCTTCTGCTGTTCAAATTGGGACGGTTTTGCATCAAGGTTTAGATATTATTACTTATATTATTAACGGGTTAAAGAAGTTTCTTAAGGATAATGAATATAGCTCAATTTCTGAGTTAAAAGGATTAGCACATGAATTTAAAACCCAGGAGGTTCCCGATTTTGACTAAAAATATGATTGAAACGGTGAAGATTAAAGCAATCATAGATGAGTGTGATGGGGTAAAAACATTCGTATTTGAGAGAAACGATACAAGTGTTCCTAAACCTGGACAATTCGTAATGATATGGGTACCAGGCGTTGATGAAATTCCAATGTCGGTATCTTCCTACAAAGAAAACGGAGAATGGGCCATAACAGTTAAAAATATTGGAGAGTGTACTAATTCAATTCACGAGCTAAAGATTGGGGATTTTATTGGAGTACGAGGACCATTAGGTAACTTTTTTAAAATTCCTCAAGAGACGAATAAAATTATATTTTTAATTGGAGGAGGTATAGGAATGGTTCCACTAAGATTTTTAGCCTCTGAACTCCTCAAATTAGGATATAAATTTAAAATAATTGAAGGTGCGAAAGTAGAAGACGAAATATTATTTGTAAACGAGTTTCTTGAATACCACCAGGAGGATTTAGAATTTCATTTTTGTACTGATGATGGTAGTTATGGCGAAAAGGAGGTTGCAACAGAGTTATTTGAGCATATAATTGAAAATTTAAATGTAGAAGATGTAAAAAACAGTGTTGTTTTTACGTGTGGTCCTGAAATAATGATGCATAAAATCCTCCAACTTTGCGAAGAGAAAAAAATTGAAATGTACGCGAGCCTTGAAAGAATTATGAGGTGCGGATGTGGATTATGTGGATTATGTGTTTTAGATCCTATTGGATTATTAGTTTGTAATGATGGACCTATTTTTAGTTTAAAATCTTTAACAGAAATCAAAGATTTTGGGAATTATGAGAGAGATTTTGCAGGAAAGAAAAACTTAATATAATAAATCTATTTATGAAACCAAAAAGAAAAGCATTTTTTTCACACTTTGCATAATATATCATATAGAATGAATGAGTTAACAGATTCAGAAACAATCAAAAAGATTTCAAGAGAAATTATTGACTATTTAATGATTCATCCGAACTTTCCCCAGCAGAAAATCACGAACTTAAAAGGGAAATTTGGAAAGAAGTATAATTTTCATAAAGTTATTAAAAACGCTCAAATCTTACATCATGCTGACGAAGAAGAATTAAGAGTTATTAATCAACTCTTAAAAAGAAGAATTACGAGAACTATTTCAGGCGTTTCTGTTATTGCAATAATGACAAAACCTCTTCCTTGTCCCGGAAATTGTGTTTACTGTCCAGGGCAAGAGTCTCAACCAAATCAAAAGGTTGCTCAATCGTACACAGGTCATGAACCGGCTGCGATGAGATCTATCCATAATAATTATGACCCCTATGAACAAGTACAGAGTAGAATCAGAGATTTAGAGGCAATTGGCCATGTTGTAGATAAAATCGAGCTTATTTGCATGGGAGGGACTTTCTTATCCTCACCTGTCGATTATCAAGAAGAATTCATCAAAGGAGCATACGAAGGGATCGTAGAGAGGAGAACTGATAATTTAGAGGAAATAAAAAAAATTGCAGAAAAATCAAAAAGGAGACTAATAGGATTGACAATTGAAACTAGACCTGATTATTGCACAGAGCCATATGTAGACATGATGCTTAATTATGGAACTACACGGGTTGAAATTGGGATTCAAACAGTACTAGATGATGTTTATAAAAAAGTGAATAGAGGGCATACAACCCAAGACAGTATCAATGCTATAAGGATTGCAAAAGACGCTGGTTTAAAAATTAATGCTCATATTATGCCTAATCTTCCCGGTTCTAATTATTCTAAGGATTTAGAGATGTTCGATTATCTTTTTTCTTCTCCTGATTATCGCCCAGATATGTTAAAAATTTACCCTTGTTTAGTAATTAAAGGAACTAAATTATACGATTGGTGGAAAGAAGGTGAATTTACACCATATTCATTAGATGAATTGATTGATTTAATATCAAATGTAAAACAAAATATTCCTTCTTATGTGAGAATACAGAGAATTATGAGAGATATTCCTGCGTTTCTAATTGAAGCAGGATGCAAAAAAAGTAATTTAAGACAATTAGTACACAAAAGATTAGATGAACTTAATTCTAAATGTAATTGCATAAGATGTCGAGAATATGGAATCGCTAAAAAATCAAAAATTATAGATGAAAATATATTTGAAGATATTAAATTATATCGTTATGATTATGAAGCTTCTAATGGACAAGAAACATTTCTATCTTATGAAAATAAAAAGGAAGATTATCTTGTAGCATACTTGAGATTAAGGAAACCTTCAGAACATGTTCATAGACGCGAATTGAACGATGGAAAAACAATGATAGTAAGGGAAGTTAAAGTTGTCGGCGAACTAGTTCCTAAAGATAAAAAACCGCGAAATACCCAACTCCAACATCGCGGATTTGGCAAACTACTGATGGAAAATGCTGAAAAAATTGCTCTTGAAGATTTCGACTCTAAAAAATTAGCTGTAATAAGTGGTATAGGTGTGAGGGACTGGTTTTATGAGATTGGTTATGCTCTTGATGGATGCTATGTCTCAAAAACCTTAAATGATTAATTTTTTCTATTACTTAGAAATATACGAAAAGAATTGTTAGCATAAAGGTTTACGTTTCGTTTTAAAATGGCTTTTATTCGGTTTATTTTAATAAGCATTTTATCAGCTGCTTAAAGACAATAAAAACAAGTTTGATTTCCTAGCTTAATGAACTAAATTTTAGATTTTACATACAATATATTAAAATTATAAAATGAATTAAACAGTTCATAGTAGTAGTATATTATTCTTAAATGATTTATTATGTTTAATTTCGATTATGAAGAATTGGGATTAAAATGCGGCTTAGAAATTCATCAGCAGCTTGACACGGACACAAAATTGTTTTGTAGATGCCCAAGTAAACTTCAAGGAACTAGGGAGCCAGATTTTAATACATTGAGATATATGAGACCCGTTTTGGGAGAAATGGGCACATTTGATAAAGCTATGCTAACGGAATATAAAAAGGGTAAAACTATCATCTATGAAGGTTACAACGATGTTATTTGTACGTATGAGTTAGACGATACTCCCCCGTTTTCCTGTAACGAGGAAGCTAGAAAAATTGCATTAGAAATAGCTTTACTTCTTTACGCAAATATTATTGAGGAGATGCACGTAAGTAGGAAAAATTATCTTGATGGAAGCGTCCCTTCTGGGTTTCAACGCACGATGATTTTAGGAACAGATGGATATATAACGTTGAAGAACAATAAAAAAATCAGAATCGATATCTTAAGTTTAGAAGAAGAAGCTGCTAGGAAAATAAAAACTGAAAATAAAACTAATTTTTATCGATTAGATCGCCTTGGAATTCCATTAGTAGAAGTAACAACTAAACCAGATATAAATACTCCTGAAGAATGTAGAGAATGTGCTGAAAGAATTGGATTACTACTGTGGATAACCAATGTAAAAAAAGTACTTGGCTCAATTAGGCAAGATATCAATGTAAGCATTAAATCTGGAACCAGGATTGAAATTAAAGGAGTCCAAAAATTGAGTTGGATACCCAAATTAATTAACCAGGAAATTTCACGTCAGCTCAAACTAATAGAAATTAAAGAAGAACTAAAAAATCGAAAAATAAGTGAAAATGATATCCCTCAAGAGCCTGTAGATTTAACTAGTTTAATGGGAAAGACTAAATCTAAGTTCATTGCAAATGGAATTAAATCAGGAAAAAAACTCTATGGATTTAATTTTAAAGGTTTCAAGGATATTTTTGGAAAAGAGCTAATGGAGGATTATAGATTCGGTACTGAAGTAAGTAGTAAGATGAAAGTTATTTCTGGTTTAAAGGGGTTAATTCATTCTGACGAAAATTTAGATAAATATAATTTATCTGAAGAAGATATTAAAAAGGTTCAAAATAAATTGAATTCGAAAGATAACGATTGTTTTGTTTTAGTTCTGGGATCTGTTAAAGAACTTAATAAAGCAGCAGAAATAATCATTAATCGAATTAAATATGTTTTTAAAGGCGTTCCGCCTGAGACAAGAAAGGCATTTGAGAATGGAACTACTGAGTTTTTGAGAGAATTACACGGTGGAGCACGTTTATATCCTGATACAGATTCACAAGCAATAATGAATACAGCGGAAGAAATTAAACAAATTCAAAACATTTTACCTAATTATCCTTGGGATATAATTGAAGATTATGCTGAAAAATACAAAGTTGAACAGAGATCTGTTAAAAAATTAATTTTTAAAGGGAAGTTATCTCTATTTGATAGCTTAATAGACATTTACCCTGCAAAACCTTCAATAGTCATAACAACATTATTAAACACAGCAAAAGCAATTAACCGAGAAGGAAAAAAAATAGAAAATATAACTAATGACGATTATAAAAAAATTTTCCTAGAATTGAAAAATAAAAAAATAGGAAAGGAAGCTATCGAAGATATAATGAGATTGAAAGCAGATTCTCCAAATCTCACTATAGAACAAGCAATCGAGAATTTAAATCTTGAAAGTCTCTCATTTGAAGATTTAAGAGTTATAATTAATGAAATAGTAAAAAAAAACTTAAAAATCATTAAAGAAAGAGAAATGAGATCTATAGGACCACTAATGGGAGAAGTGATGAAAAAAGTACGGGGAAAAATAGATGGTGAGATCGTTTCTAAAGAATTGAAGTTACAGATATCGAACAAATTAAAGGAGATGAAATAAGTGGAAAATAAACTAAAAGGATATAAAGGCAAATCTATAGATATTTTAAAAAAGTATACAATAGAGATCTGGGATATCATTCAAATTACTACAAATAAAACACAATTAGAAGGAATAGTAATGCCAAGAAGTGAATACTCTGCTCCTGATTTTATAGAAATCAAGTTAGAAAACAACTATAACGTTGGAATAAATGTCTCTGATATACAAAATATAAAAAAAATTGGACAAAGAGAAGCAAATTACAAATTTCCGGAAAAAGAATTTCCATATAATAAAAATTTGCCTAAGCTTCAATTATTAGGAACTGGAGGAACGGTTGCTTCAAGATTAGATTATACGACTGGGGCGGTTATACCTTCTTTTACCCCTAGTGAGTTATTTAGCTCCGTTCCTGAATTAGCAGAAATTTGTAATCTTGATTGCGAAGTAGTTTTCGAGATATTATCAGAAAATATGAAATTTGAATATTGGCAAAAATTAGCAGAAAAAGTTAAGCAAGCCGTAGATTCTGGTTTTGAAGGGGTAATTATAGGACATGGAACGGATACTATGACATTTACTAGCGCCGCTTTATCTTTCATGTTAAAAGATTTGTCCATTCCAGTTGTGTTAACAGGGAGTCAAAGAAGCTCCGATCGCCCTTCTTCTGATGCTGCCTTAAACTTGATAAACGCTGCTACTGTAGCTACTTCTGATATCGCTGAGGTTGTAGTAACTATGCTAGGTTCTCCTTCACACGATTATGGATTAATTCATAGGGGAACGCTAGTAAGAAAAATGCATTCCTCAGTAAGAGATACTTTTCGTACTATCGATGATATACCATTAGGAATGGTAAAGGACAGGAAGATTAAAACATTTAAAAATAATTACCGAAAACGAAATCGATCTGAAACTACAATCAAAACGAATTATGAGAGGAAAATAGCTCTTATTTATTCATATCCTGGAATAGAAAATGAACAAATTGAATTTTATATAGATAAGGGTTATAAAGGTATAGTATTTGCTGGAACTGGTCTTGGTCATGTGAGTACCTCTATCTATGATTCCATAGAAAGAGCAATACAAGAAAATATAACTATTCTCATGACTACACAGACAATTCATGGTTTTGTTGGAATGAATGTCTATTCTACAGGAAGAGAGCTTCAAAATTTAGGTGTCATACCTGGAAAAAATCTATTACCTGAAGTCGGATATGTTAAATTAGGATGGGTGCTAGGGCAGACTAGTGATTCAACAGAAATTAAAAATTTATTGTTGACTAATATTGCAGGTGAATTTATAGAAAGAGAAATTCCAATTGCATTTAACTATAATATTGACGAGCTTTTAAGAAATAATAAACTCTAATCTAATTCCATATTTTAATCTTAAGAATTAATAAATTCTATCTAAAATAATAAAAAATTTATACTTTTATTAATTAATTTATACTAATTCGATATAGTAAGTGATCTTTATGGGTAAGCGTATATTAGCTCAAAGAAAAGGATACGGCCATTTATGGGCGCGATCTCCAAGTCATCGACATGTAGGAGAGGTAAAATATCGTCCCTTCAAGAAAGATGAAAAATTGTTAAAATTTAAAGTGATTGAATTCGTTCACGCTCCAGGTAGAGGTGCTCCAATAGCTAAAATTAGGTACGAAGATGGGGAAAAAAGTTTATGGTTACCTCCAGAAGGAATATATGAAGGACAAGAATTTATCCAATCAAAAACAGGATACGGGCAAGAAGTAAAAGTAGGAAATATCCTCCCTGTTAGAAAAATGCCAATAGGAACGCTTGTATTCAACATCGAAGGTTCTCCACAAGATGGAGGTAAATTCGCGAGAGCATCTGGAGTTGCTGCTATCGTTAGAAACAAATCTGGAAAAAATATTGAATTACTATTTCGATCAAAAAAAACTAAATGGTTTAATGAAAATTGCCTTTGCACTGTAGGAGTAGTTGCAGGTGGAGGTAGAGTAGATAAACCTTTCCTGAAAGCAGGAAACGCACACCACGCCTACCGCTCTAAAGCAAAGAAATGGCCGGTCGTTAGGGGAGTTGCAATGGTTGCTGCTAGTCACCCATATGGCGGTGGTGCAAAGCAAAGCCCTCATAAACCAACAACCACTTCTAGAAATGCTCCTCCAGGTAGAAAAGTTGGTCAAATCGCAGCTAGGCGTACAGGTCATCAGAATTAAATTCTATTTTTGTTACTTCTCATTCTACGATACAATCAGCGAGATATTTTTTACTGAAATATTTGCTTTTTAATAACAATTTAAAAAAAGTATAATATTTGATCATAGATTATTTCAATTATAGAGATGATAAAAGAGTTAGATAGCTATGGATCATAAATTTATCAATCCCGTTGAAACTCGTTATCGAACTGAAATAGCAGACATCTTTACTGAAGAAAAAAAATTAGACAACTGGTTAAAAGTTGAAGCGGTATTAGCTAAAGCTCACGCTAAATTAGGGAACATTCCTCAAGACGCAGCGGATGAGATATTTAAAAAAGCTAATTTGCATTATGTAAATTTAAATCGTGTCAAAGAAATAGATAGAGAAATACATCATGATTTAATGGCTATGGTAAAAGCTTTATCTGAACAATGCGAGGGAGACGCCGGAAAATACATTCATTTAGGGGCAACCAGCTATGATATAGAAGACACAGCAACAGCACTTCAATTAAAAGAAGCGATCTCGCACATTATAAAATCTTTGAAGAACCTACTTATAGCCTTAATCAAAGTAATTGATGATAAAAAAAACCTCGTTTGTATAGGAAGAACTCACGGACAACATGCTATTCCAACAACATATGGGATGAGATTTGGTGTATGGGCATATGAATTAGATAGGCATATAGATAGATTAAAAGAAACGCTTAATCGGATCACATTCGGTAAAATGTCTGGTGCAGTAGGAACTATGGCAAGCTTTGGAGAAAAAGGTATAGAAATACAAAAAATAGTAACTAAAGAGCTCGATTTACATCCGCCGTTAATAGCAAACCAAATAATTCAAAGAGATCGTCACGCTGAGGTAATTTTTATAACAACATTAATAGGACAATCTCTTGCTAAAATTTCAACGCAAATTAGAATACTTCAAAGGAATGAAATAGCTGAAATGTTTGAACCTTTTAAGAAGAGTCAAGTTGGCAGTTCGACAATGCCCCACAAAAGAAATCCTCATAAATCTGAGAGAATCTGTAGTTTAGCCCGATTGTTGAAGTCTAACGTAATTCCCGCTTTAGATAATATAATTTTAGAAGATGAGAGAGACTTAACGAATTCTGCGAATGAAAGAATAATTTTCTCAGAGAACTTCATACTTTTAGACTTTATGATAAATCAATTAACGGATATTATCCTAGGGGTCGAATTTGACGAATTTAAAATAGAAGAAAATTTAAATCTTACTAAAGGAGCGATTCTCTTCGAAAAAGTTATGGTTAATCTGGTTAAAAAAGGTGTCGGTAGGCAAGAAGGACATGAAATTTTAAGGAAGGCAGCTATTAAAGCAAAAAAAGAAAAAATATTAATTAAAGAAATTTTATATAAAAATCCAAAAATTCAAGAACTCCTTTCTAAAAACGAGATTGACGAATTATTAGATCCTCACAAGTACATAGGGAAAGCTCTTGAACAAACAGAAAATCTTCTAAATGTTCTTAAAAATAAATACGCGTTATAAAAATGTCTAACCATAAAGATATTTATTCTCAATTAGGTGTTTCTTCTAAAAAGGAAGACGTCCATAAAGCAATTCAACTTTTTGATAAAGGATTATACCCCGGATCTTTTTGTAAAATCGTTCAAGATGTGAGGAAAAAAGCGGATTCTTGTTCAGTTTTTCATTCCGATGGAGCGGGGACTAAATCTAGCCTCGCTTATATGTATTATAAAGAGCTAGAAGACATATCCGTTTTTAGTGGAATTGTACAAGACGCAATTGTTATGAATATTGACGATATGCTCTGCGTTGGGGCGACAGGTGATTATTTCATTTCCAATAATATCGGTCGAAATAGCAGGTACATTGATGGCGAGATTATTAATACCATAATCCAAGAATACTATTCCTATAGTAAAAAGTTGTCTGAATTGGGTTTAAATACTGTAGTATGTGGTGGTGAAACCGCTGATGTCGGAGATGTCGTAAAAACTCTTATAATCGACGCATCAGCGTTCACTAGTTTGAAGAAAAAAGATGTTATCGATTTAAGCAAAATTTCCAATAACGATGTAATCATCGGTTTAGCTAGCTCTGGAAAAGCAACATATGAAGAAGAATTTAATAGCGGTATAGGTAGCAACGGTTTAACGCTTGCCCGACACGGAGTTCTATCGCACGAATATTACTCGAAATATCCTGAGTGTTATGACCAATCTCTTGAAGAACAATTAGTTTTTTTCGGAAATCACTTACTTTCTGATAAAATTAAAGATTCAAGTCTAACAATAGGAAAAGCACTTTTGTCTCCAACTAGAACTTATGCCCCAATAATCTTAGATGTACTAAAAAACCATCGGAAGGAAATTCACGGAATAATCCACAACACGGGAGGAGGTCAAACAAAAATCTTGAACTATGGTAAAGGAATTAAATACACAAAAAACAATCTGTTTCAAATACCTAAAATATTTGAAATTATTCAAAGCTCTTCGGAAACTCAATGGAAAGAGATGTTTCAGGTGTTTAATATGGGTCATCGGATGGAAATTTTTTGTGATGAAACTACAGCTCAAGATATAATCAAAATCAGCAAAAAATACAATGTAGAGTCGAAAATTATCGGTTACTGCCAAAATTCACCATCAAAACACCAGAATTTACTCGAAATAAAGTCTGAATTTGGATCCTTTAATTACGATCAAAAAGACATAATTTAGGAGTGAAGTGGTTAAAATATTCGATGTAATTTGTATTGGGGCTGCACTTGTTGACATGATAGCTCAAGTAGTAAGACATCCATATGATGATGACGAAGTATTTGTATCAGACTTAACAATATTATCTGGTGGGGCTGCAGCGAATACTGCTTACGCTTGTGGGAAAATGGGCTTATCAGCAGCTTTCATCGGAAAATTGGGGCAAAATGATATCTTCGGTAATAAAATAATTAATGATTTTAAAGAAGCATCAGTTAAAACTAGGTTAATTAAATACTCAGATAGCTATAAAACAGGGTCTGCTTATATCGCTTTAAATGAAAAGGGAGAAAGGAGGATATATGCTCATAGTGGTGCCGCTAATTATCTATCTAAAAACGATCTTTTAGAAGAAGAGATTGCAGCCACTAAATTAATCTTTTTAAGTAGCTTACAAAATATAGAACCCTTATTACACGCAGCAAAAATAGGTAGAAACCTTAATATACCTGTGATTTTGAACCCAGGCATGTTGATCATAGACCAAGGTTTCGACTACATCAAAAACTTATTAGAGAAAATCGACATATTAATACTCTCTCAAAAAGAATTCAAAACTCTTTTTAATTTCAAAGAAAATGATTTAAGTGAAGATTCAATTAGAGAAAGTTCAGCTTCATTATTTGCTTTAGGAATGAAAGTTATTGTTATTACACTTGGCGAAAAAGGGGCATTCTTATTAACTACCACGCACGATGAGCTTATACAACCGTTAAAATTAGAAAAAGTAATAGATACAACTGGAGCTGGTGACGCTTTTTCTGCAGGTTTCATTTATGGTTTAGTTAAAAATTTAAACCTAAAATTTGAACACCTAAAAAATAATGTAAAAATTGGCAATTTTATAGCTGGCAATTGTATCCAAAAATTAGGTGCGAGAAATGGAATTCCAAGGAGAAATGAATTAAAAACTTTTTTGGGCAATACAAATACAAATAAAAAAATTTAAAATATTTCGATATAACTATCTTTTATTCATAAAACATGTTGGTAAATATAAATCATGGGAAGACTTGAAAGTCCTCTAAAAACGATATTAAGGCAACGATTTTATTATCTATTTGAAGCATTGATAATCTTTTTTGGCATTTTTATTTTCATGTTAATTCCTACTTTTCTGTTGCCATTTTTGATTGATAGTAATTCCGTGATTTTTGAACCTCTTTATTATTTATTAAGAGCAGCTTCTATAGTCGTTACCATACCTTTATTCCTTTATTTGGCTAATTTTATAATGGAAAAGCAGAGAAAAATATTGATATTAGAGGAAGACATTAGTCCTTCAAGAAATTTTCTTAATCTGTTTAAAATAACAAAAAGTAATTTTAAATTTCAACTCTTATACGGTATATTATTGCTTGTTTTAATTTTCATACCATTAGATTTTTTGACTTATCTCCTAGTACCTGAAATGCTTTCTTATGCTTCCACGGCAGTAGAATCCGCAGGAGCAGGTTATAATTCTTATTTTACTGAGAATTACTCAATTTTTCTTCTATCAGTTGTTTTGATATCTCTATGTGTTGGGATTTACGAAGAATCATTAACAAGAGGCTTTTTAACTAACAGAGGAAGTGATTACTTTAATAAAATGTCTGCGGTGATCATAACTTCCTTTTTCTTCGGTTTAGGACATTTTGCTTATATATTTAACCCGTCTTCATCTGGATTTCCAATTATTTTTCCGATTATTTGGTTTTTACAAACTTTCTTAGTAGGAATTATTCTTGCTATGGTCGTTTTAAGAAGACATTGGATATTTCCAGTAATTTTTGCCCATACTATTAACAATATTATATCATCTCATTCGATTTGGAACTATATAAACGGTTTTGATTTTTCGTTTATGACCTTCTATGTTTACATTCCTTTATTGATAATAGGAGTAATACTTTTTATTTGGCAATTTTCTCGAATTAAAGAGAGTTTATCAATAGGTTGGAAAGAGTTTAAAAAGTATTTTGCCCGTGATGAAAATATCGGAGAAAATTCGTTAGAAACTGTTGTTAGAATTATGATGGATTTTTTATTTGGATTAATTATTTTTTTTGTTGGAGTAATAATATTATAGTGAGTATTAGAAAAGAAATGGCTAAATTTGGAATCATTTCTGACACACATTTTACCAATACTGATAAAAATGAATTATATTATAAATTATTGAATCAATTAGAGGAAACTTTCAAAGATGTTGATGAAATTATTCATGCTGGAGATGTTTGTGAATCATTTTTTCTTGACGATATGGAAAACATCGCTCCAGTCCGATGCGTACGAGGAGAGTCAGACAAAATAACGGGACTTATGAATTTTATAAAATTTGAAGTTGGTAAATACTCCCTCGGAATAATTCACAACAAACCTGAGAATACGGAAGTTTTTTTTAAAGAGCATAATATCCATATTCTTATTTTTGGGCATACCCATCAACCACTTATTAAAGGAACACCTTACAATACGCTATTAATCAATCCGGGGAG
>DATKTW010000135.1:0-3194 GCA_035530895.1 Candidatus Nanopelagicaceae bacterium
ATTCTGATGCGTGCAGTTGCACGACAACCATCGCGTAAAGTTTTACAAACTAAGCCGATGGAGCATGACTGGTATTGCAATTGCTTTGTACGCAAGAGATTCTCAGTTCGAATCTGGGCATCGGCTATCAGTCTTATAAATTTTTTATTGGGGTTGTAGTTCAGGGGTAGAATATTTCGTTTGCATCGAAAAGGCCGCGAGTTCGAATCTCGTCAGCTCCAATTAATGGCGGTTGTAGTGTAATGGTTTTAGCACGTCAGGTTGTGATTCTGGAAGAAAGAGTTCGATTCTCTTCTATTGCCCTTTAAAGCTGAGGTGGCAGAGAGGTCTATTGCACTTGGTTGCTAACCAAGAGGTCGAAAGATCCGTGAGTTCGAATCTTACCCTTAGCGTTAATGCCAACATGGCTGAGTCTGGTTAAAGGCACTCCCCTTGAGAGGGAGAGAGGTAAAACTCGCGCAGGTTCGAACCCTGCTGTTGGCGTTTGGTGAGTTGACAGATTGGTTATGTGCTTGGTTGCAACCCTTGTTAAATAGGTTCAATTCCTATACTCATCTTTTGCACTTGTGTTCTAATGGTAGGATATTACCCTGTCAAGGTAATGGATCGGGTTCAATTCCCGACTGGGGCGTTCTATTTTTATGGAGTCATAGTTTAATGGTAAAATATTCGTCTCCAAAACGATTGTTATCAGTTCAATTCTGGTTGACTCCATTTTGCCCTTGTCGTCTAGACGGTCAAGGATATTCGGCTTTCAACCGAAAGATCGTGGGTTCGAATCCCACCAAGGGCATTATACGCGTATGTTTCAATGGTTAGAATACTTCGCTTACATCGAAGTGATGGCGATTCGATTTCGTCTACGCGTAATTGGGCTTATAGTGTAACCAGGATAGCACACAGAACTTCGGACTCTGAAGTGAAGATTCAAATTCTTCTAAGCTCGTTTTGGGGTTATGGTGTAATGGATAAACATAAAAAGCTTCTAACTTTTTGTTCTCGGTTCGATTCCGAGTAACCTCGTTATTTTGGGAGTCAACGCTAATGGTTGGCGACTTGCCCGATGAGCAAGTGTAAGTTAGTTCGATTCTAACGGCTCCCATTTTGGAAGCGTAGCATAGTTGGTTAATGCAACGAGCTTATATCTCGTAGATCGTCAGTTCAAATCTGATCGTTTCCACTTTTGGATTGGTGGCAGAATGGTTTTGCGGCAGGCTTTTAACCTGTGTTAAGAGGGTTCGATTCCCTTCCAATTCGTAATGCCTAGGTAGCTCAACAGGTTGAGCAATCCCCTGTTAAGGGAGAGGTTGTAGGTTCAATTCCTATCCTGGGCGTTTTTGGGTCTATAGTTTAATGGTAGAATACTTGGCTCTTAACCTTGTGATGGCAGTTCAATTCTGCCTAGACTCATATTTTTTTGATGGTATAGTGTAGTTTGGTAAGCACCCAAAATTTGGGATTTTGTAGCATGGGTTCGAATCCCATTACTGTCATTTATAAATCTAACTTAGGTTAATATTATTATGTCGATTTGTAAATATTGTAATAAAAATAATAAAGAATTAAATTTATCAAGTAGATCTTTTTCTAGTCATGTTAGAAATTGTAGTATGAATCCAAATCTTAAAAAAATATGGAAAAAAATAGCTATAAGTTTTCAAAATAAAAGAAAAAATTTTACTTTTTTATGCCTTAAATGTTCTAAAAAATTTGAATTAAAATTAACTAAACATCAATATGATTTTGGTTTACATAAAAAATATTGTTGTAGGCCTTGTTCTAATAGCAGAAAACATACAGAGGGAATAAAATTAAAAATATCTGTCGCTATGCAAGGCAAAAAATGGAGTGTGTCACAAAGAAAAAAATTATCTTTTAATTATAATTCTAAAGAATATAAGAAAAAAATATCCTTGAAAATGAAACAATGGTGGGATTCTAATCCTCAAAAGAAAGTTGAAGTATCTAAAAGAATGAAAATAATTGGAAAAAGAATTCCTAAAGAACATTTTAGAAAAATGGCTAAACTTAGCCCTATTTCAGGGAGATTTCGTAAAAAGGTTGTTAAATATCGACAAAAAGATGGGTTAATCGTAAATTTAGATTCTTCTTACGAGGTTAAAGTTGCTAAAGAATTAGATAAATATAATATAAATTGGATTAGGCCTAAATTTATCCGATGGGTTGACTCACAAAGTAATAACAGAAAATATTTTCCTGATTTTTATCTTATAGATTATGATGTTTACCTTGACCCTAAGAATGATTATTTAATTAAAAAAGATAAAATTAAAATTGAATCTGTTTGTAAACAGAATAAAATTAAAATTATAATTTTAGATAAAAATCATCTCAGTTGGAAGAAAATAAAAAAAAGTTTATAATCTGATCCAAGTTCGATTCTTGGTTATTCCATTTTAAATCATTATTGCCATTGCTTCTTCTTTAGAGACTTTTGTTAGATAAGATTCGTGAACGTTTAATATTTCGGATTCGGTTAAAGATTTATTGATTTCTTTTATTCTGTAATATCTAAAACCACAAAAATCTATTCCTAAAGTTTTATTTTGCATATCCTTTATTTCAAAAAGTTTTTCTTTTCTATAAGCATATTTTACTTTGTCGCCTATGTGAAAAGGGATTTGTCTTGTTCCTATTGATTTATATTTTTTATACATTTTTTTCATTTGTACTCATGTATGAACATAGATAGCAAAAAGTTTAAATACTATAATGATTACAAGATTATTACAAAAGACTCAACAAAAAAAGATGGGAAGGCTCACCCCTAACCAATAATTTGAGGAGTCCTCGTGGTTGGTTTGGCGTTTTTCCTATCGCGAGGCTCCCAACTACTTATTTTTATTCAATTCTTTTTCTAGTTTATTGTAAGCTTTTAAAATAGCAAACATCTTTTTGTTTTGAATTTTAGGTTCTCTTGTTGCAATATGATTAGTAAAATAACATCTATCACTTTCTTTAATCCAATGTTCAGTCATTTCATCACAAGCATAACCGTTTACAAATTTTTTTGAAATCATTTCTGCCATTAAATTTAAATCTATTAAATCAATTCTTCCTGAAGGATTTAGGATTATTGGTTTTTTTGGCATGTTTTCTAATTGTTTTCTTGAAAAATAGTTTTTTGTGTTCATATCTAAAGGTATACAAAGGATAATAATTTCTGCTAAGGG
>DATKTW010000136.1:0-2688 GCA_035530895.1 Candidatus Nanopelagicaceae bacterium
CTCTACAATTCATATTTCTCATTAAAAAGTTTTTTAATATTATTTATTAAATAAGATAATTGGATTCTTTTTTAAAAATTTAATTAGAAATTTAAAATTGCTAATATCTACTATATTTCATCTAAATAAAATCTTCAATAGCATGATAAAAATATTTGGGTTTTTTAACGAAAATTTGATTATGAAGGTAAAAACTAGGGGATTTTTTATTAGCTTGAAAATTAAATCTTTTGGAAAATCCATATCTCCATAGAGAGATATAATGTGCTCAATTTTATTTTCTTTTATTATTTTAAAGAATATTTCAAAATCGTTGTTTGATAGTCTTTCTAAAATAAGCCTTATAACGTAATGAAGCTTTAATTCTTTACCAATTGCTTTCAAACATGGCTTTTCATAATGCTTTTTAATAAATCTTTTTGAAAAGTTATTCTGTCTGATGCTAAGTCTAACACAATTAGAAGCATACTTCGCTGCAGTCAATAGCATGACAATGCCTCCTCCTGTTGTAGCTTTAACTTGCCCTGCTGCATCTCCTAACAATAAAACGTTGTTAAAAGCACTTTTATTCATAATTCCGTACGGGATAATCCCTCCTTGCTGATCTATCTTATTGTTGATATCAATGCCTAGCTTCTTTAAATAAATAAGGAAACATTCTTTTACATTTTTAGAGGATGCTATGCCGATTCGGTAAATATTATTACCCTCGGGTACAATCCACCCAAACAGTTGTTTCCATAGAGGGTGAAAATATAGGACTGCTTCTTTTTCGTGAAAATTACCTTTAATTCTAATTTGAGTGGCATAAAGAACCTTATTCTTCACTTTTAAATGTTTTCCTACCGATGTTAACGGTCCGTCACACCCGATAAGCATCTTTGCCTTTATCAATCTTTTAGAAGTATCAATTAGCACGCATTTCTGGTCATTTTCTATGCTATATTTAAACGATTTAAACCTTTCGCCAAGATAATAAGTTACATTTGTAGCGTTTTTATTCTTACCGTAAAATAAGCGATCTAAAGCAATTCTATCAATTACATAGGGGTGTTCGTTACCAGATAATTTAATGGAATTTCCCAATGGGTTAAAGATTTTTGCCGTCTTAACTCGATTTACTACGATCTCTTCAGGAAGCTTTATTAATTGATCTAATTTTTGAGAAATAATTCCAGCACATTGAAACGGTAAACCAATATCTTGGTGTTCCTCGATAACAACAATTTTAATGTTTGATTTAGACAATAAATAAGCTAAATAATTTCCAGCAATGCTTGCACCTACAACGCATACATCAAAATTTTCGAAATTTCTTTCTTCCATTATAAGATATTACGTATATTACAAATTAGAATTTTTTGAAAAACAATAAAATCATTCATTGCGGTATCCTAGATCCATCATCATCCCGTATACCAAACCTAATGCAATACCATTAAAAACGGGATTATCCTCAATTGATAAATCGGTTCTTGGGATTAACATTGGCATTACTTGCTCGACGACATATCTCGTTTCTGGGTTTTTACCGTAAAATTTAATTATCGCTTTCCTAAAATCTTTTAAAAAAGCTTCGTGCTCTAATAGCAGTTTTCGAACATTTTCCTTTCCATTAACAACTCCAAAATGGCCAAAACCCGCTCTGGTGGGAAATAAGTTCTTAAGGTTTCTTAAAGTCGTCATGTATTCTTCGTGATTATAATAAATCGGCATAGATGTTGGCATGGTTATTAATTCTGAAGAATGGTAAATTGTCCCCACGCTTTCTCCAAATTGTATAAAGTCAATTAAATTATCTTTAACAAATATAGGACATTGGTGGTCTGGAGTGTGTCCTGGAGTTTTTAAAATACCCAATTTAACTTCTGAACCATTAATCGTAAATGAATCTATAAAATCGAGTTTATTTGCTTCTGAATTGAAGTTTATGCTAGGTTCTACCATTTGAAATGCACTTTCCTCAATAGGTTTCATCGAACCTATTAAATTTCCATAAGTCCGCTTTCCACGAGCTAAATGCTCTTCGTAATTGTTAAGTAGTTCTTTAGTTTTTTGGTTTGTAAGGATTTTAACTTCGGGGTTGAGATCCTTTAAAATCTCGTAAAGCTGCCATAGTCCACCAACATGATCGAAGTGATGGTGCGTTGTAGTGAGATATTTGAATGAGGTTAAATCGATATTCAATTTTTTTAAAATTCTAACGAGCTTTTTCGTATCTAAAGAAGAACCACAGTCAATTAATACACTTGAGTCATCAAATTGAGCAACGAAAACGGAAAGCATTCGGGGAGCTCCATAAGCCTTCACATCTATATGATATAAATACTCGTTAATCTTCCCAGTCTCTATGGTGATTAAGTTTTGTACCATGAAAACAATAAGGAAAAATCGAATAAGAATTATTTTATTAAATATTAAATCTGTTAAAAATTACCAAATTCATTAAAAAAGTTAAGGTATAAGAAAAAAGTTAATTATATTTCAAATTTCTGGCGCCAGAAATTCATTTTCATTTTAAGATCATCTCGTTCGGATTGACTAAGCACATACGTTTTTGATTTTAACATGGTTGTCATCGTGTTTACATTTTTTAGAACACTATTATATCCTTCTGTTTTTATGTATTCACTCTGGAATTTTTCCAAAGCGGCGGCTATTTCAATACCTGTCAATGAGTCTAAATTA
>DATKTW010000137.1:0-3399 GCA_035530895.1 Candidatus Nanopelagicaceae bacterium
ATGAAATTAAAACGGCCTATTACAATTTGGATTATACAGATACAGAAACTCATATAGTGCATCTCACTATGAACATTTCCAAGGGAAATACGGTTTTTTATAGTAAACAATTTAATGTTGAGATAATAAAGAAATTCGAAATTTTAAGCGCTTCTTTTCCAGAAACAATATTGCAAGGTAGTGTAGCTCATTTTATTTTAATTATACAGAATAACCACGATGTTTCAGAACCGTTTATACTCTATGTAAACGGAGTTCCAGTTGAGACTAATCTAAAAGGTTTAGGACCAGGTATCAATAGAATCGTAGCTGAAGTAATTCCTAGCATAAATCCTTATGACTTTGGAAAAAAATCTTATACTTTTGAAATAAAAGATAGTTTGGATGAGCCTATTGTTAAATACTACTTTGAAGTACAGATGGAACTTTCGTCAATTAATTTAGTAATATTTTATGTTCTTCCGATTTTAATTCCTATATGCATTATTCTAGTATATAAAAACAAAGAGATAAAGAATAAAATGTTAAGAAGATGATTTATAATGATTAAACGAAAGCGATTTATTAAAAATGTAATATTTGCTCTTACTCTATTCTCAATAATTCTGAGTATCTGGGCAATTTCAATTAATGTAAACAACATAACAACATTAGACAACGATAACGATAAATTCTTAGTAGATTTTAAGAACAATCCTGAATTGAAAACCGCTGCAAACGGGAGCCCCCCTTTAAATTACTCGGATGTGTCTCAAAATGCGTCGATGATATATAGATTATTCGAATCTGTTAAATTTAACATAAATGCTTCAAATTTCGCCAACTCTAATTATACTGTCATGCAAATTCATTATTCAAACGGAGTTGTAGATGATTTTAATATGGTAAGTGTCGGTGGAGAAAATTTTACTTATACTTTTAAACCGGAGTATAACGCTCCATTAGGGGTTCAAAATGTAAGCTTTCTGATATACAATGTATCAGATTCTCTTCTTAGTTCCTCAATCCCAATAACTAACTTTACAATTACGACTAATTATTTCATATCCCTTGACAAAAAAGAATATAATAGGGGTGATACGCTTTATGCTGAATTAGTTGTAAGTAATTACCCTCAACCATATGTTTTTAATTGGAATGTGTCGATAGTTGACAATGATAACGAGACTCTACAAAACAATCTATTTGACATTGGTAATAACCTTTTCCAAACCTCTATTCTCATTGATGATAGATTTGAATTCTCAAATAAAATCTATTATATTAAACTTAACATGACTGATGTTACAAACGGAACTATAGAAGCTGCGTATCTACCTTTTAGAGTTTTGAATACTTTACCTGAAATTTCAGTGCCTTCAGTTAAATTTTCTAAAGATCCCTTAAAAAGAGCAGAAGATTGCAGAGTAATATTAAATGCAACAGACCAAGATCTAAATACACTTCCCGAAAATCTAACCGTTTCCATGGTAATCCAAACATCTACTGGGGAAATGTTAGCTCCAATTGAATTAACAAACCATGATAACTGGACTTTTTCAACTACTTTTTCGGTAGCTACTGACAAACCCGTAGGCATATATCAGATACATATCGAAGTTGAAGACCAATATAATGGAATAGGCTCCTATATTACATCTATAACCATCAAAAATAATCCTCCCAATATTTTAAGCTATTCTGTAAACGGATTGAGCATGAACCAAAGTATAACTGTGAATTATGGTGAGGATTTAATTTTTAGGTTTGATGTTACCGATGTTGAAAACACAATTGCTTATATTACAGTAGCACTATTAGACGCTGAAGACAATTGGTATAATATTACAAGAGGTTATACGCCTGGTATGAGCATAACAATTCGTACTGAGGAATTAATAACTGGTATTTGGTACGCTTACATCTCCGTAACTGATATTGATGACGCTACAACATACCTTATTTCAGATTTTGGCTTAGCCCCTCAAGAAATCAATGTATTGCCTGATTTATTATCACCTATTCTGCCTTGGATTAGTTTTTTCATTGGAATTATACTTGGCGTGTTAGCGGGAGTGGGTATATTATACAAGAAATTTAAGACTAAATCTGTAGATTTAAAAGAAGCACCTTCTAAAAAATCAGCTCCACAAAAACCTGCAAAAAAAGTGAAGCCAATTCCTTCAAGAAAAAAAGACGTAGAAGAAGACATTGAGAAAGTTGAAGTACAAGAAGTTGAACCACCCTCTAAGGAACCACAAAGAAAAATAAAAAGAAAGTTAAAATAGAAAAAATTTTCTTATCTTTAACTTTAAATTTCTTTCTTAACTAGTGTTTAAGCTAAAACATCGTGAAGTCGATATTGAAACTTTCCTAATTTCCCTCCGTAATTGCCTGCACTAATTTTATTAATGCCAGGAACTTGAACGGCAGCCTGAATACCTAATTTCATTGCTTCTTTGATGATTTCCTCGGATGCACCATCAAGTATTATTTCATATACACAATTATCTTTTTCTCCTAATAGGGAGTTGTCAATTTTCTGTCGGAGAGTCGGACATAAGGGATCATTTGTTGATGCGTTTAAAAAACTGTATACTGAGCCGACTTTAGAACCTGAACGCGCTATTCCACCTGGAAAGGGAGCGATAATATTTTCTAAATCTTTAATAGCTTCAATTGCTTTCTCAGCAGCTTCTAATGTGGCTTTTTGTGTTTCACCATATATCAAGAAATTACCTCCAGCGATTCCTTTTCCGACTTTGAAAACACTCTGTACTTTAAATTCCCCATCCATAACAGGGATTTTCCACGCTTCGAATGGATAGAATCCTTCAATTTTTTCCTCAAATTTATCTCCAAAAAATTTTAGTTTATACCCCGTCTTGATTTCAAAATCTTTTTCCGGGTTGAGAGAAATATTTAAAGCGTCAAAACAAGCTGTAGTTGGGCAAGTTAATATACATTGCCCTATTCTGTTAAGCAAAACTTGATCCATCTTATCTTTTTTAGTTTTAAAAAACATCAAGGCAACTCCTGGACGATTATCTGGAGTTTTATCTGCTGGGACATATACATCGACTCCAGCCTCTGAATCACAGTGGATTGTTGATGTTCCGTAACCTGTTGCGATTTGACCAGCAATTTTTACCCATTTCTCATTTATAGCTGTTACTAAAATTCTGGTAAAAACCGCTCCAAAAGCTTCGCAAAAAGTATCTTCAATCTCTACTCTATTTATATCCATTATTTATCAACATCTCTATTTTGTAATCAAAATCCTATATTTATTATAAATTTTAATAGAACGCAATAATATATAAAATTTTTACGAAAAAAACTAAAAATTTTAATTAATTAGCAATTTAAAAAATTCATAGTAGATCTCTTTGATTTTCAGTAAATTTAAAGTTGTCAAAA
>DATKTW010000138.1:0-3556 GCA_035530895.1 Candidatus Nanopelagicaceae bacterium
AGAAACCAGAGAATCCTCTAATTGATGAATATGAAGATATGGGGGAAACATTAGAAGTTCTTAAAAAATTAAAACAAATTAAAAAGGAGCTTAAAAATGCCAAAAGAAAGTAATATGTATAAAGAAGCTATTCCATGGAATATATTTGTTGGGTGTAGATTCCGATGTGAATATTGTCTTCCTAGTTTCCAACGTCAAATGAAGAGACAAAAACCGGGAATAGATAAAAACGGAAAGAAACGAGGTTGTCAAATGTGTTACGATTATATTCCTCATTTTCATCCCGAAAGATTAGATAAAGAACCACCATCAACCAAGGAAGATCAATTTATTTGGGTTGGATCTTCAGGAGATATTTCATTTATCGAATATCCAAATATGCTAAAAATCCTCAAAAAGATCGAAAAATACCCAGATAGAACATTCTTCTTTCAAACAAAAAACCCAAGTTTCTTCCATAAATTCATCTTTCCTGTTAATGTAATTTTGGGAATAACTTTAGAATCTGATATTTACTACAAGGAAATCTCAAAAGCACCATTTACATACGAAAGAGTACATTCGTTTGAGAAATTAGATTTTCCAAGAAAGTTTGTAACCATAGAACCTATTTTAGAGTTTAACTTTTCGGTCCTTTTAGGATGGATTCAAGAATTAAATCCAGAACGAGTTTATATCGGGTACGATACAAAAAATTGTGGTCTCCCTGAACCGTCGCCATTGAAAGTTAAGAAATTAATTAACGAACTCTCCAGATTCACTACTGTTAAAACTAAATATATAAAAATGGAGGTCCAAACTAAATTATGTTAAAATCCGGGATTAGTCAGATAGGAGGGAATTTTAGAACCAGAAAGCCTCTTTTAAATAATACGCTTTATCACGAATATTTTTTAAGTTTATTTATGGGTAGTGGTATTTACGAGCTTAATAAACCTAAAGCGAATCATTACGAATGCTTAAACGAGCTTAATCCCGAATTTGTAAACTATTTTATTGTTATTAAAAAATATTTCAAGGAGTTTGAAGAGAGAAGGAAAAAGGGACCTTATACGATAGTTTCTCGATATCTTTACGAATTACTTAATGCTGGGGTTTTAACTCCTGACGATATGATCGAACAGGCAATTCAATTTTTTTATAAGATTAAACTTTCTTATGCTTCTCAACTAAATTTTAGAGGTTTGGTCCCAGAAACTACGAGCAAGAAACAATATATTGATAGTGCTAAAAGAAGTTTTAGAGGTTTTGTTGGAAAAAGGAGCGTTCAAACTGAGGGTAATTTTAAATCGAATCTAGGAAAAACAACTAGACCAATTTCTAATAACGATTGTGGTATATTAACAGAATTAAATCCAGATTTACCTAAAAGAATAAGATACGTGATCTTTGAGTGTTTGGATTTTCGAGTAGTTTATCGTAGATTTTACAAAGCCTACCATACGAAAAAAGGATTAACGAAAGAAGTTCTTGTTTACGCAGATCCTCCTTTTCCAGGGACAGAACAATATTATGGGAATCTTTTCAAACCCGAAGATCATTACGATTTAATTGATATTATGATTGATTCTCCGTTCAATTTTATGTTATCCATAGGTAAGGATTGTGGTTTTTATTTAGATGCTCTTGGGGATGCTGGTTGGCTCATTAAAGAAATCTCTGTAAGGTATTCTACTGATGCTAATACTCAGAAACCCTCAAAAGAGTATATCTGTTCCAATTACGATATTAAAAATTTTCCTAAAATGATAATGGACAATCAACCCCCATTAACAAAATATATGGAGGCCTAAAATATGGAAAAACGACATCACGAATTAGCGAAGTTTACCAAAAAGATTAAAACTACCTATATTAAGGGAGTTAAACCGGAAGAATTCACAAAAACCTTAGAAAAATTAAAAGTAAATGTGGTTGTCGATATTCGCTATTGGAGTTTGTATCCAATTTATTTTTCTCCCAAATTCATGAGAGATTTATTGGAAATTCACGGAATTGAATATGTAAAGTATAAGGCTTTAGGAAACCCTTCGAGCTTAAGAAGACGAGCCGGAGAGAATTTTATTTATGCGAAACAATTATATCAGGATTATGTTTTAGGGAATCCAGAATCAAATCACGATTTTTTAGATTTATTTAAACAATTTAGATTCAGGAAGAATTTCTGTCTAATTTGCTATTGTCCAACTTTCGACGTGAAATTATGCCATCGATTTTGGTTAAAAGAACTACTAATTAATGTGAAAAGACAAAGTTTAGGATTTTCTGAAGTTATTGAACTTCAAAATTACGCTCAAAAACTCACGCCAGAGGTGTCGATTTAAAAAATGCCAATAGTGTGTGGACCAATAGGAAAATGCAAAAACTGTGGACACGAATTGTTTTTTAAATCAACTGGAGAGATACACCACTTCACGAGATTGTATCACTCCTATGGTTTGCCATATACTACGATAAAATGCTATTTTCCTACTAAAGAAAAGAACATTTTTGGTCAAGCAATATATTGTAATTGCGAAAATCCAGAAGTAATTCTCGAAAAACTAACAGATTGCGAAAAAGAAATAATTAGAATGGTCAAGGAGGGATTATGTGAAAATGTCAACTATTAACAGAGAATTAATAAAAGAGTTAGAGGCGGTCGAGGGAGAATGAAAAAGGGAAGTAATTTACCAAGATATAGATGTTTAAAATGTGGAAGGGAACAATCGCGTAGAGGTTTTCCTCCATGTCGGTATTGTGGTGCTAATACTACTTTACTTAAATTAATCAGATTTGGATGGGATGGAGAAATAAAACAATTTAAACTTTTGGAGGTCGAGGGAGAATGATCGATTTAAAAGACTCATTATTAGAGCTAACGGATTTAGGGACAAAATATAATTTTAACGCAGAAGATAGAACGCTTTTATTAGATAGATGTATTCTTTTAGGAGAAGCGTGTAAATTTTTGAAAGAGTTAGGATTATCCGAAGAATTAAACGAAAGGCACACTAAAGCGTGTAAAAAAACTGTCGAGTTGATGTATAAATGACCGAGAAGAGAGAAAAGAAAGTCGTAAAGGTTGATTTCACAAACCCAGAAGGACGAATGAAATTAACAATTGAAAACAAAAAAGGAGATAGTGTGGATAGTGCAATTAAAATAATGAAAGCGTTTGACGAAGCTTGTAATGAAATAAGGAAAGATGAGGCGTCAGAGGAGAAGTTAAAATGAGCGACGAGAATGATTCCAAGAAATATAAATTTGTATGTGGTGGTGGTTGTGGAAATTTCAAGATTAATGAGATGAAAAAAGCAAAAAGTCCAGACGATCCAACTTTAGTGTGTCCTAAATGTGGTAGTTGTAGTTGGTTTATTACATCTATTAATGAAGCAAAAGAAGTAATAAAGAGATGGAAGAAAGAAGATTCGGAAGGCGTAGAGGAATGAAGAAAATGAAAACTTTCGATCAAATGTGTTTAGAAAAATTAACAGAGCTTGGACCTTCAACCCGAACAGAATGGGCTTTAGCAATGGGTTATAACTCGCCGAACGCCTTCTGGAATGTTATAAAG
>DATKTW010000139.1:0-2541 GCA_035530895.1 Candidatus Nanopelagicaceae bacterium
GAAGCACAAAATAATCAAGAAATTATCCAGTTCTTGAAGGAGAAAATTACCCTAAATCAAAAAATTAACGTAACTAAAGACATTTAATTGAGATTATTTTTTCTTTTTTACAAATGCCATATCTCCTAACGATGTTCCTGAAGATTTTTTCATATATTTACCTACTTGAGGAGATATATCTACGATCTCTGATGTTGTAATTAATTTAATTCCATATACTTTCTCTATTTTTTTAGCTAATTTGATTGAAGGTTTTACTTTACCCGTTTCAATTCTTTTAAGTAATGAGGGTTTTTCATTCAATTTTTGTGCGAATTGATCTTGATTTAATCCCAATGATTGTCTAATTTTTCGTATTTTAATAGTATAATCTTCGACAATTTCAAGTTCTGTTTGTGGTTCAATTCGAGATTTTATAGATTTTGTATTAGACGTTTTTCTAAATTGTTCTACCTTTCGTTGGGGTATAGAAGTTGTTTTTTTTACTATCTTTTTTCCGTGTTGGGCACAATTTTGACATACCCTTATTTTTGCACCCTCTATTATTACTTTAACCCCTCGACCCCAAATTAACCCCCCACAAATCTGACACTCTTTATCTGTGTCGTCTATTCTTTTGCTGCTCATATAATAACCTCGTGTTCAAAACTATTAAAGGATGTGAATATAGTTATAAGATCGCTTCAAGAACACTTATATTTTTCGGTTTTAAAGCGAAGTTCATTATAAAATATAACCTATAAATTTTTTAGATATCTCCTTTTTTTGATATTTAGGGAAGACCTTAAATTTAAATGAATAAAAGTTTATTATTAAAATAGCTTTAATAAAAATACTAAACATACTTGGGGTTAATATTTTATGACTGTTACAAAAGAAAAAAAGAAAAGAGAGGAAACTAAGGATGGAGAATATCTAATCACGTATACTAGACATCTGGAAAAAAGACTTCGTAATTTAGAGACTGAAAAACAATTATTAGATGCAGAACGTATGAGATTAGAACAAGAACTAAATGGTTTAAGGAACGAAATTGATAGACTGAGAGAACCTCCGTTAGTTTCAGCTACTATTATTGATTTACTTGATGAAAATGGCAAAGTTATTGTTAAAAGTTCCACGGGACCCAGTTTCGTAGTAAATGCAAGTCGGAAAGTCAAAGATGAAAAATTAACTCCAGGAATGAGAGTTGCTCTAAATCAAAGAACTTTCGCAATCATGGAAATATTACCTTTAAAATTGGATCCATTTGTTAAGGGCATGGAAGTTATCGATTCTATCCCTGATATATCATATCAAGATATTGGAGGTTTGGCAGATCAACTTTTAGAAGTCAGAGAAACTGTTGAATTACCATTAAAACGACCTGATTTATTTGAGAAAATTGGAATTGAGCCTCCAAAGGGTGTATTATTATACGGTCCCCCTGGTACGGGTAAAACTTTAGTTGCAAAGGCTATAGCCCATGAAACCGAAGCAACTTTTATTAGAATTATCGGATCCGAATTAGTTCAAAAATTCATTGGAGAAGGTGCTAGATTAGTTAGAGAAATCTTTAATATGGCTAAGCAAAAAGCTCCAACGATTCTATTTATAGATGAATTAGATGCTATTGGATCTCAACGACTAAAAATAGCAACATCAGGAGATCGTGAAGTTCAACGGACGTTAATGCAATTATTAAGCGAATTAGATGGTTTTGAACAACGAGGAGATGTAAAAATTATTGGCGCAACAAATAGAGTAGATATTTTAGATCCAGCTTTGCTGAGACCCGGTAGATTTGATCGAATGATCGACTTTCCAATACCAAATGAGGATGCACGTAATTCAATTTTTAAAATTCACACTAGATCTCTCAATGTAAATGAAAACATTAACATAAAAAGGCTCGTAGATTTAACTGAAGGCGCTACTGGTGCTGATATTAAAGCGATATGTACAGAAGCTGGAATGTTTGCAATTCGAAAAGAAGCTGAAGCAATTTATGAAACTGATTTCATAAATGCTGTTGAAAAAGTGATGGCTAAAGTAAGGGGTAAAGGAAACGAATCCAGACTATATTCATAATCATTTTATAATATCTCCATAAGTACAAAACTTATTTTATCTTTAAACATTTAAACCATTGAAATATGAAAAATTCTTCTTCTTTTCTCATTTTAAGAAAAATAAGAGCTATTTCAGATTATCAATTTGGACCTGCGATTACAGATGTTCTTTTCGATAATACAGATAGCATTAATTTCATTTTTTCCAAGAACACGGGTAAAATGAAACACATATATGAACAAGACAATAATCTATTAAATTATCGTCCAAAAATCGGATTATTTACATTAACCTTACATTCGGCATCAAAGATAATATCTGAATTACCTATACCTGAAATGAGAGCTATAGTTTTAAGTGATGTTTCAGAATTCATTCGAAAAGGTCGAAATGTCTTTTGTAAACATTTACTAGAAATTGATATCAAATTACGACCCTTAGATGAGGTTATTGTAGTGAATCAAGAAGATGAGCTACTTGCCATAGGTA
>DATKTW010000140.1:0-12922 GCA_035530895.1 Candidatus Nanopelagicaceae bacterium
TACGCTCTATCGCCTACCATAACGGGGATTGCATCCTTAACGACCACTTCTTTATTTTCCTTAATCGTCCCAACCAATATACCATAAACTTCACGCCAGGTTTTTTGAGGAAGATCGTTGTTTCCGTATCTCATAGCATAACCAACAATGCGCTTATAAGCATTATATGACAAAAATACTGGCGTGATTGCCGGATCAATACCGTACTTCTGAATGTAGTAATCTCTCTTCGATATCTCGATCATTTCATTAGTATCGGATAAAAAATTTTCTTCCTTCTCTTTTTGAAGTTTCAATGCTCTAAACCTAATTTATAGTTTTAAATCGACTAACTCTGCTTAGTGAGCCTGTAATGAATCCGTATAATTTTCTAATCTCTTAATAGTTATAACTATCTATTGGATAAATTTAAAACTTTTAAATTTATCAATCTTTTTAACAAATTAGAAAGTTAACACATTTAATTTATTACTTCGATTAAGTAACCTTCATGAAAGTTATAGGATTTTGTGGATTAGCAGGTTCCGGTAAATCAACAGTCTTGAAAGCTATAAAGGATTTAGGGATTATTATAACGATGGGGGATGTTATAAGAAACGAAGCAAAACATAGAAATATCTCCCCTAGTGATGAGAATTTGGGGAAAATAGCCCTAGAATTACGAAAAAATTATGGACAAGAGATTATTGCTGAGAAATGCGTAATTTTAATTAAAAAGTTAGAAAGTGAAGTGTGTTTCATAGATGGGTTGAGATCTATGGCAGAAGTTAAAGTTTTTAGAAAATACTGGAAATTTCCATTAATTGCAACTATAGTAGATGAAAATATTAGGTATGAAAGACTTTCTAACAGAAAAAGACCTGATGATCCAAATTCTTTAAGTGAGATACAGGAAAGAGATCAACGAGAAATTAGATTCGGCTTAAATGAAGTTATAGAAAACGCGAATTATAAAATAAATAATAATTTATTAGAAGTAGAAGTTCAGCAAGAAACACGCGCTTTGATTTTTAAAATTATAGAAAATTATTAAACATTTATTTCAAATAATCTACAATAGCTTTCGATAATGAGACTTTACTCACTTCATTATCAATAGAATCAGTACCGATTATATCATCTGCTCCTGCTTTAAGTATTCTATATCTTGCATTTTGTAATAAAAGGGCGTGGGTTGCTACAGCAAATACTCTATTAGCCCCCTCTTCCTTTAAAATTTTTATGGCTTTAGCCATCGTTCCACCCGTTGCAATAATATCGTCTGAAATGATGACATCTCTATTTTTTAAGCTTAATTTTCCCGACATTGTTATTTCTCCCGATTTAACATCTCGTACTTTTTCAAAATAATCTACTGGTACATTGTCTCCAAAATGTTTCGCAAATGCTCTAGATCTTTCTACGGCACCTTTGTCAGGAGCGACAACTACAATATTTTTAATGTTTAAAGATTTAATATAATCCGCTAAAATTTTCATAGAATCTATATTCACACATTTACATTGGATTTCTTCTAATGTTTTTTGAGAGTGGATATCAACAACATAGAGCTCATCAATTCTCATAGAATCTAAAAGTCTTAGAACTAATTGAGCAAATTTACACTCTCCTGGTCTAAAAACACTATCTTGACGAGCATATGCTAGATAAGGAATAACAACAACAATTTTAACGGCACCCATTCTTTTAACAGCTTCGATCATCATTAAAAGCTCGAATAATCTTCCATTTTGGTTTTCGCTTGAGCTCGGTCCTGTTGATTGGACGATTATAACTTCATTTCCTTCTATTAAGGAATCATCCTCAACGTTTATTCTAAGGTAGTTTTCTCCATCAGGAAAGATTTTTGTTTCAGTATTATAGTAATTGATGTCTAAATCCTTAGCAATTCTTATCCCAAGCATTTGGCTTGCTGGACCCACAATTAAGATCTTTTTCAAACAGCATCACTTTTTTATAGTTACTTTTTATATTTTAACATATTGTTCCATTTCTTATATTTTTTTTATAAACTTAAGAGCAGCATTAAAAATATCTTCCCTATGCCCTTTAAAAGAATGACCTCCCGCTTCAAATTGAAGCACATTCTCCACATTTAGACCGAGTTGGTTTTGTATCTGCGAGAGATTAGAGAATGGGATTCTATTGTCATCTTTACAATGGGCTATCAGAATTCTTTTATTGTTTAATGGTTCGTCTTTTAAAAAATATTTAGGGCTGATTTTCTGAACAATTTCCTCTTGAAACTTTATAGTGGTCGAATGATAATCGTATCTCGCACACAGAGCAATTAAAGTCTTTACTTTTTTGTTAAGGAAACCTTGTGTTAATATAATTGCACCCCCTATACTCCTTCCAAATAGAATTATTTTTTCTTCCAAGAGTCTATAAGACTGATGGGTTAACACCCAATCAATTACAATTTGGATGTCGGAAAATATTTGAACAACCATCCTATCCCACCTAGATCCCGTCTGTTTTTTAGTTTCTCCATGCGCACGGTAATCGTAAGATAACACATTATATCCAGCGTCAGCGAATTTTTCTGTATAATACTTAACAAAATAACTCTCGCGATGATCCAATAATCCCGCTAAATTAATTATAAAAGGTGCTTTCTTAGGTGTATTAGAACTAGAATAAATTGTTCCTTTTAGAAATAAATCTTCATCTTTGATCGGAATATCTATATTTTCAATCTCTAGGCTATTCATTTTATAAATAATTAATTCCTTTTACTTTTGTATTTCGTAATAAGATTCCTTAAAGTATTTACTGCTAGTTCTAAACTATGTTTATGATCGTCAGGTAATCCATTTAAAGCAAGGTTTATATCCTCGGTTTTTAGGCTTTCAGCATACTCTAAAGATTTCCCTTCAATTAATATAGTTGTTTGACTTCCAGTTGCTACAGTTGCTCCACAGCCATCAGTAAAGAAATTAGCGCTTTTAATAATATCGTCCTGGATCGTTAAATAAAATTCCATCGTATCATTTTTCTCTCCTTTGCAAGAATGAGATAATGTGAAATTAGCCGGTTTTCCCCAATTTTTAGGATTATGAAACAAATTTACAATATGTTCGTTAAAATCGTGCATTTCATTATCAATGATTTCATTTTGAAGTTTTTCAACAAATTTGTCAAAGTCTTCCTCATCTTTTGGCATCTTATTTAGAATCCTCCAGATGTCTAAGCACGTGTTTTTCTAATCGAATTTTTCTGTCAATTTCGTCGCTAAGCTTGCCATATTTATTTAATATGTTAATTATATCTTTATTCAAATCGTTATGTTCTTGTAGACAAGTGCTCTCCTTTAAAAAATCTTCTCCATGCCTTAAAGCGGATAAATTTTCCGTAATTTTAACTAATTCAGTTGCAATTACGCTATTTATATAAAGTAGATCCGAAAACATATCTTTCATGTATAATACTAATTTTATTTGGTCAGCAGACATATGCAATAAAAGATCTCTAGAAATTAATTCATTATTATTTAAGTTTCATAGGAGAATATTTAAAAGAAAAATACAAAATAAGCTGCCATATAGATTAAGCTCCCGAAAATTAGAGCCAAAATAATCCCCATTCTTATTAGAAAAGTGTTTTTCATCTCAAGCTTCATAATTTCCTTTGGAAAATTTTTCAGATTCTTTATGCATTGATTAATCCTGCTGGTTTCCTTTAAATTTTGAGTGATTTGAATTCTATAGGTTATAGATTGCGATTTAATTTCAATGAAATCTATCGGAAAGCATAAATAAAATATAATGAATGCGATTACCAATATCCACAACAAAGTACTAATCAAATTATCTATTCTTAGTGTTAAAGTATCTGCTGCTATCCATCCTTCCAATTGTTGAAGCGTGAGGAATACTAAAAGTCCACATGTTCCAAAAACATCAAAAAAATCTATTTTTCTATACCATTTTTTTACGCTTAGTGATTCTACCTTTTTAGCAGCAATATAGTGGAACTTATGCAGGAATTCTCGCTTGAACTTAAATTCTTTTGATTCTTCGTTAAATTTAAATACATCTCCATTCTTCTTACTAAAATCGTAAAACACAGCTTTTACCAACAACATTAAACCATACATTAAAGCGAACCACCATACCTGAGGGCCAAATAATACCATTTGTGTGAGCATGATAAGAGCAATTGTTATTAAAAATAATCCAAAGATAAGCTTAAATAATTGAAAATTAGTTGAGTTAACACTGGAGAATACTTTATCATCGCCGTTCGTTTCTGCATCTCGTAGATTTGGATTACATTCTAAGAAGTTGGCAAAATTTTCTTTAAAATCGGATTGGTTCTTCAATTTTATCGGCGAAAACCACATTTCGTATAATTTTTCTTTCGTAGCAATTTCGAAGTAATTTTGTTGAAATATCACTAAAACGACTAAGGCTATGATGTCAATAATAGATAATACGATAAATGTCCATGATAATACAAAATCGGGCCCTGCTCTTTCTGCGGCAAGTAAGGGAATCGCCGTCATGAGTTGTAGGACAATAAAAGGTATCATTAGAATAATCCAAGCCAATTTTGGTCCGATGTTATTATTTTGGAATCGAATGAATTCAGTATCCTTTTTCGGAATTTCGGTTAACCATGCAAACCCAGGTCTAATTTCGGAAAAGAAAAGAAAGTTCTTCGATTTGGAAAAAATGCCTCGAAATGGACTCAGAATAAAATAAACTAATAAGCCAAGACCAGCCATTAGCATGGGAAAGCCAGTAACATAAAACCAGGAGGGACCACCAAAAATTATCGCACTCCCAAATTCTACCTCGTAACCAACATCATCTCCAAATATAGTATACGAGATAAGACCATTTAATATTAAGAGTATAGAGGCTATAAGTCTCGAAATAGCAAACGAGTTGAATTTCACATAATATTCAACCGGTTCTCTTAAATCTCGCATTTTTTTAAAAGTTAAAGAATTTTCCCGTATATAGTAGGGCGTTATATAATATTTCGAAGTAATTATACCTCCGAATATAATAATTAAGATGTTTACGATTAGTGAGAGATTAGATCCGTTAAGAGTTATTCCAAAATCATAGCCTAAAAGTGTAAAAAGACACCCTAAAAAAATAATTAGTATACCAATTGCTAAAAAAAAATAGCGTAGATATCGTTTTTTGGGATGTATTAATTTTAAATTCTCAATTTCTTCGTCGGTTAAATTTGTCATTGAAAGCACGCAATTATTTAATAATCAATAATACATTTTTTGTTTTTATCTTTAATAAAAGTTCAATTTTAAAATTAGACCGACATCTTTTTATACAATATAAAAAATAGTTGAAAAATGGATTATAAATACTTTCATGATGGGTTGCTATCATTATCAGTTGTTCAATTTGTCTTTTCATTAACTTTATTACTTGGGTCTATAATTTTAAAGCCTTATATTGCCTTGGAGCCAGATGAAAGAGATTTTATAATTCTCTTAGCCTTAGTAAATCTTGTTTTTAGCTTTTACTATTTAATAGAAGCTCTAAAGTTGGAAAGCGTATTTAGCCTAGAAGAAAAACACATTTTCAAATTTGGAAAGAGGATTGGAGTAATATCATTATTATATACACCTCATCTATTTGTATTTATATCATTATTGTTTATAGATTTGCATGATCTTCAACTGATGATGGTAATCTTAAATCTAATTATAGAAACACTTTTACTTGGAATTGTCTTTAAAGAAATTTACGATATTCTCTTTAAGGAGGAGACTGAAAGAAAATTTGAACTGGAACAAAATCGAAAATTATATTTTGAAAAAAAGTAAATTAAGATAATGCATTTTTGAAATCTTTATTTATTACTTGGTTATATGAGCTAATTTCTCTATAGCAGTATCTATCATTTTAAGCTTAGTTGAGTATTTTTCTAGTAGTTCTGCGAATTTATCAATGTCGATTTCTTTGTTCTCTTTTAGTAATTTCAATTCATTAATAGTTCTTACGATCCCCGCTTTCTTATCAATTAATCTTTCTCGTTTGCTATATGGGATTTTTTGCTCCAATTTTTTCTTTTGAAACGATTTAAATCTCTTAATATTCAAATCCTTTGGCACGAACTTTGTTAAGTATACAGTGCTTTTTGGGACAAATGGGGCTAAATTTTCTGGAATAATAATAATTGGCTCCGGGTCTTGAATTCTTTTGATCTCCTCATAATCTAATAGATCTAAGTTCTTATCTTTCAATATATCTTTAACAATGGATAGATTTTGCTCAATACTACTTCTTTCCTCATTAGATAATTCAGACAGACTACTGATCATTTCACTCCATATTTCTTCCGATTTTAAAAAGTAAAAGTATGCTTTCTGTTGGAGTTTCGTAACTTTATCTTTATTGATATTAGTGATAGAAGATTCTAACGAGGCTTGAGCTTTTAATTGGCATGCTTTACCCATATCGAAATGAAATTGAGCTCTTAATTGTTGCTTTTTTTTCTCCTCATGTTTCTTTAAATAGAATAACCTTTTTGATAGCGAACTTAACCCCGCGTAGAGTTTAGAGGCAAAGTATGTGTTATTAGAATTTTCTTCCTTTAAAGCTGCGATACTCTGCGCAAGTATTCGCGCTTCTTCAGAGTTTAATTCTAGGTTCTCAGATGAAAGAGTTATCCCTAAATCGTGTTGATTAATAGATGCTGCACTAAAATACGCGCCCGTTTTAAAAATTTTGCTACATTCAACCATAGCTATTATAGCATCTTCCCATTCTTCATCCGCTTCAAAATTTTCTGAGATATGAGAGTAAGCTCGTGCCATAACCCATAAATTTCGGGCGCATTCAAACATTATGTCTTTTATCTGGATTTCTCTGTTGTTCTCTAGTGGTTCTAAGAAAGTTGGAGTAATATCTAAATCTTTTAAGAGTTTAATTTGATCTTCATTTTGATAGTTAATATTTAAGGTTTTAGTGTATTCTAAGACAAGATTTAAGTCGTCTAAATTAAAGGTTTCTTCTTCTTTATCTAACGCTTCTTCAATTTTTTTAATTTTATAATGCAGATATCGAATTCTTTGCATTACTTCTTCCGTAAAAAAAGTCACAATTCACACTTACAGTTTTTTGTTTAAATTTCAGTTAAATGTATTAATTCAATCTCATTTTAAAACCATTTTAAAATTATGAAAATTAGTACTTCATATTAAAAATGTTCCATCAAGATATCTTTATTTTTGAATTCGTCTCGGGAGGAGGATTTAATCAAGCGGAAATCCCTTCTTCTTTAATCTGCGAAGGTTATGCCATGTTGAGGACAATTATAGCGGATTTTAAGAATTTAGGTTTTCATATTACTACTCTGTTGGATTCCCGGATAGATTTTCTATCGCATTATGTAAAAGCAGATGTAATAAAATCTGTTAAGATGGAAGAAGATTATTTGAAAAAATATACCGATTGCGTTAAAGATTCTAATTATTGTTTTGTAATAGCACCCGAATTTTCAAGTATTCTCTATAATCTTACAAAAATTGTTAAAAAGAATAAGAAGATATTATTAAGTATAGATTTAAATGGTGTAAAGCTTGGAGCATCTAAGATAGAAACTTATAAGTTCTTTATAGCAAATGAAATGAATACTCCAAAATCATACAGTATCCCATTTAAAGGAAGGGTTTTGGATTTAGATTTTATCCTTCAAAAATTTGATCACCTAAATAGTTCCATCGTAATTAAACCTGATGATGGAGTAGGATCAGAATTAATTTTTTATTTCGAGAAAAAAGATGATATTTTACGTTTTTTTGAAAGTTCTAACAAAATATTAGATACAAATAGAAAATACTTACTTCAAAAATATATTGAAGGCGATCCTATGAGTGTTTCAATCATCAATGATCAAACTCTTGAAAAAACTGTCAAAAATAATTATAAAATTCTAAGCATCAACGCTCAGAATTTACAAATAACGGACCCCACTATGGATTCTGTGTATCTTGGAGGTTCTACACCCGTAGAACAGTTTGAACAGTTAAAAGCTCAAATAAAGGATATATTAAATTGTGTAGATTTATCAGCTTTCAAAGGCTATTTTGGAATAGATTTTGTGAAAAAGGCTGACAATTCTCTATCTTTTATCGAGATTAATCCAAGATTAACTACATCCTATGTAGGAATTAGGAATGTATTAGAATTCAATCTTATGGAGTTACTTCTTAATCAAAAAAAAAAGTTACTTAAGAATTACGAATTCATTCCTCATAAGTTTTCAGAATTTACTCTAATGAAATTGAAATATGATGGAGAGTATACATCGGGAGAGATTAATAATTTAGTATTGCCTAAATTGATAAATATGGTTCCAGAAATAATAACTCCACCAATTATTATAGAAGGAGTAAATAAGAATCAAGAAGCTTTTTATTCTTGTTTTATCGCTACAAAATCAAATGACATCCAATCGTCGAAGTATCGTATTTCTCAGATTAATCAGATTTTTAGCAAGTTTGATTTTAGAATAGCTAAATAGAAATTAAGAGGATAATTGAGAATCCACCATAATGTATTAGTAATGAAACTATAAGCGAATTTTCAATTTTCAATTTTTTATTAATACTTAAATTATAAGTTAATAACCACAGAGACCACACTTGAAATAAAATCATAAGTACGTTGTCTAACACTCTAATATATGAAAAATCTAGAGCTCCAGTTGAGCTTAAAATAAACCGCAACACTAAATAAATATCTAAAGGAAAAAAGATTATTGCAAACGACGCTAAAAACTTCAGTGTATTCTCTCTTTTCCTATAAATAACTCGAGATAACCCCTCATTTATTAGAAAATAAAGAAGGATGTTTCCTATAAACAAAAAAGCAAGTAGAAATTGAATAATTGCTTCAGCAGTAGTAAATATCATCAGGGATTCAGCGAAAAATAGGAAAAAGGGGAATAAACCGTTCAAACCGCAAAAAATGGAACCAATTAAAGCAATCAGAATTGAAAATATCATTACACTGTATGTTCTCTTGTTCTCGTAGTTTAAGTACGTTTTTGGAGTAAGGAACATTAATCCTTTTAAAATGGGGGATTTGAATTCTTTTTTGCTGAACTCAGGTGTGATGATGGTATCTTTATTATCAATCAGCGAAGTATAAGCGTGGAGTCCTAATTCCGTCAAATAATACTTTTTATCATCTTGCTGTTCAATTAGACTAGACAAAGTATCTAGATGGTGATAAATAGTACCTGTGCTCACATTTAACTCATTTTTAAGATATGTAAATGAAGAAATTTTATTTTCCCCTATTATTTTGATTATCTTTCTCCTTATTTCGTGACTTAAAGCATAGTAAAAATCAGCTTCGGCGTCAGAAGAATCATTTTTTTTTTCTATTCCTTCTTTTTCTTTAATTTTTAGTTCCCTTCCTAATTATTCATGTTTGGTTAAGAGTATGTTTAAAATTTCGAAAAATATTAGAATCGAACCAACAATTGAGAAGTAAAATCCGATTTCTGCATAGGGGATATAAAGGAGTTCTCTGGGAATGATCTCAAGAATAAATATCATAAAAAATCCAAGTCCTATGAAATTAATTATCACAGAATTAATTTTATACTCCATATTATAAATGATTACCAAAGTTCCAACTAAACAAATTATCCCACAAATTAAAGGAAATAAATATAAAAAAGAATCTTCAATTGCTACACTTGTGGTCAATATATATATAGTTAGTAAAGATTGTCCTGAAAACCAAGACAGAAATTGGGAAATTATCAATAATATCGAACCAACTAATCCTAGTAACCTAAAATCTAAATATTTTTTGAAATTCATTATTTTTCAGACACAAGAATTTTTTATTTATATAAACATTCAAATAGTATAAACTAAAATAGTAATATTAATTTAAGTCTTAAAACACGACTTTTAAATATACAAACTTTTTACCGACTGATATGCCGACTGAAGAAGTTTTTGAAGATGATCTAGATTCAATTCCTTTGTTTGACTATTTGAAAAAAGCGATACCCGTTGAAGAACTTAGGGATTTCTCTTCCTCAAGACGCATAGGAAGCATAGATTTCGTCAAGGGAATAGCAATAGTTTTTATAATAGGGGCGCATACAGCTGCGGCGTGGCTTGTTCCTTCCTGGAAGTTTTTTTACGGGATTGGTTTTGCCTTTCTGGACATATTTGGCCCCTCTCTATTCGTCTTTCTATCCGCCTTAAGCGTTGTTTTCAGTATCCGCCGCAAAAAGGGAGAAATAAAAGAGAAGATTATAAGGAATAGAATTTTTTCTCGGGGTATGATGATTATAGTTATAGCGGTTATTTTTAATTTAATCTCTATAGAATTTACTATCGAAGGTTACTCTTTTCCCGCAACCTTATGGGGTTGGAACATATTGATGTTTATAGGTTTATCGCAAGTATTTTCTTATTATGCATTGAAACTTAGTAAAATTGCTCGCGCTATTATTGGTATGTTTATTATCTTTACATCTGACGCAATTCGGCAATATCTCTTTCAAGGTAAGGAAGCAGGAGACATCTTAAGCTCTATATTACATTATATTATCACTTCACCTTCTCCTATGACTCCGTTATTACCTTGGATTTCGATCTGTTTCCTATCTTCAATTTTTGGCGAATATTTATACGAAGCAATGATTAGTGGAACGAAAAAAGATTATAAAAAATTGTTTCGAACATTTTTATACTGGGGTTTATTTTTCGTCCTCGCAGGTATATTTCTAGGAAGAAATTCATATATACCAGGGGATGAGTTTATTGTTGCTACGGATTTTACGATTGGTACGCTACCTTCAAGTGAATACCCTCACATACTTCTTTTATATGACATGAGAACGCAAATGATTATACCTGACATTACGTATCCAGCTATGTGGGAATTTTTAATAAGGGGAAGAGCTCCCAACATGATATATAATCTGGGTGCTGCTCTTATGCTCATTGCAGTATGTTTCTACATCTTAGATATTAAAAGGAAAATGAATAATTTTATATCAATGATAAATTATTATGGAAAAGTATCATTAAGCTTGTTTTTGTTACATTTTGTTTTTATAACTCTCTTTTTGAATGCTTTAGATATCACCCTTTATTTCATTTTATTATTCGGTTATCTTGGCTTTTGGGGCTTCACAATGTATGTATGGAACGAGTTCTACAATGGTGTAGGAAGTCCCGAATGGATCATGGTTCAAGTTGGACGAATCGGACAAAAAACTGGAAAAACGGTTAAGAAAGAGATACTTCAAATCGAAGAAGAAATAAAAGGAACGGTTCAAAAAATAAAAAAAGACCATGAAGAAAGGTCAAAGAAATAAATCTCAATTTAAATTTCGATTTCTAAACAAAATTATTTAGAAATTTCAAGTTCATACCTTTTTTTTTAACTTATATAATAAAGTTTAAATTTTCATATGATGAGAATACCTTATAATTTTGTAGTTATTGATTTACAAATAAAATTCAAATTATCAACATATCGATGAGCGAAAAATGTCAATTGAAAATGAATTTAAAACAGCAACCGAATCCCCTCCTCTCTTTAACTATTTGCAAGAACTAATTCCTTTAGAAGATATCCGAGATTTTGCTTCTCCAAAGCGTATCGGAAGCATCGATTTTGTAAAAGGTTTTGCAATAGTTTTTATTATGTTAGCACATTCAGCTGCCATTTGGTTAAACAGTGAAAATTACTATCTCTATGGAATGTTATTTGCATTACTAGATTTTCTTGGGCCGTCCTTGTTTGTTTTTCTTTCCTCTTTAAGCGTGATTTTCAGTATTCGAAACAAGCAAAACATATTGCCATCTGTAGTGATCCGTATGAGGATATTTTCTAGAGGCATTATTATCATCTTTATCGCTACAATTTACAATGTTACTTCTCTTAGCTTAGGAGCCTATGGTCTTCCTTTTCCTCTAAACCTATGGGGGTGGAATATTCTAATGTTCATAGGCTTTTCGCAGATCTTTTCTTATTACGCATTAAGATTGACAAAGCTTTCTAGGGCTATTTTAGGAATTATCATCGTTTTCTCTTCAAATTTCATAAGAGATCTTCTCTTTATCCCAGGTATTGAAGATGGTAATTTGGTGGTTATTATTGTTCATTTTATTGTAATAGGTCCAGATCCTATGATTCCTCTCCTACCTGGACTGGCGATCTGCTTTATTTCTACAATTTTTGGTGAATATCTTTACGAAGCGATGAACAAAGGAACTCACGACGCGTACGTTGGATTGTATCGTATTTTCATGATATGGAGTATAATTTTAATTTTAATTGGTATTGGACTTGGATTTCAATTATATACCCGTGAAACGATATTAGGTGGTGTATTCGATTACCCTAATATAGCTCTCCTAGATATAGCAAACGGACAAAAATTTTTTGTAATCTCTGGAATGCCAGAATTTTTAATTAGAGGAAGAGGCCCAAATTTGGTATATAATTTAGGTGCTGGTTTATTAGTTATTTCTATTAGCTTTTACTTCATTGATATTAAGAAAAAATATGGTAATTTTGTTAAAATGTTAGTATACTACGGCAAAGTATCTTTAAGTTTGTTTTTCGTGCATCTAATATTCCTCGGTTTGTTCAGTAGCCAATTTGACGTTTTACTTTTTCTTATCACGGATCTAACCTATGTAGGCTTAATGGGATTCTTAATGTATATTTGGATGGAATATGCAAATGGGGTTGGATCGCCAGAATGGCTCATGGCAGCTATGGCACGTTTGGGTAAAAAAAAGCGTAAATAAGGGAACTATAACGATTTTTTATCTTAATGAACTTTTTTTTATATTTCTTTTAATGTGTATATGCATTAATTTTAGCATTAAGTAAATTATATATAGTAAAAGTAACAAATTATAAATAGGAAATATAGTAAAAGTAATCAAACA
>DATKTW010000141.1:0-14156 GCA_035530895.1 Candidatus Nanopelagicaceae bacterium
TGAATCTTAACTATATAAAAAACCATATTTTAAAGTGTTTAAGTTAAATATTTAAGAGAAGTAAATTCTAATTATGATATTACTAATAGTAAAGGGTGTAATAATATTTCGAGCAGAAAAATGGCTCCAAAATTTATGGAATGGGGTATTATAAACAAGGAGAATTTTGCAGGAAAAACAACATATGATGTTCCAATTAAAAGGTGGGATCCCTTATCAACAGTAATCATAAGATCAGAAGATTTTGGTCTAAGAAAAGAGCGCAAAAGATATTATGGTCACTTTGCTTATATATCGCCAATCAGAAGTGCAAGACCAAAGGGTTTTACCAGCATTGAAGAAAAAAATCAATTTTACGATTGCTCAAAGAAAATTGCTCTCAAGCATAAAGATGTGTTTACATCGGTTACAGAAGGAAAGCCAATTCATGATAACTGGGGAAACCAATTAGGTGATGGTTTTACAATTATTATTACAGAAGATGAGAAAAGGAGAGACAATCCATTTTTGGAAATGCCACATCAAGCCCAGAGAATACCAGAGGATTGTAAAGCACTAACAGTAATTAATAGATATCCTTCGATGGCTCGAATTGTTGATCCTGATATTCAAAAATTAATTACTGATAAATTACCTTTACATTTAAAATTCTCAAGAGGAATTAATTTAGTTACGATTTCAAGAGAATTCTATCCCTCTTTGTGTTTTAAGTTAATACCTGAAGATGTATTAGCAGGAATTTTTCTTTCAATGAAAGCAGCAATTCTTTATTGCGTGGAAGAAGCTATTGAAAGGGATTTCTATGATATTCCCGTTACTCCATTTTTCAATATAGGCATTAAAGTTGGTGGTTCACAACCTCGCATACATAGTCAAGTTTATATTGATTTAAATATGGATGGTCATGGAAACCGGTTGGAGGGTTATCTTGAAGCATTTAAAGAAATGGGAGAAAATTGTCATTTGTGTCAAACATCTCATGGAAATAGTGATCGTGTAATATTAAAAACTGAATATTGGACTTTTTACACCACGGGGAGTCCAGTGAGGAACTACCATATACGATTTCATCCAAATGAACACTTACGGAGGTTTTCTCAATTAAAAGTTAACCAACTAAATGATTTAGCAAAAGTACTTAGGATCATCTTTCAAGGTTTAGATGATATTTCAATTGATCAAAACAGAAATATTCTATTTAACTGTTGTCCCTTCCACTATGACGCAAATTTCCATCTTTTTGGTGATATTATCCCGCATGAAATTATTGGGGGCGCTGAGATGGTAGATGATATGAGAGTTGCAAGAAAATTACCTCACATAGCCGCTGCTGAAATTAGAGAATCTTTAGAAAAATATTTATCAGCAAACTAATTTAAGGATTTCTGAATAAAACTAAAAATCGCTTATTTCTCGACTTTTATTCTAAAATTAAAATTATATTAAAATTATATTTAAATCTGATTTAAAATAATATAAATAGTAAAAGTTCTTTTGAGGATTCCATATTGAGAGAATGGTCTGCTATAATTTTAGCTGGTGGAAAGGGCAATAGGTTGATGCCGCTAACATCAGAGCTCCCCAAACCACTGGTAAAGGTAACTAATAAACCAATGGTGGATTATTCTATCGCTCATTTAATATTTGCTGATATAAAGCATATTATCCTTGCTTTAGCCTATAAAGGGGAAGAGATAAAGAAGTATATAGAAAAAACTTGGACTTCGGATAAATTAGGTGATGTTGAGCTTGAATGTGTGATTCAAGAAAGTAAGGGAACTGCTGATGCATATAAATTAGTAACTGACAAAATTGATTCTGAAAAAATAGTAGTAAGCATGGCAGATATAGTAACTAATCTTCCTATGAAAGATTTCATGAGTTTTCATACTGAAAAAGGAGGGATTGCTACAATTTCAATGAAAACCAGCGAAGGCTATACAAGTCAATATGGCGTAATATTATTAGATAATAATCGCAAAATTTACCTATTTTTAGAAAAACCTGCTCCTATGGAGTTATATTTAAGTAGTATGGCTCAAAGAACGGATTTGTTTCTACATACAAATATAATTAATACAGGAATCTATTGTTTCAGAAAGGAAATTGATCAAACACTTCAAGAAACAGGTTTGATGGATTTTGGAGGAGAAGTTTTTCCATATCTCCTAGAAAATAATTATGACCTCTATGGTTTTGTACAAAATTATTACTGGCTTGATTGCGGAAACGCTCAAACATATTTGTGGGCTAACTGGGATTTATTAAGGAAATATGCCTGGCCAATTACCCCTAATGGTGAAGAATACGACGGTGTTTTTGTAATGGGTATTATTAATTCTGGGCAAAATACGATGATCGAAAAACCAACTTGTTTTGGTGAACATGTAGAATTATTTAATAGAGCAATAATTAAACCTTTGACTTCAATAGGAAATCGAGTTAAAATAGGAGAAGATACAATTATTGAGAAAAGTGTAATATGGGACGATGTAAACATTGGTGCAGGGTGCCTAATAGACGAGTCCATTATATGTAATAATTGCGACATAGGTGATAATGTAGTTCTACATAATGCAATTATAGCACCAAATAGCCGAATTAGTAATGACACCCAAATAAGAGATAAAACTCTTGATTTAGGTACTGATATCTAAACTCTAAAAAAAGGCCTTAGGTTTGAGGATAATTATGCAAATCATCTAATAACTTAATAACCTGGAAGTTAGTAGTTTTTGAAACTTTTTTGATTATTAAATAATAATCTAATAACTTCTTTAATTCCTCATCTGCATCCTCCATTGATTTAACAAGCAATTCAATAATAGCAGTTAACCACATCCATTTAATAAAATTATCAAATAATTCAGCATTATACCATAGAAGCTGTTGATATCGGTTAACCTTTAAATATTGCTGTATTTCGGGATCGCTAAAAAACAGTTGGAAAACTGAATACAAATCTTTTTTGTCATTTATAACTAAATTAGACCAATCATGTAAACCTATCATTAACTTAATAATCGAACCTGCTTCTAATCTCTTCTCCCCTTTATCTTTGCTCAAACCATTCAGTGTATTGTTAATATACTTAGAAAGTCTCCATTCATCGAATAAACTTCGACTTAGGAGCTTATAATTATCATTTGATTCGAATCGCCCCAATTGGTGAACAATAAGATATGAAAATACAATACCCCATTCAACTTCAGATAATGGGAGCAAGTTTATAAAAATATCTTTATATTCCTCTGGAATTCTCAATTCTCCTACTTTGTGTTTTAGTTTTAGTAATACTTCAATTTTCGACACGATATCATGTTTAATTTCCGTATAATCCTTTTGACTTGTTGAATAGTTTTTCACTTCAAGCAAAAACTCATCTAGATTATTGTAAATCAATTCAGCTTCTTTTCTTGCTTTTTCTGGATTTAATAGATTTTTTAATGAGTTAGTATTGATTAAAATCTTAAAAGATTTATGCAAGGGTTGATATACAAGTTCATGTAAAGTTTCATTAATGTTAGGGACTCCCTTACCATTTAAAAGATCATGGAGCTGGGCATAATGGAAAAACTCATTATCGTTGATAATTTGAAAGTCCATAAACGAGAACATTTGATATGCATGTAGTTCTATATATAAACCATGATCATGGAGTTCCTTATTTCTTCTTATGTATTCCATTCCAGTAAGATAATCTTTAAAGATACAATATCCCTCTACTGGTAATTTTAAACCCTCTGCTAAAGTTCTCTGGACTATCTCTTTATTATCATTCACTTTTTGTGTAAATCCAACTGAATTTTTGATAAAACCGTTTACCTCAGCGTACTTATTATGAAAAATTATTAATGCACACTCATTATTAACCCGGTTAGAATACGCAAACACATCTTCGTTGACTACATTACCAGTCCAAAAATCATATAGTAAAAAATTATTAACATTTGCAAAAAGATAGCGTTTCTTCATTATCGGGAAAATAATTCTTTTATGATGCTCAAGAAAGCCTATATTGATTTCTTCATCCCAATAAGCCCGTCTGTATTCCATACCATACTTTTCGTGATATCCCTCGATTTGACCATGGCCAAACATTGGAAGCCCTGGCATGGTTACCATCATTATACATATACCAAAATATTTATCTCCATCACCAAATTGCTTTATAGCGGTTTCTTCGTCGGGATTATTCATGAAATTTACAAATCTTTTAAGGATTTCCGGATCGAATTGGAGTGTATTTTTTAATACTAAGCGATACATAGCGTTATCCTCATCTCTAAGCATATTCATAAATGCAGAATTATATACACGATGCATCCCTAATGTTCTCACAAAAAATCCTTCAAGCAACCAGAATGCCTCTGCCAATAATAACGTATCTGGATTTTCCTTATTGATCCTGTCAACAACTTCTCGCCAAAACTCTGATGGCATCGCCTTATAAAATTCATCTTTGGAAATTCCATGCTCCGCTCTTGAAGGTATAGCACCTCCAGAACCCGGTTCTGGAAACCATAATCTTTGGTAATGTTTTCTCGTGAGGGTCATGGCAGCATCAAACCTAATAATAGGGAACAGCTTGGAAATGTGTAATATAGTCTGAATAACTGCTTCTCGAACATCTGGATTTAAAAAATCCAATTGAGCTGTGTCATTCCATGGAAAACTAGTTCCATCATTTCCATGATAAACATACTTGATTTCGCCAGTACGAAAATTTTCGTGTTTAAATGTAACAGCAGCGTCTGTTCTAGTAAAGTATTTGTCTTCCAGATGTATACCTATATTTGGATCTCCAGATAAATTCTCACCTGAAAAACTATAAGTCGGAAACGGAGAGTATGGCAGAGATATATACCAATCAGGATGTTCTAACACCCATTTTGAAACAATTCCAGTGTGATTAGGCACCACATCACAAGCGAGACGAATTCCTCTCTCTATAGCCCTATTTTTTAAATTTTCATAAGAATCATAACCGCCTAAATCATGCGCGATAACATAGTCATAAGTTGAATAAGCACTTGCTTCTGCTTCGGGATTACCACACCATCTCTTAATTGTTTTAGACGCTTGACTTCTTTCCCATAATCCAATGAGCCAAAGACCAGTAAACCCCCATTCTTTCAGTTGATTTAATTCTTCATTGGGGATATCATGTAATTTTGTAATTGTTCTATCATACTTTTTCGAAAGCTGGTCCATCCAAACATAAATATTTTTAGCGATCATGACTACCTTTGGCATCCAATCTTTGTCGATAGTATAATTTTCTATTTCCATAGAATCATATTCATAAACTTCTGACTCTCCAGGACCTAATCCCCTTAACATCTCTTCTTCCCTTATAATATCAAGAGCAATTAAGATTTGGAATATGTGCTTTCCTAATATCGATCCCCAGTTGTCATGAATGTAGACTAATTGATCTCTAATTGAATGTGGATATTTTTCTACCGGTTCTGTCAACATTTTAATTAAATTCTGATTATTAGGTCCAAATTTAGCTTTTTCTTCAAAAAAGGTAGTGATATCATCGATGATTTCCCTATAAGCTGTCTGTTTTTCAAGTAATTCATCGTCAAATAGTTCCATAAAAGGAGAATAGGAGGGATTCATATTTCCGAGCCAAAGATTTACAAATTCATCAACAAAATGAATTTCATTATCAACTCCCCCTCCTTCATCTTTTAAAAACTCTTCAATTTTTACTTCCTCTTGGTATACAATATCTGGAGGAAATTCCTCTATTAAGGAATAGATTGCCTCTTCTAATTTAGAACTACCAATTTTATTTTCTAAAAATTCATACAGTTCATTATTTAACCGTAAATTCTGGGTTTTTTCTTTGTACAAATTGAATATGAATTTATTAATTTCGTACATTAATGCCATTCCATTGAATTCGCCAATTCGAATAGCCATTTCCGGATAGTTAATTAAATCTCTTTTTTGATTTAATTTTTGAACGAACATCCTAACTAAATGGATATCTCCGTTAAATTCAATATTACCCTTTTCTGAAAATTTAAACTCAGCAAATTCGTACTTATTTCTTGCATCTCTCGAGATTTTCATGAGAATCACGACTTATTACTTTATAATTTTATTAATTGTGCCCTAACATTAATTAACAAATGTATTTTTAAACGAAAGTTATTATTTTAAAGCAAGCTATACTAATTATAGTTTACAATTCGATAATTCAAAATTTGAATGGTTAAAATGACTTCACGCGTACAAACCTTAGATGAACTTAATAATAATGGTCGAATTGTGGGAAGGGCTAATTATATATTTACACCCGAGATATCGAGTTCTATTGGTTCTATTCATGGGAGTTCTTTTAAGGAAGACGAGACGATTGTTATTGGACGAGATTATCATAACGATAGCCGCATGTTAAAGAGAGGATATACTGCCGGTGTAATGAGCACTGGAGTAAATGTATTGAATCTATCAGAATCTACATTTCCATTATTAGAATTCACCATAAGGCGATTTGGAGCAAGCGGAGGAGCATATTTTTCAGGAGGTCATCTTTATAGTGAAGATGTTGGAGTAAGATTTGCAGATGCTGGAGGGATAGAATTAGCTCCTCTGGAAATAAAAAAAATCATTGAATCATACAATACCTACCCAACTCAAATTAGACGTGTTGAACCTAGGAAGATTGGACGTATTATTGAAATCCCTCAGACTCAAGATGTGTATATTAAATCTTTAGAACAGTTTGTTAACAAAAAACTAATCAAAGAGGCTGATTTAAAAATAGTTGTAGATTGTTCTTTCAGTCCTACTGGAAGAATAACTCCACTCTTAATTAATGAAGTAGGGGTTGAAGTAATTGCGTTAAATACTCATTATCGTGAGAGATCAACAGTTCCTGTTCCAAGCGTAAATACCATTAAGAATACTGCGGATATCGTAAAAGCATCAAATAGTCATTTAGGAGTATGTTTTGATGTTGATGGATCACGATTATTAGCAATAGATGAAAATGGCTCAGAAATTAGTTTCGAAGATATGTTGATGTTGTTCGTCGCTTATGATGAAGGAATCCAAAAGGCTAAAAATAGTACGATAATTACGACACCTTCAATCTCTCGCGTTGTTAAAGATTTTATAAAGGCGAGTGGACATCCAATCAAATTCGTAGAAAATTACCCAGGTGAGCTTTCGCGTCAAATTAGACAAGAACGAGCTTGTTTTGCCGCAGCAGATTCCTTGAAATTTTATTTTCCGCATTATTCTCCTATAAGCGATGGTAACTATATTTTACTCAAAATTTTAGAAATAATGGCTCTTCAAAAGGATTTAATAAGTTCTCTTACAAAAGGGTTTCCCAAGGGTATAAAAGTCAATAAAACAATACCGGTTTCATCAGAGGTATTGGAAACAATACATAACAGATTAATAGAGTTTGCAGATGAACATAACTTAAAATATCAAGATATAATCAATGAAATAAAAATAATTGATGATGATATATACATAATTATTAGAGCTGCTCTTAATAGAAATGCGGTATTACTCTCTGCAGAGTCAGATAATAAAATTAAATCAGAAAAAATGATATCGGAGCTTTCAGAAATAATTTCCAAATTTTAATCACCAAAAACACTAAAATTTAATTACATGAAAAGTTAAATTATTACTAATTTCATTATATTATTTTTAATACCATGAAGCGAAATCAAAAATGGTCTGGTATTAATTTAAAATAATATGTTGTTATAATATATATAATTGATAACTAAATTAAAAATAATAATAAGAAGGGAGTATTAATTGTGGCTGGATTTGATATAAATTCTATAATTATCACAGGAACTTTATTCGTTATATTTGGAGTCTTTTTATTTTTTGATCTGTTCAAGAGAAACGAAAGATATGGTTATTTAGCGTATATTGTTGCTCTAGTACCCATAAATTTCCTATGGTTTCTTCAGTTTGATGTTCTTGGGGTGTACTTAATATTATTTATACTATGGAATTTATGCTTATTAAGGGATCTGTTTGGAGTAGCACGTACAAAGGATCCAAAACAAATCAACGACATAGTATTGTACTTGGTATTAGGAATAATCATCCAAATCATAATAACAGCGATTTTACCAGTGTCAATTATAAGTATGCAAACTAATACTATACCGTATGGATTTTTCTATTTTCCTGATATTTATACTGGGGCATTTGGTATTGAACTCTGGGTGAATCCTACAATATTGTTGGTCTTCCGAATTACTGCTTCTGTGCTAATAGGATTGGTCATCGTTCCTTTGCTTGTTGATCTTAGAGATGAAGAGGTACCTCTTCCAGTATTCATCATTATAATTGGTTTGTTTATCCTACCTTTTCTATATCTAAGTTATATATGGCTACCCATAGCGATGGGAGTATTAACTTTTCTTATGAGCGTTATCCTATTTATTGTATTGCTTATTATTACGAAGAGCGGCAAGGAAGGCCAGAAAAAAAAATAAACTATAATTTTTATTTTTTTGTTATTATTTTTATATATATAGAATTATACATTATCGAAATCAGTAAAAATAGTATAAAACCTTAAGTGGTGCTAAGACAATGGCTAAGAAAAATGCAGAATCTAAAGAAGATGAACAAAATGGTACAATTAAAACTGAAGTAGTTTATAATCTAAAGGACCTACCCGGAGTAGGGGATACTACCTTAAAAAAATTACAAGAATCGGGCATAGTTTCAATTAGGACTTTAGCTATTTATCCCATTACTAAATTGATGGAAGATGCGGGGATAGGGGAAAAAACTGCTCAGAAGATAATTAAAGCAGCTCAGGATATTGAAAATATGGGCTTTAAAAGTGCTGACGTAATCTGGGAAAAGAGAAAACAAATGAATAGATTAACAACAAATAGTTCTACATTAGACGAAATATTAGCAGGGGGTATCGAACCGGGGTCTGTAACTGAATTCTATGGTGAATACAGAACAGGAAAAACTCAAATAGCTCATCAACTCTGTGTTAATGTTCAATTACCTTATGATGAAGGGGGGCTTGAAGGCAATGCACTTTACATCGATACTGAAGCAACCTTTAGACCTGAAAGAATAATTCAGATGGCTGAAGCTAAAGACTTGGATTATCATAAGACATTACAAAATATCACTGTTGGCAGAGCATATAATTCGGATCATCAAGTACTCCTAATCCAAGAAGCAGCAAAGATCGTTAAAGAAAAAAATATTAAACTGGTTGTTGTAGATTCAATAATAGGACATTTTCGCAGCGAATATATTGGAAGAGGCACATTAGCTAATCGCCAACAAACTTTGAATGTCCATATTCATGATTTATTACGATTAACGGAAATCTTTGACGAATTAGCTGTCATTTTTACAAATCAAGTTTCGTCAAAACCTGATGTATTTTATGGAAATCCCACAGTCGCTACTGGTGGCCATATTTTAGCTCACGGTGCTACAGTAAGGATCTACTTAAGAAAAGGAAAGGGCGAACAGAGGGTAGCAAAAATGATTGACGCTCCCCATCTACCCGAAGCAGAGGCAGTATTCTCAATTACAGAGGAAGGGATAAAAGATTAACTAAGTGTGTTAATTAAATTAAAAGAAAGAATAAAAATTAATAATTAAGATTTACTTCAATGTCAATACCTTCTCTTACGGCTTGAGTAACAATGCAATATTGTTCAAACATCTTTTTACATTGATCTGCTCTTCTGCGAGTAATAGGATCATTAATAATAATATTAAGGTCGACATCTATTTTCATTACTCTCCAAAATCCCTTTTCATTACGGGCAATTGTTAATTCTGCTTCTGCTTTTAAATCGTCTAAGGTCAGGTTCTTTTTTTTCAAACAAAAGATGAAACTGGCGCTCAAACATCCTAATAACGCTAATCCTAGCATTCTAGTAGGATTAGGACCAAGCATATCAACTTCTTCTTTATGAGTATCGTCAATGTAGCAATCTTTTACTTTCATTGACCCAAGTTCGCATGAAAATATCATTTCTTCCTCTAATGATAATCCTACTTTGGTTTTCATTCCATCAAACATCTAATACACATCTACATTGATCTTTTTGCAGTAAAAATTTAGTTTCAATTCACTCGAATGGATATAATATGAAACTAACATTTTACTCTTAAATCTTTTTTATTTAATTTATAAGATAAAAGATTCGATAACAAGTACTCTTTTTCGATTATTTTTTATAATGTTTCACTTTCTCGTTGAAAAATTGTTAAATTAAAAATATCCACTCTTTTTCTCCATTATTTTGTTTTATCAATGCAATTTAGAATTTACATTAGGGATTTTTTTAATCTTTAAAGGCATTTTTTCCGCGCTAAATTCGCGGCTATAAGAATAGAATCCCAAACTGGAGCAAAGGGAGGTGCATAAGAAAGATCAAGATTTTGAATATCTTCTATTTTCATTTTCGCTGCTAAAGCTGTTGCTAGAACATCAATTTTCTTTCCACCTAACGGAGAAGGCGCTGTAATCTCTGCTCCTAACAGATGATGAGTTTTCACGTCAAATAATAAATATGTAGTCATTTTGAGTTCGAACTGATTTCCTCTATTTGGATAATAATGAGCGATTTCGTTGCTTTCTACTAAAACTGAATCCGTTTCATATCCTAATTCTTTAGCTTCTGTTTCTGTGATCCCAGTTTTTCCACAATATAAATCAAATACTTTCCAAACAGAAGTTCCAAGTACCCCAGGAAATGGATCAACTTTTTTACCTGCAATTACATTTCCAGCAATTCGTCCTTGTTTATTCGCAGCGGGGGCAAGAGGGATATATGCATTTCTTTTTAAAATTTGATGGTAAACTGTTGTGCAATCACCAGCTGCAAAAACATTTTCAATATTAGTTCTCATGTACTCATCTACAATTATTGCGCCATTCATCATTTTAAGTTTTGTACCTTTAAAAATATCCGTATTCGGCACTACTCCTATAGAAATCTGTATAAAATCTGCTTCTAAAGACTCTCCATCCTCAAAATTAATCCTTAATCGTTTGTCTGAAATAGCTTCTAGGTTTTTAGCATATTTTCCGAGAATCACTTTGATTCCGTTTTTTTCAAGTTCTTTTTTAATATATTCTTGGCTTTTTGTCCTAAAAATCAGCCGGGGTCCAACTATAGTTAAATCATCAATACCTTGTGCTTTATAGGCTTCGACCAGTTCTAGATTTATATAACCAGCTCCAAGAAGAATTCCAGATTTGAGTCCACTTCCGTTTAGAAAATTTTTTACTTTATCAGCATCCTCGATAGTATGTACATGAAAGATATGATTATGTTCAAGAATTATTTCCGGACGCATTTTGGGTTTACCACCAGTCGCAATTACCAAGTAATCATAGTCTCTCTCGAAGATTTCATTAGTCTTAATATCTTTAACTTTAATTTTTTTTGCATCAAAATTTACAGATAATACCTCTTGATATATGTGAACTGGAATGTTTCTTTTTTCTAGAAATTCTTCTTTGGTAATAGTAATTAACTTATCTCGATTTTCGACGATTCCACTTATATAATAAGGAAGACCACATGAACCATATGAAATGTAAGGTCCTTTTTCGTAAACATCAATTATCCAATCGTGATGTGCTCTTCTTACTGCACTCGCAGCACTCAAACCAGCAGGATTTCCACCTATTACAACCAATTTCATCTTTTCTTAACTTTCTCAATGTTTAAAATTATAAAAAAACAAATGATTGATTTTATTAAAACATAAACGAATGTTTCATTTTCTGATTATTCATTTAGGATTATCCTAATATGATACATTTTAGAATTTTTTAATATAAAATGAGCTTTATTAAATCTAATTCAAGAGTTTTTTATTTTAGAAGTTGCTAATAAAGAAAGAGTCTTTAAAATCGTACCTACTTGCTTTCAATTCGTTTTAATTTAAAATGTCGAGTTAGATGGAAAAAAAGTCCTATAAAATAAAGGGATATAATAAAAATAAATTGAAAGGCAAACAAGATAGTAAATACCACCATAAGTATAAATAATTTTACTTCGATTCCCAAACTCACCTTGCTACTATAATATTTTGAATCGAAAAAAGATTCTGCTTTTTTGAATTTTGACAAGTATTCAGGGAGGTTTTCAAATTCCTCCTTTGATATTAGCAATTTCAAACCAATTTGCTTCTTTTGAAAATAGAATAAATTAGTCCCCCAATCAAAAGTATCTATAATAACATGGATTGAATATGTCACACCACTAAAGGCTAATACTGGCCAATTAATAATTATTCCAAACAATAGCATAAGAAAACCAGGAATTATTGAATGAGAAATAAGCATCCTGTGATTGTGATTTATTGCATATTTAGCAAAAAATACATCAAGATCGCAAATAAAAGAAAATGAAACGATGAAAACGAATTCAAATAAAGAAAAGCTGTAGAAATAGTTTAAAATTGAAGCAAATATTACACCTACGGCAAAATGACTGTTTATATGCAATTTTTTTACCTAAAAAAGATTTAATTAATATAATTTTTGCTTGCTACTCTTTTTAAAATTCTTTTTCTTGTTTCAAATCCCTTTGGACCCTTCTTTTCCACCAAGAAAGAAGCTGCTGCTGAAGCTAGGTGAGCGTTTTTTTCAATCTCTTCCCAAGTCATATCAGAATTCAGTAATTCATATAAAAATATTGTTAAATATACATCTCCTGCTCCGGTTTCATCTAAAACTCTCTTTGGTTTATAAGCAGGTATTTTTAAAAGATTTTCACCATTTTTTAATATCATTGATCCCGCTTCTCCCATTGTCATAATGTATATTGCTTTATTCTCAAAATTCTTGAAGTAATCCATTATTTTTTGAGGTTCTGTATGGTTTGATAATAATTTCATCTCAACTTCAGACCCCTTAAGAATTAATCTATCTCCAATCAAATTAATTATCTCTATCATATTTGAGATAATGTCTTCATCTCTAACATACGATACTTCTCCGTTGTCATCAATATATCTAATAAATCCCTGCAAATCAATTCCAATATAGGTATTTGGAAACATATTTACTACTTTTGATACATATTCAAAAGAAATTTCGTTACACAGAGGTGCTAGTACAAGAATACTAGGAGGAGTTGACAGGATTTTTTCCGGAATATCTTCAAAAATTAGTTTAGGACTGCAGGATTTAAGAGTTAATCTCCTCGAATGATTTGAATAATTTAATTCAAAATTAGTATTATCAGTTTCGAACATTTTTACACCGCTGAAATCAATATTCTTATCGTTAAAATGTTTCAGTAAAGATTTATTAAAATTTTGAAGTCCTAAATTAGAGATAACGCTAATTTTTATTAAATTTGTATACGTCTTAAGAGCAAGAGACCCGAAAGTCACAGAGCCACCCAAGGACGGTTTTCTTTTTTGTGCAAACCGAATGATTGTATCAATTGCATGATGTCCAATGAGAAAAAATGATACAGATTCTTTCTTTCGAATAGCCATCTATTCTTCATTAAATATCTTATTATTCATAAAACTTACTTAATAAAAAGCGTTCGAAAGAACTGAATAATTTCTACGCGAAAAAGTTTTTCAATTTTGTAAAAGGAGGATTAACTACTTTTTTAAGATCTTTTGATTCAAATCATCAATTTCTGTTTCCTTTTCAGAAAGCGTGATTTTTAACTTGTTTATATTCTTCTGCAAATTTTCAACTAATTCAGCCATAGGATTGCTTGGATCTGAAGTAGGAGAAATTGCCGATAATTTTAAATCGGCTATTATGCTTTCCTTCTCCCTAACTTTGTTTTCAAGATTCTGGATTTTCTGTTCGAATTCCTCAGAAGTAATTAAAGGTGCTTCTTTTTTACTACTTTTGAGAGAATTTTGTAATTCTGCAAGTTTTTTTTTAAGTAATTCGTTTTCTTTTTCTAAAGGTTCAAATTCATTATCAGTAAGATTAAGATCCTTTCCTTCTAACGCGTTTTTTAGTACATTCTTTTCTTTCTTTAAATTTTCGATAATACGTTTGTATTTAGTCAAATCTGATTGAAGATCTTTGCACAAGGCTTCAAGAGGTTTAGCTGAAGTCTCAGGAGGCATAGGTTTAATCACCTTTTGTTCAGGAACACTCGCTTGGACTAAAA
>DATKTW010000142.1:0-9375 GCA_035530895.1 Candidatus Nanopelagicaceae bacterium
ATAGCGTAATAATAACAGGACATAATGTAATCCCTTCATATCATAATTTTACATCTTTACCAGATACTGATAACCCGATTATTCTTGATGCTAGTCACAGTCCACTTGCCCCAACGGTATCAGATAACATAGAATTTTCTATTCACGCCAGAGATAACCACTCTGGAATTGAGAGCATCTTTGTCATTATATCTGAGAACAATTTTAATGAATATTCAATATTTCGCCTTGTGAACGAATTTAACGAAAACAATGAACAGTTTGATTATATTCTAAACAAAATAGGACCGGGATCATATTCTTACATTATTGTTGCTAGAGATTATTTAAATAAAACTAGCCTCTTATTCAATGATAAATGTAATTTCGCAATACAAAAGCCATTTACAGATGTGGTGTTAATTATTACTTCTATATTAATTGTAGGATTGGTAGGTATCTCATCGCTGATTATGTTAGTCCGGTTGAATAAATATAATAAGAATCTTAGGAGATAGGTAGAAACCTAACAATTCAATACATAGTCTTTTAAGTTTAACGGTTTATTATGAAAAAGTTTAATTACTAGCTCGTACTATTCCTATTACTTACAACCATATAAATGAAGCATTTTACAATATTATAGCCAAAGTTATGAAATGGTTGCTAGTGATAGTATTAACCACATACTCTCGTAGCATTTAGCTACAACGCCGGAAGTTAAACTGTTTTGCGTTGCAGATAGTACTGTAGTTGAAAATCTATGGGAACTTGCAAACTGTAGCTTCGGCTACGGTCATGGTAATACAGGATAGTACCCGGTACCATCCGAACCCGGAATCGTAAATGTGGTTAATGATTATCACTGATTTTGTTATATTCTTATAAATAATGTTTTTAAAGCATACAATATAAGTTATAATAAGAGTAGATTAACTCTAACTTGAAGATTTATATGCCCGGAAAATTTGTAACAGTTTTAAAGACAATTGGAAGAAAATGGTTCATTTTTCTCGTAGCTGTAATCATTATCGTCTTTTTCTTCAATCAAATCGCTGCTATAATTATTACTATTAGTACTATAGTCTTATTTGGTATTTCCTATATTCCCACTTTATTGTTTTCTAAGAAATTGAATAAGTTCTTAAGTAACATTGATGTAATCGAAGATAAAAGTATTGCGCGAAGACTAAAACGTTCTTTATCTCAAGTACAAGAAAAAATGCACAAGTTATCAAAAAATCAAAATAAGAAGGATTGGCTGATAACATTTTATAACGGGCACTATTCTTTTTATAACGAGAAAGTAATTGAGAAATTCAAGGTTTTTTATAATAAAGGCTTGGGAGAAAAGGAAATCCTCGAACAGCTGAAAAATTTTGAGATTAATACAAGAGCGGAAATTAAGGCAATCGAAGACACTTTAGTAAATAACGATAGATTAGAAGGAAGAAATGTATCAGTAAAAGAATACAGAGATAAAAAAAGGTATTCCTAGATTAAAAATTATCTATTCAATTAGGTTTCTTTTATAACTTTAACCACAGTTCCTTCAACTTCTTTAGGGTTACCTTCATGATCCCTTATCAAGTGAGAGTTAAATTGAACCATTATAATCTCCCCTTTGCTATTCTTGATTTGTGCTTTAAAATTAGTAATATAACCGTTTTCTAATAATTCATCATAGTAACGCTTTTGTACGTTTAAATCATTAAAAAATTGGGATGAATGAGAGCCAATTAAAGATCTCGATTTTTCAAATCCTAAGATAGTGTTGATATAATCATTATGCATTAATAATTTACCCTTGAATTCGCCTTTGTAAAATCCAACATCTAAATCATTTAATATTTTCTTGTACACTTCTTCAGACATTTTTAATTCTTTGGTTCTTTCTTCTATTTTTTTCATAAGACTTTTATTCAATAACCTTAAGCTATTCTCAGATTCAATCAAAGATTCTTCCATCTTTTTGTTTTCTGTGATGTCTCGAAGTATCAAAACTGCTAACTCTCTTTCGCCCTCTATGTTAAACCCTGCTACGCTTGATGTACACCAGTAATTTTTCTTTTTTCCATTTATATCTGTAAAGATTTTCTCTTTTTCGTGTATTTTTCCATCTTTAAATGTTTCACCAGCTAGACATTCACTACATGGTTTACCCCTATGTGAAAATATTTTATAACATTTTTGTCCTGTTATTCGTGAACCAAACAATTGTTTTGTTACATTGTTAGCCCAAACGACATTAAAGTGGTTATCCGCAAGAAAAATTACATCAGTTAAAGAAGATATTACGCCAGCAAGCAATTGATGACTTCCTTTTAAAGTTTCTTCTGCCCATTTGCGTTCTAAAGCATTACCAATAATTTCAGATGTCGTTTTAAAAATGTCGAAATCATTTTCTTCCCATTCCGTTATGTTATTAATATTATCGAATCCAATGTATCCATAGGATTCCTTGTTTATTGTAATTGGAAAAGCAAGTAAAGATTTTATATTCAGCTTTTCTAATTCTTCCCTAGTTTTGGTTGCTTCTTTTGGAATTTCTGATAAGTTTTTAACGAGTATCATTTCCTTTTCACTCCCTAAATCAAATATCCATGGAAATCTACTGTTACTTATAGTTGTTAAATTAATCAATTGTGGATCAGTTCCTTCAACGCACCACTCTTGGATGTAAAATTCAAGCGAATCTTCTTCGTTGAATAGCAATATATAAGCGCGTGCTGCTCCAATAAAAATCCCCATTTCGAGGAGTGACTTACTTACTGCTCTATCAATGTCCATAGTACGAATAAGACTCGATGAAATGGTGGAAATAAATTTTTCGTTTTCAAGTTTACGCTGAATTTTTTTTTCGAAATTTATTCGCTCCGTGATATCCATTATAAAAGATTGTATCAAATTTTCCCCCTTAATATTAACAAAAGATATTTGATTAGTAATCCACGATTTGGTGCCGTCCTTTTTAGTTATTTCGAATTCAACAGGTTTAAATGACTTGCCTTGCGTTAATTGAGATAATCTTTCTATAAATATTGGAATTAAATCCGGTGAATATATCTCTAAATCTAAGTATCTTTTTCCGCAGAGATCTTTTTTATGATAACCAAACTGTAGCTCAGTAGCTTTATTACAATCAATAATAACACCTTTAAAATCAGTAATTGCAATAGGAATTGGAGACTTTTCAAATAACATTTTATACTTCTCCTCAGAGTTTTTAAGTTTTTCCTCTGCTGTTTTCCATTGAGTTATATCTTTTATATGAACAATTATCAGATCAGGGGGAAGGTGGTATATTTTTAGAGAAATATATACCTTTTCTCCCGTCGTTTTCATAAGATACTCTAATTTTTCTGAAATGCTATTTTTTTCACGAAAACATTTATTTATTGCTTCTATAATATCAGGTCGATCCTTATATATTACAGAAGCTTTTTCGTGAAGGATATCCTTGATTTCCCCATTAGTAACTTCTATAGCTGCATTGTTATAATCAATCAATATAAAATCGTTCTTGGTTTTTTGCCAAACATACGATGGAATAGGTATGCTGTTGAAAAATTGATTAATGTTCTCATCCAAGAGGAAATGCTTTCTTCCGAGGTTAGTTATATGTTTCACCTAATGTACTTGGTTAAATTCTTCTATTTGCTTGTGATTTATCAACCTATCAGATAATATTAGAAGGATAGTTATCTCAACTAATATTTCATCAGCTGATTATATAATATTTTGTATATTGAAAAGAAACAACCAAAAATTAAAAAAAAGGGTAAGTTCCTGTTAAATTTTCAAATCTCCGAAATTATAGTATTTTCTTACTGCTTTTTTGACATTCCAGACGCATTCTAATCCCTTAGGGAATTGAACTAAATCTCCCTTTTTGAATTCGAGTTTTTCGCCAGTAGAATTATCAGTAACTTCTATTTCTCCGTCTAGAATATAGCAGGTTTCAGTATCGCTGTAAGACCAATCAAAAACGCTCTTCTCTTTTTCCCATATGCCCCAGGATTTAACTCCTAGTTCATTTAACTCTTCCTCAGTAGGTATTTTCTTTTTCATTTCTACCACATTTATCCGAGATATAACTAATTTTAATGATTATCTTGATCAACAATAAGCAATAATAAATTAAATATTAATTGTATAATTGCCTTTCGGACTTTGTTTAATGAAAGAAATTTTATTATTAATATATAAAATATGTGTAAGATACTAAAATTAGTTAAGAAGATAATAAAACCTTAAAATAGAAATAGAATTTAAATTTACTTAAATCAAAAAGGTAAAAAATGAAAATTTTTATTAGATATTAAAACAAGTTTTTAAACTTTTAATAGGAAAAATTAGCAAATTTTTCATTCAAAACCTCTATAATTGCCGACAATAGAGCGACTAAAATTAAGAATACGAGAAATTAGAAAATATGAAGAAGTTTATCTTAAAAATACTTACTGCAGGAGAAGGAGGAGTAGGAAAAACCACACTTCTTCATCGTTATGTAGAAGGTAGGTTTAGTGCTGAAACGAAGATGACAATCGGGGTAGAATTCTTTCTTAAAGAGGTAAATATCGATAGTCAACATTGTACGCTTCAATTGTGGGATTTTGGAGGTCAACAAAGGTTTAGGTTTCTGTTAGAGAGTTATGTGTTGGGTGCGAAAGGAGCTTTACTACTTTTTGATTTAACACGTCCGATGACTTTGGAAAAATTAGAGGAATGGGTAAATATTTGCCGTAGGGGTAATCCGAATTTGCCTATTCTTTTTATAGGGACAAAAAACGATTTAAAAGAAGATATCATGGTAACCGATGACTATGCTTCAGAATTTAAAGAGGCTTTCAACCTTTTTGATTATATGAAGATTTCAAGTAAATCTGGAGAAAATGTCCTAAAGGCTTTTGATTTATTGACAAAAAGAATATTAGATCGTCAAAGTTATTAATTTTTTAACATATTTATTCAGTAATGTTAGAAAATCTTATCGTAATTGATGCGAACTTCATATTACTTCCATTTCAGTTTAAAATTGATTATCTATATGATATAGATAGTAGATTAGAGGGGCGCACTGTTTTCATTCTTTTTAAGCAAATTTTAGATGAATTAGAAGCTAAAAGGCTTCGAGAACCAAATGCTACAAAGTTTATTATGAATTTAAAGTCTGGCCTTTCATATTTAGAAAATAATTATGAAAAATATAATATTGTTTACAACCATCTCATAAAATCAATTGGGGAATCTACGGATGATTTTTTAGTAAAAAACTGTCAAGAACTAAAAGGAAAAGAGATTGGAGTCTATTTAGCGTCTAATGATGCAGATTTGCGTAGAAAAGTGAGAAAAATTGGTGTCAGTACTATATTTCTTCGCCAGAAAAAGTATCTTTCTTTTGATTAACGCTAAATCTTTATTAAAAGATATTTTACCTGCTGTTAAAGTTAGTTTATATTAATAAATATCCGCAAATTTGAAGGTATATGATTGTTATTCTGAAATAGAAGAAAATTATATCCGATTTACTACTATCTCTTTTATATCTTCAGGATTAAGGTGAACTGGATTGTTTTTTAATCCCGTTCTTTCGATAATATTATCAATGTCTGTAGTGGTAATCCCATACTTACCTAGACGATCGATGTTTAATTGTTTAGTCCAATTTTCCAGAGTTTCTACTAACACTGAACAATAATATGACACATCTATATTTGGCTCGTAACCTTTACCAGCTATTAATGCTCCTATTATTGCATGCTTCATTAACCCAAGTTCGCCATCATGACCAATTTGCTTTAATCTCTTCACATTCATCTTTGTACTTTCAGCAAGCAGCGTTCCACATACTTTTCCGTGAGGTATATTAAACATTCCACCTATTGAAGAGGCTAAACCGTGGACAATTCCCAATCCTGCGTTTGCAAGGACGATACCGGAGACTAAAGAACCATAGGCCATGGCAGATCTTGCTTTCAAGTCTGAAGATTTATGGCTGTAAACGGGAATTATATTATCTTTTATTTGTTTGATTCCACTAAACGCTAACGCGTCAGTTACCGGACTTGAGCGAGGAGAGACGTACGCTTCTAGCAACTGTGTGAAAGCATCCATTCCGCAAGCTGCAGTAATCGAGGGTGGACAGGACACAACGAGTTTAGGATCCACTATAGTATAATTCGGGATCAAATTATCGTGACGTAAAGATTTTTTAAATCCTTCAGAACCGACTTCAGTTATGACGGCGTTTTTTGTTGCTTCGCTACCTGTCCCTGAAGTAGTAGGTATGGCGATGTATGGGATTTTTTTTCCATCGTGTACTTTATCTCCAACACCCTCAAGGTATTCCTTGATCGAATCGTTCTTAAGAATCATCGCTGAGATGGCCTTTCCAGCATCAATAACGCTACCACCCCCAATTCCAATAATTAATTCTAAATTTTTCTGTCGAAATTTCTTAACAGCCTCATCAATTAAGGTTGGAGTAGGTTCTCCAGCGAATGATATTGAATAGAAATTAATGGTTCTTCTGAACATTTCGCTTGTTATTTCATCCCATTTTCCAGATGTCTTAAGCGATGAACCTCCGATCACATACAACACATTTTTTCCGAAATTTCCGATAATATCGTATAGTTCGCTAAGTTTACCAGCTCCAAAAATTATATTAGGTATGCTTGCAAATCTAAAATTTGAGACCATTCTACTAGCCTACTAAGAATTTAAATTAATAAGATTTTTAACTTAATTTAATTTAGATAATTTGTTTTTAGTAAATAAGATATAGGTTTGTAGGTAAAAAATGAAACACGTAAATGAAAAAGATTTTCAATTCAGAGGAGGAGAATCTGGCGTTAAATATTTGATGCGTGGGCCGAGTATAGATTGGGGATTAATTCTATTAAAACCGGGTGAAAAGATGGCTGAAAAGGCTCACGGGCACAATTTACTTGATGAAACATTTTATTTCGTTGAGGGGGATGGTGTTATGATTGTAGATGACAAAGAATTCGTTGCTTTAGAAGGAAGTGTATTCTTAGTGGAACTAAAAGAAATGCATAATATTCGGAACGATTCTCAAAAACCTATAAAAATCGTATTTATTAAAGGTGATTATAAACCCGATGATAAATACTAATATTGTACACATTGTTTAAAGGAAAAAATCATGGCAAAAAAACAAGGAAAGCAAGTGAAGAGAGGCAAAGGGCCATATGTTCCACCACCCGTCACGCGCGTTAAGTTTCCCACTAAAAGGATAGGAGAAATGTTTGGTAGGATCGTAGATATATATGGGAATGAACGGATGGGCGTATTTTGCGAGGATGGTAAGCACCGAGTTGGCAGAATTCGCGGTAAAATTAAAAAACGCGTTTGGATAAGAAAGGGGGACCTAGTAATAGTGTCTCCGTGGGATTGGGAAACAGAAGTCGCAGATAAACCAGGAAAATGCGAAATAACTTGGAGATATACTAATGCAGAAATATCTTGGCTCGAGAGAAACAGAAGAATTCCTGAGATATTAGATATAAATAACATACCATTATAGTAATTAATAAACTGATAAGGCTGATTAAATATTGAGAAATCTGCTCTCACAATAAATATCTCCTTAAAAGGCAAAATTTTTAATTTAGAAATTCCTTTATATATTATTAAACTACTTTTTTAAGAAATCGATTTAAAAGCATTCTAAATTTCGACAATTCAAATAAGAAAAAAGTGAGTAAAAATGGTGGACCAAGAGGACCAGCCTGGAAACAATAAAGAGGAAGAAATGGATGTAGATGAAGACTTAACCGTGGCAAAAATCAATGATCTTGAGGATGGTGAGCCTTCTACTACTCTTTTTGCTGTGCGAACTACGATAAACCAAGAAAGTAACATATTGCGACAAATTTTTTACCGGTTTAAAATTTTAGATGTAGTTCCCGATATTAGAGCAATGCTTATATCTCCCTTATTACCCGGTTATGTGTTTTTTGAAGCACCTCAAAAAAGATCTGTGCAAATTGCTGTACAAGGAATTCCCCATATAAAAGGAAGAATCGTCCAAAATATTGATTTGAACGAGTTAAAACACGTTTTACTACCGAGAAGCGTCACCGAATATTTAGAATCGGGTGATACCGTTGAAATAATAAGTGGTGTATTCGAAGGTTCAAGGGCGATCGTTATGCGCATGCCACACGATACATCTAGTAGCGAAGAAGTAGTGGTACGACTTCTACAAGAAGAAACTCCTATTACGATTAAAATTCACGGCGACTACCTCAAACTAGTTGAAAAGAAAAAAATAGAGAAAGAAGCTATACCAGAAATTCAATTGAGCGAAGAACAAGTAGCTATGGATTTAGATAAAGCTATAAGTTTTGACGATGATTACGACGAGTTTGAAGAAGAATCAGTTGAAGGCGTAAAAGCAGAAAAATCTGAGGACCTTTATGACGATGATGAGGAGATCGACGAAGACGACGAATGGGCTAAATTTGATGGATTTTAAGGCTAAAAAGTAACAATGCAACACCATTAAATTTTCTCTGTTTCTAGTCCACAGAAAGAAAAGTGTATTTTTATTGGTTTTATATCATTAGAATGATTTATACAAGAATTTTTAAATCTAAACTTTTATTAAAAGAATATAAAACCTTAATTTTAGAGTTATAAAACTAATTTTCTTTGAGCTCCAATGATTAAAAATATCTTCATCATGAAATCAACGGGCGAACTACTTTTTTATAAAACTTATGAGGATATTTTTGACATCAAACTCACGAGTAGCTTTTTAAGCGCAATTTTCTCATTTGTTAAACAAACTTTGAAAACAAAAGAATTATCTGAAATTGAAGTTGGACCATTTCGATTTATTTTTGAAGTAGAGAAAGCCAATTCTAGTGAGCTCATGTTTGCTCTCTTTAGCGATAGAACTGATAATCTTGTAGAGCTGAGAAATCAGTTAAGGGAAATAAAAAGCGAATTTCTATATGAATTTGATGTGAGAGAGTTAACGGAAAATTTTAATGGCGAAGTCTCGATATATCAAAATTTCGAGAAAAATGTTGACCGAATAATTGAAAGCAAGAAGTTAGTTTCAGAAGAAATTCAAAAGGATTTAATCGAAGTCTTTAAGGAGCTTCATACTTTTTCTTCTTTTGTAATCTCATCCGCATTATTGACTCAAACTGGAAGAGTTATCGTTTCATACCTCAACTCTAATGTCCTTTCAGAGATAATAAGATTATTAGAGAGTAGATTTATAATAGGGAATTCAAGAATTAGTGAATTAATATCACTCGAGGAATACGGTATTTTGTCCTTAGTAGGAATTGACAACTTTATTTCTATAATCCAGTTCAAGAAAAATTGTCCTTTCGAGACCAGTTTGATAATATC
>DATKTW010000143.1:0-29187 GCA_035530895.1 Candidatus Nanopelagicaceae bacterium
TCTTATATAAATACACACCAAATACAATATTGTCAATATCGAAATCGGACACAATAATATCAAGAATATTTTGTTGTTTATTTATAAATCGCGGGTAAAGAACTGCAAACAAATTATACAATAAAAAGGCGTCAATCTGAATAGGAGTTAAAGGAATTCTGACTTTCTCATCCAATTTACTCGGGTTTTCAACTATGCTTACTTTTGAATTAAACTTTAAGATATTAAGCCAGTTTTTTCGAAAATCTTCGTTAAACATCGTTAGTGACTCCTTTTTTTTTAATGGGTTTTTCCGATTCTTTAATGATAATTTGATTTAATAGAGCATTGTAGAAGGAGAGATTTGGAGCTTGCGTTTTTCCATAATATTTAAGGATAGCAGTTAAGCTCATATGCATATCTGGTGGACATCCTGGAAGTTCAATTATGGATTTATTTACTTTCTCTTTCACGATAGGGTTTTTTTGAGAAAATTTCTCTTTCTTTATTTTATCTCCTACGGTTTTAACGATATTATCTTTTTTTAGTACTCGAATGCATCGAAATTCACGATTCTTTGTAGTTTTTAAAGCACAGTCCCCAAAAACTATAATATTTTCTACTGTATCGGGTTCAGGAGGATTTTCACCAATCAACATTGACTGTGTTCTTATGTACTTTAAATCTTTTGTCATGTGAGTTTTCATGAAATTCAATAGATAATACGCCTCTTTGAAGCATCCAGAACATATTCTTCCCGTTTGTAGATAAGTGTTATTAATCGTAATTTCATTCAATTTATAAACTGAGAAATTAACTGTTAACTTGTTAGCATCAAGGCTTTCACCTTTTAAATTGATTTCAGAACCATTTGTTATTCCTAGTTTTCTATTTCTCGCTTCTAAGAGGATTTCGCTACTTAATAAATCAATTTTTAATAAATTTAATGTGATTAAATCCACTGCTACCGCATCATATCCACTGACTACTAAACCTGTACGAATTAAGTTCGAATCCTTGTAAATAAAGGGACCAGCGCCTTCCAAGAAATAAAACATATCGTTTATAACTAAACAGGGTTTTTTAATACTGAAAACATCGAGAATGTGTGATATTAAATCTTGCTTATATTGGTCTAATAACAAATAATCTTTCCCACTTCTAATTACCTTATCAATTTTCTGAGATTTAGAAGACACTAAAGAATAACAATTCAGTAGTGAAAGCGTGCATTTAAATAAGGGGTCAACGCTTACTTGATTGAGTATTATTAATTTATCAGATTCAAGCACTCTTGTTGGATATTCGATATTTTTTCCATTTATATCGATATTACTAAAGGGGGCCAATTCCTCATCATCCAAGAATATTAATTCTGCTCCAAGTTTTTCTAAGTAGGATTTGAGCCCTAAGGTGTCATTAAGCGTGCTAGTTTTTACACCGTAATTTGGAAACCCTCCAACATATATTTTTTTTGCTCCTGCATCTTTACACAGAATAATTAAAGCTCTAAGGGAATCTATACTTACATTAACAGGAAACCCACTAGGTGCTCTTAAATTAATTTTGATAAAAACCTTATCTTCTTTTCCAATAAACCTTGAAATCCCACCAAGTAATTCAATCCCATTGTTTATAGTTTTAGTCGGACTGTCGTTTTTGGTTATGGCAACATCAGTGCTATTAACTTTAGAGTTCTTAATCATTACTTAATATTAAAATTAAATAATTAAATAAATCTTTATTAAAATATTAGGAGTGGTTAAATATTTTGAAGCAATTTGAATTAAAGATTCGGTTAGAACAATCGGAAATAAATATTTCCTCCGATGTTATAGGAATAGATATCGGTCAGAGCTTAACAAAGGTTGCGTACCTTAAAGAAAATGAAATTATGCTATCTATAAGCCAAACGGGGTCAGATTTTCGTAAAATAATCGAATTTTTAGATTCTAATAGAAAAAATTTTAATTCTATTAATTTCACTGGAGGAAAGGCTTTTTCGCTATATAAGAAATATTCTAACAAAACTGAAACTAATTTAATTAACGAATTTGAAGCAAATATAGAAGGATTGGAGTTTCTCTATAACCATTATAAAAACAAGGCTCTACCTGCTTCACTAGTAGTTACTATAGGGACCGGAACATCAATCGCGCTAAAAAGCGATAATGTTAAGGAGCGCTCCGATTCAGATCATTTCCTAAACTCTAGTATCGAACATATAGGAGGATCTGCTATGGGTGGAGGTTTATTCATGGGACTAATTAAATTGTTATTTAATTTGGATGATTATCTTGATGCAATTGACCTTTCTCGTAAGGGAAATCGATTTAATATTGATTTAAAAGTAGCTGATATTTACAATGTTGAAGATACTAGAGTTAATAAATTATTTAGAGAATTTACAGCAGCTTCTTTAGGCAAGATTAAAAAGGATTTTGATGTAAAATCATTAAAAAAGGAAGATCTAATCAATTCCCTAATTGGAATTATTGGAGAAAATATTGGAACGATTGCTACTCTTATGGCTGAAAATTATAATATAAAAAATATCGTTTTCTGCGGAGGATTTCTATTAGAGAATAAACCATTAAAACAGATTTTATCACTACTCTGTAAACTCAAAAGGAAAAAAGCTATTTTTTTAAAAAATTCAGAATATTGTGGGGCTATTGGCGCCCTACTTTTTAACAGTAAATAAAAAAACAATCAGACTTAAGATAAAGTGTGCCCATGGGAGATATTTACTCATTGATTTTTAGTCCTAAGACTATTCTCGTAAATACACTATAATGGGCACAAAAAATGTAAAGTAAAGGTAGTTTAAATAGTCTCTGAGTGTTTTCTTAACATATCTTCGTTAGTTTTACCCATTTTGATTGCAAGCTCAGCGATTATACCATCCAAATATACGAAAGCAGCTATCTCGAACATTGTTCCTTCTGGGGTAAGAATTGCGGTATCATCGTGAAGATCAACCTGATCTCTTTTAGTACGGCCCTTTAGCTTAATAGTAATATCAGCAACTCTCCCTATAATAGTCTCGGGATGGGAAGTAATTGAAATTATACCAAACGGTTTAGCGGTATTCACGTAATTTTTGAGAAGGCTTACCACAATCGATGTTGTTCCTGATCCAGAAAGGACTATTAAAACATCCTCGTTTGTAAGTGCAGGTATTGACCCTAAGTTAGTAACCATAAAAACATCTGCTCCAAGGTGTACTAACCTTGTCGCAAAGCATTGTAAAATAAAAGCAGAGCGTCCACTTGCTAATAAGAAGAATTTTCTCTTCTTTATTAACCCATCATAGACCATATCGATAAATTTCTTAGTATGTAAAAAATGTTTAGGTTTGCTTAAATGTTGCATATTGTCTTTAAGGTTTCCCAATATCACATCCATAGATTGAAATAAAATCTCTCTTTCTTTTCCATTAAGCCTTCGTTCACTACTAATATTATTAGCCATATCAAATCAAAAATCTATTTTTTTTGGATATATAATAACTAAGCATCGATTAAAAAAATACATTTTGGTTAATCTTGGTTCAATCTAAGACTTTTTAAAAAACGCTTATCAGGGGATTAATCCTTAATATTATACTACTTTTGTGATTCTTTAATGAGTTTTTTCCACTCTAATAACCATTCTTTAAATTCCTCTTCTGATTGAAATGGAATGTTCGTTTGAATCTGGATGACTCCAACATCAATATTATCGTTCGTTAATAGTTGGTCAATTTGTTGAATTGCTTTTGATTCATCATGTGTTATCACCCACTTTTTTACACGATCGAATGTCATATCAAAAAAATCGTCGTCAGAACTACAACCAGGATAACAATCGTTTGTAGATAACATTAAGTCCCTTAACGGTGCTTTTATTAAGCCAGTTTCTTCTGTGCTAGTATTATCACTCATAATATACGATTAAAGTGTGAACCTTCAAGGATTGGAATTAATGAATATTATATTAATGAATATTAAAACTTTGTAGATTTAATTAAAAAGTTTTGAATAAAGCAGAGATTTTGAATAATAGAGAGTAAAAGATAAATAAAAATATGACAATATTATACAAAAACAAATAAAAAAAATTTTAAAATCAATCTTGAAAGATATATTAATTGAATTTTTAAAAGAAAAATTTGAAAATAGTGAACTTAACCGCCTTCCTAACAAATACGGAGGTGGAAAAATTTTCTCCCAACCTCTAATTGGTGTTGCTCAAGGTAATGACCCCATTTTTTTAAAATTTAAAGAGATTGTAGGATATGAACATTATACACCATTGGAAATGTGGTTAGCGAGTGGTCAAAAACAATTACCTGCATCAAATCTTTATATGGTATCTATAGTATATCCGTTTACTGATGAAATCCGAAAGGAAAGTATTACTCCAATTAGATTACCAAAAATGATATTACCCGCAGAAATTTATTCTGTTGCTAGGAATTTTGCTAAGGGTTTTAGAAATTATATAATGGAGCAAACGGTTGAATTTTTTAAAAATGAAGGGTATAATGCTATTTCTGGAAAACTTAGCGAGGCTTACACTTTGGTTGCAAAAAAAGATTTTTATTCTACATGGTCTGAAAACCATGTTGCATTTGCCGCGGGATTAGGGACATTTGGATTACATGAAGGCTTGATTACTGATCTAGGGTGTAATATTCGATTAGCTTCGGTGATTACAAATGCGCCGCTTAAAGTCACTCCAAGAAAAAGTGATGAACCTTATGCAAATTGTTTATATTATGCTAAAGCTACTTGTAGAGAATGTGCAAAAAATTGTCCTGCTAATGCAATTACAGAAAAGGGTTATAATAAAACAAAATGCAATAAATATCGTAATAAAGTCGCAAGAGAGATGGTACCACGCCTTAAACCAATTCTTAAAACATATAGTCGTCGAATTAATTGGAAATACAAAGCGCATAATTTTCCTGTGGGCTGTGAGCTATGTCAATTTGGAGTTAGTTGCATGGATAAAAATCCAATGATCCGACACGATTTAGATTTCGATTGAATTTTTATTTCTTTTAATTCTTTAATATTTATCCATCAAATGGACTCAAAAATAAATTTTTTCCTCTCTAACAACCACTCTCTAAATTCTTCTTCTGACTGAAATGGAATGTTCGTTTGAATTTGGATGTCTCCAACATCAATATTATCGTTCGATAATAGTTGATCAATTTGTTGAATTGCTTTTAATTCATCATGGGTTATCACCCACTTTTTTACATGATCTAAGGTCATATCAAAAAAATCTTCGTCACAACCACAACCAGGATAGCAGTCGTTTGTAGATAGCATTAAGTCCCATAATGGTGCTTTTATTAAACCAACTTCTTCTGTACTAGCATTATCACTCATTATATACGATAAAAGTGAGATTTATTTTCAATATAAATTATTAAGAAATAATAAGAAAAAAAGAAAAAAAAAGATTAAATCTAATACGAAAATTTCTCTCTATTTGTATTTAATTGAGAGTAAGAGGTCGTTCTTTGTTATTTTTTTGCGGTTAGCATGCATGGTAAAAGCTCGTGCTTGTTCAGTTAAACCAGTAGCTGTCTTTTCAAGATGATCAATTAAAAGATCTACTGCGTTTCTAGCTACGATGCTTGCACCTTGTTGTTTCATAAGTCTCCTAATTGGTGACCATGCAAAACTATGTTTCTTTTTAGCCATTTTTTATTCCTCCACTATTGAAATTTTTAACTTTTTAATATTTAATTTTTTTTGTATTTATTAGTAAAGTGTCTTAGATAGTAATATATCCGAAGAGTTATTTAAATCTTTTGACTATGTGTGAAGAACTTCAAGAATTTAATGCATAAAAAATCACGACAAAAAATCTTGGTTTCAATATAACTGTTATTTTGTGTGATCATTAGATGGTTGATCAGTCGAAAAATTTGAATTAACTTTTTTAGAATAAAAATAATTCAAATATCAAAATAAACTCAATCGTGTTTTAAATCGTTTTTATTATCCTTGAATGAGTTACTAAAAAATTTTGAATTGAAGCACATCATCCCCAATGAATGTTATGGTAAATTTTGAATGATCATATTATTTAAGTCATAATCGACCTAATTAATAAAAATTAGTTCCGTTTAAGAAATTACATGATTAAACCTAATATGAAAAATCGATAGACTGTTTTCATGGAATAAAAACCTTTATTTTTTGTATATTTCAATAAAATGTTATAATTTAAAACGAAAATTTTAATTAATTTTGAATTTTACTATAGTTATAAGAAGGATCAATTAATTGTATCTTAAACTTATATTATTAAAAAGGTAAAAAAATGTCTCAACAAATTATGGTTCCAGGTGCAACAGCAGTAGGAATTAAGTGTAAAGACGGAGTAGTGCTAGGAAACGATCGTAGAGCGACATGGGGTTACACAGTAACTAATAAAACCACTCAAAAGCTATTCAAGATTACTGATAATGTCGGTATGGCTGCGTATGGTTTAATTGGAGATTTTCAATTTGTTTCAAGAGTATTGAAAGCTCAAGCTGTGTTATATGAGTTAGACGCCAACGACAAAATTGGTACAAAGAGCGTTGCTAAAATGGTTTCTAACATGTTATATTCTCGAAAGATGGCTCCTTTATACACAAATTTAATAATCGCAGGAGTAGATAAAGAAGGTCCGCAAGTTTATACCTTAGATGCTCTTGGTTCCTTGATTCCAGAAGAATTTGGAGCTACAGGAACAGGAATGTTACTTTCAATGGGTATTTTGGAAGCTGATTACAAGCCAGATATGTCTATTGAAGATGGAGTAAAACTTGTTGAAAAAGCAATAAGAAATTCAATAAAAAGAGACGCAATGTCTGGGAATGGAATTGATTTGCTTATAATAACTATTGACGGTGCGGAAGAAAGACGTATAGAAATTAAGGAATTAGGCGAGTAAAACCTAATTTAATAATTCTTTTTAACTCTCATTTTTGCTAAAAATTTTATGCTATAGCATATTTTTACAATTGTTTATATTTTTATCGAGGTGGTTTTCTTACGCGTCTGTTTAATAATGGTTTTAAGGAGGTAAAAGGATACAGTAAAGACGAAATTTTGAACCTGAGAAAAAAAATAACGACCATTAAATCAGAGAATGTAACCTCACATGAAATAGATGAATTTCTTAAATCTGAATTTAAAATTGATGTTTTTAATTCATATTCAGAGTATTACAACGAGATTAAAAGATTTAGTGAATCTCACTTATTTTCTGGTTCAAAAGGAGATTATTTCTCGTTGAAACAAGAAATCATAAGCGAGTTAGAGCTGGTCTCAAGCAACTTAACAAATTTAAATTCTAATGGGAGAAATGTTAAAAGAATCATAAAGAATAACAATTTTCTAGATGATTTTTTAAAAATTAGCAAAGAATTACAAACTAACATTAATGAATTTACTCCTATTATGGAAAAAAAATTTCAAAAGATAAATTACTCCTACAATAACAATACACTTTTATGGATTGAAGCAAATAAAATTAAAGATTTGTACTTTAAATTAAACGATATCCCGAGCAATTTAGAAGTATGGGAAGAAATAAAAGAACTGGAAGCATATTTACGAAGCTTAGTCGAAGCCAAATCCGCCAAAAAAATTAAATCTCGTAAAGATGTTTTGCTATCATTTCATTTTAACGAGTTACAAAGCTTTTTCTTAAGTAAATCAGACGATAAGACAGCGATTTATGACGATTTCATATATTTGTTATATAATAATGGGATATTTGAAGAATACGAGGGGGACAAGTTCGTAAACGTCCTGGAAAGGAAAGAGACGGTTGAGAATTTAAAAAAAAAAATGCGTCCAGTTGTCCTCGAGTTAATTAAAGATTTGTTAGGAGATACTTTACAAGAAATAGAAGAGTTAGATCAAAAATACGATTTAAACGGTCATGGAATTGGGAAATTAAATTTAGAGGATTTAATGTCTCAGAAATTAACCGAAGTTCTCCCTAAAATTGTCGATTTATACTTTAAGGGTTTGGATAAACAATTTCAGGGGGGGATAAATAACATAAGCGATCCCGAGGAATTTGTAAAGATAATTAATTTAAGTTACAAAAAAGTTGATGATTTTGCAACAAAAATAGACGAAATCGATACTTGGATAATGAAATTTGATACAATTATAAAACCCTATACGAACATTACCGCAAATCTAAAGAAAACGCTAGCAAATATCATTTCTGAGGTAATTCGACGTAAAGAAGAGTACTTAAATTATTTGAATAACATTAAAGATGAGAGTTTTCGAGTAGATGTAAGAATTTTCGTTGACACCAAGATTGCTGAGGTAAATAAAATGATCAACTCTTACGAAAACGAGACTTCCTTGATAATCAAAGAAGAACTACCTCAACTAAAACAAATTAGAGACCTTCTAAGTAACTATAAATTAAAAATAGACGAAATCAAAACTGAAGTGTACAACAAGTTAGATTCGTATAAAGAAAAGAACATTGATATATATGCCACTATAAAACATTGGGAAGATAACTTTAATCGCAAGAAAAATCAGCTTTCTTTTTTGTTAACTGTCTTAATGAATAAAATTTTTAAAAGCTTCAAGGACTTGATAGACACTGAATCTATTTTATTCGCAGAAATAACAGAGATAACTAAGCAGACTGAAAATTTCGAAGGATTACCCTTTAACTTTGCGTTATCATCCTTCTTAGCTATCAGATTATCAGAGGATGAACTGAAAGAGAGAATAACTGAGATTTCTTCAAAAATAAATCAAATTACTTCAAGTTTAGGCCTATATGAACTCGAACGTTCAAAGTTAGAAGAAATTTTAACTAATAAAGCTAAAACAAGACAAGGTGTCTCAATTTCTAATGTTCAGTGTACCGTATGTCATAAAAATATAAACTTCGTTAAAGATAAGCTGATTACATGCCCATTCTGTAATTCTACCTATCACTACTTATGCATTGCGGATTGGCTTTTTAAGCATAATTCATGTCCCATGTGCCAGAATACTTTTCTAGATCCAAGTCTAGAATTATTCGAAAGTGAATAACTTAGATGCGATCCCTATGTTTCTTTCTATGTTTCTTCGAGTTTGATAAAATCAGATACTTCATGGCCTCGAACTGTCATATCTGAATCAATGTATAGAATCAACGCATGTTTCGGGAATTGATTATAAGTATGACAATGTACGAAATTTACTGGCCAACGATTAACATCAGAGTTAATTAATCTATGAACTTCAATATCTGCTCCATAAATAGGTTTTAGACATGTAGGACAAAATGTTATTAGTTTTCTATTTAAAAACTCTGGCAACATCTGAGTAAAAGTATTATTTACCATAAAAATTCAAATGAATTCTAATTCAACCTTAAATTTTAAAGGAAATATTTAAAGAACACAGAAATATCTTATGTTAATAATAAGTTTAATGAACTAAAAGAAAAATTAACTGCAAATTTAAAGTTTGAATAATACTAAGCACCAATTTCTTTATAGAGATCACTTAAAAACAGGCGAATTTGTCTATTTGAGTTAGGATCGTTATTGAAGTTGGTATAGAGATAGTTTCCTAAGTATGATTTAATTTGAAGTTCAAAATCTTCAAATTTTATGAATTTGTATCCCTTTTCCAATTGTTTTTTATCGATGAGGGGTTGAATATGTTTTTTAATTAGATGTAAAACAAATGCTACTAAAATGTTGTTAATATTATCTTCATCATCACTCGATAATTCATAATCTCCCTTTACAATACCATCTTTGATATTGTTAAGCTGTAGCATAGGTATCTCTATTTCTTTTGGCAAATTTAAATTCTTTATTTTATTGGCCATGTTTTTGTCATTTACCATTCCCAATTTACTATTGCAATAATTTTCTAAACTAGCAAAAAACCGCACGAGGAACTTAAAATTATCATCAATTGAGTATAAGTCTTCCCATATGCTAAAATTCAAATCTTGAAATTCGTTTTCTATTTTATCTTTTACTTTAGTTATTACTTCCCTTAAGTGTTGTGAATAATCTCCGTATGGAAATCCGTAATAGTAGCTGTTATATTTTTCGGTGACATCCGATGGACTCGAGTTTTGAGTATGAATTTTTTCTTTTCGTACTATTTCTTTAACAAAGCGTAGTATGTAATTACATGAGGGGCAGTAAGTTACCCAAGAGCTTACGATCACTTCTGGAGGTTTTACTGTCCTCGAACTAATGTATCCATTAAATCCGGATAGTTTTTTTCCATCGTGATTAGAAAATATAGCTTCATCTGGGTAAAATGTCCTTGGGATGAATTTCATCTTACACACAGGACAGTTGATCATTTGCTTATCGGTCATAATTTATCCGGTTGTTACTTTTATAATTTGAATATTAAACATCATAAAGCTAAAACAATTAACGCAGCCTTTTCTAAATTTGATCATAAAGCTATAACAATTAAAACAGCTTTTTCTAAATTTTATACCCATGTGATATGAGGATATTTTTGGTTGTTAAAATTCGATAACTCAAACCACCAAGAGTACTACTATTAAGTCCGATCTTTTGAAAATTTAAAATGTTGGTGGGTTAAAAACTATGTTAATAGCAAGGTATGTTCCAAAGATAATCATAAAAGCACCACATATAATTAAAACATATTTAAAGATTTTAGGATTTAAAGATTTTCCTCCAAAGTATGCAATGGTGGAAATTGGAATGTACCATACAGCATCTCCTAACTCATGACCTAGAAAGAATAATAAAAGTCCAATAGGATTTGCAAAACTGACATTATAGGATATAAGAAAACCTAAACCGATGATTGCCCACCAGAACTCCCAATATGGATTCGATAGGCTAACGATAATGCCCCCTATATAACTATTACCTTTAAATCCTTTGTGATGACTATTATCAAATTCTATAGTTACATCTGTTTTTAATACATCTTTAATGACCAACATGCCATAGATTACTAAAAAAATTCCTCCTAATATGCCTATTACTGTTAAAAATAGAACGTTTTGAATAAGGAGAGATGCTCCAGCAAGTAATGCGACTATTAATATTAATTCTATTGTAGCATGCCCCAATAGGATGTAGATTGCTGCTAAGTAACCCCTTTTCTGCTTTATCGATTTGTAAATTGTAAATGTCAATAGCGGCCCTGGCGATAACGCTCCAGTAAGAGCAACGAGAAATGATAAGATAAATATATCAAACATGTTTCAAACAGGCGAGTTTTGTAAAAGTAAAGTCGTAGAAATTTAATAATTAAATAACCAAGTGATTAATGCAACGACTACAAAGAACACAACTAGGATCGGTAGCATAAATAGCAGGAACATGTACGATCCCTTCATCATTTCGCGTCGGAAGGTCTTCAGACCTTTTTCCCAATCTCTTTTAGACTTATCTTGCCAGTTCTTTATATCTTCGCTTATTTTCTGTTTTCTTTCCTCCCATTGTTCCTTAGTCTCTGTTTGTCTTTTTTCAAAGTCAGTACTCCATTCTTTTATTTTATTCTCCCAAGATCGTTGATTATTTTCAAAAAATGCGTTAAATTTTTCAAGATTAACATCCCATGAATCTACATTTTCATTTTGTGTTTTTGCTATTTCGGTCCCCCATTCTTTCATAGTGGTATTCCAATTTTCCTTAGCACCTTCAAAAAATTTATTAATCTTTTCTTGGTTCTGATTCCACAATTCTGTATTCTTCTTTGAGCTTTCTTCAATACTTTTTTGAAAATTATTGTACCCCTTTGTTATGTTTGAAACAAATTCGTTCCAACCTTTGACTATGATGTTTTCTTTTTCCTTATTCTGTTCAGAAACTTCTTTATCGGACATTTTTAGATGCGACTTCTCATACTATTTTCATTATTTATATTAGATTATATACCTTAGTTCTATTTAAATTCACCATATAGGTCATTCTTTAAGATTTTTATTCACAATACTCTAAATTCTTAAAAGGTTAATAAAAACATAAAGCATTCAGCTTAAAAACTTTTATTCGAGGAATTATTACATCAAATATCATGGAGTTTGAAATGATAAAAAAAAGTCCTCTCTATAATATCTTATCAGAACAAGGAAAACGCATTTATTTGCCTCAGGGAGTCTTTCATTGGTCTGGAAGGGCAAAAAAGGAAGCTGAAATTATGGGTACTCTCGGATCTGCTTTTGGTTTCGAGGAAGATTTTATTGAGGGAGGAGCTCCCGAATGGGTCCCGTTGTATCTAGAAGACATAAAAAAGTATACTAAGTTTAATGTGAACGAAATTGTACCATATCCTCAGATTTCTGGGCTTGAGGATTTAAAAAATTCTTGGAAAAATTGGATAATCAAAAAATCTTGTTATAACATAGATTTTGAACAAGATAAGCTAAATAAACTTGAGAACTTTGTTACAACACCTGTAGTTACTGCGGGATTAACAAACGGGATATTTTTATGCTGTTCACTGCTCCTAAACCAGGGAGATTTTATTATATCACCTAATAAGAGATGGGGAAATTACGATAACATCGTTGAGATATTAATCGGGGCCAGAATTAAATCATTTGATTTTTTTTCAGGTGAAAATTTCAACGTCAATGGAATGAAAAACGCTATTTACGAGATATCAAAGGTTCAAGAAAAAATTATTCTTATTCTGGGATTTCCTAATAATCCTACGGGTTATGTCCCTAATCAAGAAGAATTGGAAGAGATACTAGATGCATTAATAGAAGCACAAAAAACTATTTCTAAACCGATCATAATTATAGTAGACGACGCGTACGAACCATACGTATATTCTAAGGAAGTAATTAATCGCTCGATTTTCTACGCATTGCACGAACTAGAGGAGGACATAATTCCAATTAAGTTAGATGGAATTACTAAAGAGCTGTTACTGTATGGGGGACGCATTGGATTCATTACAATTGGATTAAAACCTCACTGGGTTAAAAATGCGCAAGAATTAACAACTTTGAAAGCTGAAATCGATAATAAACTTTCTGGCTTACTTAGGACTACGATCTCAAACTCTAATCATTTTTACCAAAGTCTAACCCTTAAGCTCTTTGACGATATTGGAATGGATGGTTTGATACAAAAACGAGAAAAAGTTAAGCATCTCCTTAAAGAGAGATATGAGAAAATCAATGCTGAGTTTAAAAAAATAAAAAATGAAAACATATCGGTAGATTCAAACGCTGGGGGTTTCTTTATATTTGTTAACTTGAACCCAGAAGTAATCAAAGCGAATGACTTTGCGGATCATCTATTAAAAAAATATAAAGTAGGCGTAATTCCTATTGAAAAACAACATGATAACATTAATGGGATTAGAATAGCTTACTGCTCAATCGATTTAAGAAAGATTCCAGAGTTCGTAAGTAGAATTGGTCAAGCATTAAGAGATTTTTAATTTAATTCTGATATTTTCTATATATTACTCCATTTGCATTTGTTTGTTTTTACATGCAATTAAAAAGAATAATTTTTATATTAAATATAAAAATTTCTAAAAAAATTTCTATTTGAGGAATGTTTTATGAAACTATTTTTAGTTGAACAAGGTAACCTGAAAGAGATTTCAAAACCCATATTTTCTACAGGAGACGTTTACGTTCTTGACGATGGTAATACAATATATGTATGGATTGGGAGTAAATGTAGCGTAGATGAAAAGACAGCGGGAGCTGCTCAAGCCCGAACTTTAGACCAGCAAAGAGGTGGGGCGGCTAAAATTATTACGGTGGATGAAAATCAAGAAACCCCCAATTTCATGAAAATTATTAATTCGATGGGCGCGATGAAGGTTGTTGAAAAGAATTACGCAAAGACACTGTTAAAAGATGTATCTACAGGAGATTGGGCGGGATTTGAAGAGTGGAGCAACATTCTTTACCGTGTTTCAGCCGAAGAATTTGAAGGTATTAATTCGATGAAAATGATTCAAGTTCCTTTTTCCAAAAACTCGTTAGACTCTGAAGATTGTTTCGTGGCTGATTTAGGTAATAAAGTATATATATGGCAAGGAGAAACTTGCAATGTTAAAGAAAAAGTTAAAGCTGGTCAATGGGCACGTAATATTGATTCAGAAAGAGCAGGAGCTCAAAATGAGCAAATTTTCGAAGAAGGAGACGACGCTGAATTTTTAGCAGCATTAGATCGTGGAAAAGATTATAAAGAATCAGATGCAGTTCAATTAAGAGCTGAATCCGTATTAGAACCTGAAACTGAAGCTGATAGAAAAGCTACGGGAATCCAACCTGAATTTAAATCAGAGGTAAGAGAGGGAATTGCTGATGAAGTTAAAGCAGATATTGCTCAACTTAAGGAATCAAGTGCTTCAAGTGCAGGTCCAGGAATCCCCGGTTTTAAGGACGACTCAATCTTAACCATCGAAAAATCTGATGGCCGTAGAAAATGCCCTAAGTGTAATGTCGAAGACAAACTTATGATCCACGAAAGTATTGATAAAAGCAATATTATATTAGATTACCCCCGCGTATACGGGAAAAAGTACAAGTGTGGCCAATGTGGTATTGAATGGAGGGAGAAATAACCCCCGAAATAAAAATTAAATAAACATTTTTTATCTTTTTTTAAAATAAAGCTAACACTAAAGATTATTAAGATGACTTAATATCTCTCCGCATAATTTTAATTTTTTTCTTTAACTCGATTAATTCCTTCTCTTTGTTATCAAGTGCAGACTCTAGTTTGAGTTTCTCGTCCTTAACATTTTGGATTTCCGTAAGAATCCTGTCTTCAATTTGTTCAGACTCTTGTAGTTTATTTTTCAGATCATTCCCATTCTCTCTTAGATCTTTGATTTCTGCTATTTGCTCGTCATTAACATTTCTTAAATTCATTATTTCTAATTCAAATTTTCCAGTTATATTGCCAGATTTTTCTTGAGATTCTTCCAATCGAGCTTGAATTTGGTTAATAAACTCTTCATTCGTTATGTTTTTCTGAGTTAATTTCTCAATTTCTAAAACCAAGTTTTTGATGCGTTCTTCCTTTTTTTCTACGTCTTTTTTTACAAGGCTAAAAGTTTCTAACTTCTGCTGTAAGTCTTTTATTGATTGGTTTGCTGCTTGTTGTGTGTTTTCAAGATCGAAAATTTCTTTCTCTTTTTCAGTGATTATCTCGTCTTTTTTTTCAAGTAATATCTGTTGCTTCTCGAATTTTGATTTTTGGATTGTATCATTCTCTAAATATTGAATTCGTTCCATTAATTCTTTTATCTTGTTTTCTTTTTCATCCAATTTCTCAGTTATTCCTTTGTTTGCTTGATGGTCTGACCTTAGCGTCTCTATGTCAGATGATACAGCTTGAATTTTTTGAGTTTGATCTGTAACTATTTTATTTAATCTCTCAAGCTCTATAGATTGGTTCTGGATCACTTGATTTTTTTCTTGGTTCGAAGTTTTGAATTCAAAAACTATATTATTTTTATCCTCTAGCTGAGTTTTTAACGTTTCAATTTCCTTTTCTTTATTTTGAATTGATAAACTAATATCTGAATCATTTACTTGAGTTTCATTTAAGAAGTCAATTTTTGATTCGAGATCTTTTATTAACTCATCCTTTTGAACAATTGTGTGCAATAAATTATCAATTGTATCATTATTTTCTTTTGATAATTGAATGGTCTTTTCCTTCTCGTGTTGAAAAGAATCTGTTATTGCTTTAAGACTTTCATTATCTTCTCTGAGATTAGTGATTTCTTCAGTTAGCTGTCTTTTCTGTTCTATAAAGAGATTTAGTTGCTTTTTTAACGATTCTACTTCGGAAACATGGAGCCCTTCTTCTTCCTCTTTCTCTTCGATCCAACCAAGTGAACTTAATGCATCTACCATCGATGTGTCTTCTTCTTTTCGATCCCGCTGTTCGTCTGACATAATATTAAAAATAATAAATTAATAGTATTAAAAATTAATGGAGTAAGATTGAAAAGAAGAAGAAAACTCAGTATTCTTTGGTGAATACATATTTTCTATCTAAAAAGAATTTAGATACATAACCAATAGACAATGCGATGATAACGCTTACCTCTAAAGGTGCATTAAATAAGTTGGTTAAGATAAATTGGATGCCAATATTTTCAATCGTAGTTAAAATAGCAAATCCAAAGTATTTGGAGAACTCTTCTGAAGTCTCTTTGATCTTAAGACTGGTTTTTTTGAAGACCAGGTACTTATCTAAAAAAAACTTAATGATATAAGTTATTCCGGTTGCTACGATAGAACCTATTAGTACAGGCATATCTATAGGGTTTGTAGAACAATATAAAACCTGAATAAAATCATTTCCTCCGAACACAGAACATATATAGGGAGAAATAGCAAGTTGATTAATTTTTTGTATAATGTAATTTAAGAGGATCATACAAGCGGCAAAAATAAAATAGAGAATCATCTGTCTCTTCATAACATTTTTTTCTGCCATTTTTAATCAGATGAAGTTGGTTTTTGATGTAATTATTTTTGTATTCGATCTTTCCATGAATCGCTTTTAGGTTGCCTATCGCTATCCTCTTGCTTACCATCAACAACATCATCTCGCGGGAGTCTATTAGGAATTGGTCTTGTTAACTGGATATTACCTGACTGATGTCCTGAACCCGGTGAAAACATGCCTAAAATTTCTTTTGATGCTCTTTTTCGCTTGTCTTCTTTACCAGTTAGTTTCCTATAAAGTCTTTTAATTCCATAGAGAATAAGACTAAAACTGAGAGAGAATAAGAAGTATACAGCAAACCAACCAGAACCCAATATCGGTATTGAAAACGGAAGCAAATTTTCTAAGTAACTAGCGTAAATAGCGCCTATCAAAACAAATATCCCTATAAAAATAAAACATCTTACGCATGAGGGGATTATTTGCTTTCTCATCATTAATTTCGTCAATGCGACTGATTCTTGTTGGAGTTCAAACATTTCTTGAGAGTTCCCTGTAAGTCTAGCGGTTTTCATTCGTTCTTGTAGGTTTTTTGATTTTTCTCTTATTTCTTTTGCAGTGTCCATGTTTAAACCCATAACCCTATTGAGAATCTCGCCTAAACCAATCATTGCGAGAGTAATAAACATAATTTGGATAATAATTTCTTCGTTAGCCATAAAAATATCACTACGAAGAGAAAAGTAAGATTAAAAATAAATTTTATTATCGCAATCTAGCAATTTCCAATTGGATTTGCATAGTTAAAACTGGAAACACAATATTGAGATACTTTAACATTCTTATTATGGGTCTTTGGATATAATTAAGATATAATGATTTCTTAATCGCTGTAAATCCATCGTTACTTACAAAGCTTCTATGGATGTGTTTTTAAAAAAACATTCCAGTTGTTTTTATTTAAGCTTCCGTCCCGCACTGCTTGCAGATATACCGTTTTGCGAAAATCTTCATTCCACCTTGTTGAAATAATATTTGAGATTTATCTTCTTCTGTGTTGAATGCTATTCCTCCACATGCAGGACAGACTCTTCTTCCTTCAACGGGTGGTTTAATTTTCGCTTTTTCCTCTTCCTCCTGTTTTTCAACTACAGCAGACGGTTTAACATATTCTTCTTTTTTTTGAGCTGTTGAAGGCCTCGAATCGGTTTCAAATTCTTTAGCACCAAGTAGTTTATCAAGTTTTTCGTCTATTTTTTTGAGCAAGCTTAAAATTTTTTCTTCAGACTCAGGCATTTTAATTTCTCCTCGTTCTTTTTATTATTGATAATTAATTTTTATTAAATGATCTAAGGCTGATCTTAAATATTTATGCTAAAAATAGAAATTCAGATTGCTTTAAAAGAGAGTTAAAATTAAAGTTACTAAAATTACGATACGATAGGTGCTTTTAACTTCTTTTTTGGAATTGCATCAGGGTTAAAATTCTTTTCTCGGTAATATTTATATATTCCTAATCCTATCACGAATATAGATATTACTAAGTAGCCAATCCAAAAAGAAAGGCCTATTGTGAAGTAGGTAGGGTTTTGTATTCCCTTTTGTTGTGTAGAAAGGAAAATACCAATAAGAGCTATTATTGAGCTTACGCTACCGCAAATACAATCAAAATATATTTGGATTCTTTCAGATTTAATATCTTTAAGCTGAATCGGCATAATCATTTCATTATTTAGGACAGATACTAGTTAAATAATCTACAAAGTTTAATATAAATTTGTGTTAAAGGAAAATAGATAAATAAGGGTTATAAGTTATGATTTCAATGCAAAGATTAATTACTAAAAAGCTAAAATTCTCTTCTAAATCCTTGTATCGACTCAAAATAATCGAGTACCGACTCTTTTATCTCGATGGCAGGAAATATCAATCTTGATTTATTTACGTAATTCATCGCATCACTCCAACTCCATTTTGGATTATTCTTTAATAACCAAGCTACAATAATTCCTCCACTTCTGGAAATACCCATTGCGCAATGAACTAAAACCTTTCCATGTTCAATATTATTATCTATAAATTCTAAAATCTCAGAAATGTAGCTATGCGGAGGGTACCAATCGTCGGGGAATCCTTTAAAAAGGTAAAAAAATCCTTGATCTGTAGGATCATAGTAATTTTCTTCCATTAAATTCACAATAGCAGTAATACCTATGTCTTTAAATTTTTCAAAGTTTAATCTAGGCCAATATGCACCGATGTATAAGTTTTCATGCACCTTATATATTTGATCCAGTTCTACCATATATATCCTAAGGTTCTATATGTGTTTATTAATATTTATAAGATTTATATCATTCAATTAAGCTGGTAAGAGTTTTATTTTAGTAGGGAATCTAAATTTGTCTAAAAGGATACCAAAAAATGTTCCGAGCCCCATTTTTAAAAAGGATTTTTTAAGTCCGTGAAGTAACTCGTCATTTGTATTGTAGGTAAGTAACTGCTTTTCTGAATTTTTATTGATTTTCTTGATAACTTTATGCATCATCTTTTCATAGAGTTTTAACGGGGGTGTTGTATTTTTATCACTTTTTATAATTGCTTTTGCTACAAGTCTACCACTTAAAGCAGCAGCATCCATCCCTAACCCTCGATACATGTCAACTAATCCCGCTGCGTCTCCTATAAACATCAAATTACCATGACCTAAATATACATGATTGGGAGCGTCTAATTTGAAAGTTGAAGCATAACCTTCTCGCTTAACAATTTCACCTTCTAACTTGAATTTTTTTTGTACGTATTTCAATAGGTTATCACAGCGTTCAATTAAATTATCGGTATGACCCGTTCCTACTACCCATAAATCATTCTTTTTATATGTCCAAGCGAACATCAGATTATTATAATCGAGATTCCAAAACTGATAAAGAGCATGAGGATCCAAATTCCCATCCTCTTTAGTTTTAAGATAATAATTCATCGTTGGAGCTAAAGGTTTCCTTGAAAAGTCTTCGGGTTTTATTTTTCGTCTTATTGACGATGATAAACCATCTGCAGCGATAAGGTACTTTGTTGACACATGCTCAACATCTTGATGTTTTGGTCTAAGTGTTATGATATAGCTCCCATTACTTTTTTTAATGTCAGTACATCTAACTCCATCCCTAAATTCTGCCCCCGATTCAATAGCAACTTCATTTAACCAATTATCAAGCACATCACGAGTAAAATTGAGCATCTTAAATGGAACTTTAAATGAACTTTCATCTGGATATTCAATATAAAGCGATTTTAACTGATTTTGACATAATCTATCTTTAGGTATTTTTAATCCCAATAGTTTTTCAAAATATCCAAACTGAATTCCACTACATGGCTTTTCCCTTGGAGTCTTTGCAGCTTCCACTATCAAGGTTCGTTTACCTGCTCCAGCAAGGTATCTTCCAGCAACGGAGCCTGCAATAGACCCTCCAACTATTACCACGTCATAACATTCCATAACTTTTTTTTAATCCTATTTATGTAATTAAAATAATTCTGAGATTATCTGTTATCAATTATTACAAAAGAATAGATTACTTATTTTTTGACTAAATCTCTACTAGCTATAATATTTGATTCTAATTCGAGGATATTTTCGATTAAGATATCTCCCATTTTTACTGGGGCTTTTATAATAGTTTTAGCAATCTCATTTAACGCATCTCTTAACCTATCTTTAAGGATTGGCTTATCCGTTCTTACGGGAATCAAGGGTAAAAATCCATCCTCAATTCTAATGGTAGTTGTAAGGATCCTTTTGGGCTCATAAAATTCCTGTTCTGCGTATTCCAATCCTCTTTTACAGGTATATCCTTCAAATACTATATCGGAATCCCTTGAAACTGCTTGTATTTGGCAACCCGTAGGACATACTATGCACCTTATTACTTTTACTACGCTCACACTGCTTTCACTCATTTCTCTCTCCTCCTCCGATAATTAATCCTCCTCTATTAATACCTCTGGTCGAGGAATTACTTCTATTGTTATAGATTTGCTTTCTGGATTCACATTTACTTCTTCTAAGTTTAAGTTCAATTCAATCATCTCACTCGGGATTACGTATATCTTTTTTCTACTATAAATTACATTATTATTTTCGTCTTTAAATTGTATCAATACCCTTCTATCTGGATATTTAACTCTAAAAGTAAAATATATATCTTTTGATAGATCCTCTTTATTTATTACATCTGGCTTTACATAATTCACATTTTCCCCAGAGATGCACTTAAATGTTTTTTGCTTCTTCAGTTCTTTACCGTATCTCGTACTAATATATTCTATTGCGTTTTTACCAGCTCTTTTAGCTTCAACAGTAACCATATCCACTAAATCGTGAACTTGTAAAACATTCCCACAAGCAAATATTCCATCTATAGTAGTTTCTAAATTTTCGTCAACAAGCGGACCACCATTTTGCGATAATTCCGCTCCAGCTAATAGTGTTAGTTCGTTTTCAGGGATTAAACCTACAGATAATAGTAGCGTATCGCACTCAATAAATTGATCTGAACCGATTATCCGATCAAAATTTCTACCTACTTTAGATATGGTTACTCCTTTTACTCTTTCTCTACCATGAATTTTGGTAACTGTATAACTAGTGATAAGGGGAATATCGTAATCTTCCAAACACTGGACTTGATTTCGAAGCAAACCGCTAACATATGGTTGTATTTCAACTACGGCCTTTACTTTACAACCTTCCCATGTCAATCTTCGAGCCATTATCATTCCAATATCTCCACTTCCAAGGATTACATAGGTAATTCCCGGTAGATAACCTTCAATATTAACGAATCTTTGAGCTTGTCCGGCGGTATAGATACCTGCAGGGCGAAAACCAGGGATATTTATAGCACCTCTAGTTTTTTCACGACAACCCATAGCTAAAATAATCGCTTTTGCTTCTACTTCAATTAGACCTTCGTTTCTATTAACTGCATAGACCAATTTTTCTTTTGTAATTTCAATTACCATAGAATCTAATAAAAAGGGGATTTTTAATTTTTTTACTTGGTTTATGAATCTTTGAGCATATTCAGGGCCAGTTAATTCTTCTTCAAATTCTTTTAATCCAAATCCATTGTGAATACATTGTAATGTTATCCCACCTAATTCTTTATCCCTTTCAATGATTAAAACTTCAAGACCAGCCTTTTTAACTTCGATAGCTGCTGCTAATCCCCCAGCTCCGGCACCAATAACAACCACATCGGATTTGTATTTTTTCATTCTTCATTACCCCCTTCTATGCTTTGAAGAACGATTTCTTTTGTTTTCGCCACAAGAAAATTAGTTTCTTCACCCGTTTTCACTACATCTTCATAGGAAATATTTAATTCTCTTGAAAGAATCTCAATTAGCCTTGGTCTACAAAATCCACCTTGACATCTTCCCATTCCGGGTCGGCATCTAAATTTTATTCCATCTAATGTTGTTGCTCCAACGGGAGAATGGATAGCGTCTATTATTTCTTTTTCTGGAATTGTCTCACAACGACAAATAATTCTTCCCCAAGCGGGATCTTCTTTTATTTTATTATCTAATTCTATTTTACTGAAATCTTTAAATTTCTCTAATTTTGGTCGAATTGGATTGTAATCTTCCTTAACCGTCATATTTGCACCTAGTAGTTCTAAAAATTCAGCAACTCGCTCTGCAATGGCATAAGATGAAGTTAATCCTGGAGATAAAATACCAACTACATTAATAAATCCATAAACATCTGTGTTATCAATAATAAAATCGTACGTGTCTGGAACTGCCCTTAAACCCGCAAAATTCCTAATAGAGGCTCTCACTGGTAAATTTGGTACCAAATTTCTTCCACCTTCTAAAATTTCTTTTAATCCTGCTTCTGTAGTTGATATATCTTTCTTATCGGTAATGTTTTGTGCGTTAGGTCCAACAAAAGTATTTCCACTAACGGTCGGACATACTAAAATACCTTTAGAGATTTTTGTTGGTGTTGGAAATAATATTTTGTTTAAATGCATAGCGTTTCTATCAAAGAGAATATATTCGCCTTTTCTTGGCATGATATTGAAATAGTCTAAACCAACCATTTTTGATATCTTCTCCCCATAAACCCCCGCTGCGTTAATTACATTACTTGCTTTATATTCTTTATCCTTAGTTTTAATAACAAAAGTGTAATTCTGGTGTTTTATTCTTTTTACTTTTTGATTTCGAAAGAAGTTTACGCCATTCATAGCAGCATTCTCAGCTAGCGCGTATGTCATTCCATAAGGGCTTACAATTCCAGCAGTTGGGGCGTGTAACACGCCTACAACATCGTCTGTTAAATTTGGTTCCATATATTTTATTTTTTTCTTATCTAAGATTACTTCTAATCCCGGAACTCCATCTTGTGTACCTTGTCTCCTCTGTTCTTCTAATTTATTAATTTGGTTATCTTCTAAGGCGACCACAAAAGAACCAATTCTTTGAAAAGAAAAATTTAATTCTTCAAAGGCTTGAGTATATAATTTATTTCCTTTAATACACATATCCCGCTTTACATATTCTCTTGGGGAAGCAAAACCTGCGTGAACAACACCAGAATTTGCTTTACTAGTACCTGATGCTATATCAGCTTCTTTTTCCAGTAACGCTATCTTTAGATCGTATTTTGAAAGATTTCGCGCAATACAACAGCCAGTTACCCCACCACCTATAATAATTACATCGTAGATCAAAGGGTATACCTCGTTAATTTTAAAGAGTAAATTAAAAAGCTTAAGTAATAAAACATGTTATCTCATTAAAATATATTTGGAACATTTACATTTTCTAATTGATAATGTTCATTAATAGGAAAAATCATCTTAAAGCTCTGTTTTTCCATTTTTAAAATTAGATAAAAAAGAACCACAAAATGTTGAATAATAATGCGATAATGATGAGAGCGATAGTCACGGGGTTAATTAAAGTGCTCCTTAAAGCTTTTGCGTATTTTACATCTAGGTCTCCCTTCAGGAGTGTCTTAAATGTAGTATATCTAGGAGTGTTTTCTTCTTTAAGGTGATAAGATCCTAAGAACCGAGGATTATTCAAACTTTTAAGTTGTTTGTTATAATCAATGGAAGGAAATAAGCGTAATTTATTACCATTTAGCACATCCTCGTAATCTTTTATAAAGTTAGCCTTTTTTGGTTCTTTTTCAATGCTTTTATTCTTATCGTCCATTTGATTGTTAACCAATTTTATTGTTTCATTATTCTTATATCATTTCATTCTTAAATCTTTTACGATTATTTTCAATAATACTCAATTATGCTTCAATAATCTAATTTAACTCTACAAGATGCTATTTCTCTAAAAATTGCTCAATATGATCCCCAAAATCAGAAAAAGTTTCTACATTATTATCCCAATTTATTAAAGCTTCAGCATATAATTCAAAAAATTGGTCAGAGATTAGCAAGAGATCATCAATTACTTTCTTTTCTTTGGTTTTATTTGAAGAACTTCCTATGAAAAGAAATCTTCTTCGCTTTATTATGACGAAGCGAAGGTCAGACATTTCAAAATTCGAAATTCCGCCGTCTGTCAACTTTTCAGCGAATTTATTTAAAGCACTCATCAGAGCGCCAAAGAGTTGTGGATTTACCTTTTGATCTGATACTTTTGAGTATAATACGATTCCGTTGTCTGTTAAAACCCAAAAATCTATTAGAGTCCTAGGCAATTGTACCACATTTTGTTAAATTTTATCATCCCGTTATTAATTTAAATGAACGGTTTAAATATTTAAAAAATCTTTTTTGGTTAATTATACTAATTGTATTAAAGTTAAATTACTAAAAAAAATAAAAATTTGTGTTTTACTTCCTAATTAAAAAATACTTTTAGAAAGGAGTTTAATAATTTATGAAATGGGAAACAGAGATAACCCAAATGACTGGTGTGAAATTCCCATTAATAATGGGTGCCTTTGCAGTAATAGGGAGCGCAGATTTTGCGGGCGCTTTTTCTAACGCTGGAGGATTAGGTATTATTACTGCTATTAATTATCCTAAAATCGAATCTTTCCAAAGCGAAATTGAAAATATGATGAAATTGACGGATAAGCCTTTTGGAGTTAATTTCACTATTACACCACCATATCTCCTAAAAAAGCGGAGGGGAAGAACTGAAGAATCCTATTATGATTTCTTAAATTTAGCAATTGATATGGGAGTAAAAATATTTACTACTTCTGCGTACCAAGCTCCAGGATTAGGAAATATAATAAAAGACGCAGGTTGTTACTGGTTTCATAAGTGTGTTACTATGAAACACGCAATAGCCGCTCAAAAGATGGGAGCTGACGCTATTACACTTGTTGGTCTAGAGGGCACAGGTTTTAAGAACCCAACTCAAAATACGACACTTGTAAATATTACAATGGCTCGAAGGTTGCTCAATCTACCGATTATTGCTGCTGGAGGTATAGGAGATGCTAGGGGCTTTCTTGGAGCATTAGCTATGGGAGCAGACGCTGTGTGCTTAGGGAGTTCAATTGTCGCTACATTAGAGAGTCCTGCTTCAAAAAATTGGAAACAACAGATATTAAATCAAGATATATTCGATGAAAAATATTATAAAAAGATATTTCATCTGGAATTGAAAGATTCACCAATTGCTTCAATGGCAATTGGCCATATAAAAGAAGTTTTACCAATAAAAGTGTTTATCGATAATATGATTAACGAAACGGAGCATATTCTAAAAAATTGGGGTTTTAGGGGTACCACATTTAACACTTTATAAAATTTGAAGAAATGAATATAAAAAGATTACGCGTTTTGTAATAGATATTGAAAATATAAACTTACGCATAATAATAATGAAATTAGACTACGGAAAAAATGGAATTGAGTTAGAGATTGATCCCAATTGGAACACGAAAATTATTCAACCTGTAGAGCAATTTCCAATTGAAAGTCCAATTAAAGCTATCAGGGATGCTATTAAAAATCCTATGGGAAATCTCTCCTTAAAGGCTATAATAAAAAATAGAAAAAAGATCAAATCTGTATGTATTGTAGTTTCAGATGTAACGCGACCAGTTCCAACACATCTTATTCTAGAGGGACTTTTGAAAGAATTAAATGATTACGGGATTCAAGAAAAATATATAAGAGTTTTAATTGCCACGGGATTGCATCGTCCATCCCGTAAAGAGGAACTAAATAGAATTTTAGGTGTATTTTCAACAAGTGATGTTAAAATTATTAACCATATTGCAACCGATAAAAAATCTCTCGTATCATTACATCATTGCGATCATGAGGATCCTATTTATATCAATAGGTACTATTATGAAAGCGATCTAAAAATTTTAACAGGATATGTTGAACCTCACTTTTTCTTCGGTTTTTCGGGGGGATATAAATCCATTGTTCCTGGTTTAGCAGGCACTGAAACTATATTAGCAAATCACTCTGCTGAAAATATAGCTTCTCCTTATGCTCGATTTGGAATCTATGAAAATAATCCTCTACCTGAACATTCATCTATAAATGCAAAAATAGTTGGTGTCGATTTCACTATTAATGTGTGTATTAATAAAAATCATGAAATCACCCAAATAGCTGCTGGTGATTTAGAACTGGTTCATAAAAAATTAGTTGATTATCAAAACAAACATGTTTTTAAGGAAATTCAAGAACCGTTCGATATTGTGGTTTGCGGGAATGGAGGTTATCCTTTAGATCTCAACCTGTATCAAGCTGTAAAAAGTATGGCAATAGGAGAAATGGGTGTAAAGCGAGGTGGTACTATAATTTCAGTAAATGAGTGCAGCGAAGGAATTGGCGTAGGACAAAATAAGTTTAAAGAACTAATCTTTTCTGAAAAGAATCCCGAAGAAATCTATGACAAAATCCTAAAGAAAGAAATAGTTGTACCTGATCAATGGGAAATCCAAGTATTAACCCGAATATTAATGAAGTCAGAAATATATCTTGTATCTACATTGAAAGAGGAGGAAATCGGAAACATTGGTTTAAAATATGCTGACACTGTAGAAAATGCAATAAAAAATTCTTTGATTAAACATGGAAGCAACGCGAACATACTTATTTTGCCTAATGGGCCACAAATTCTTCCATTAATAAACATATAATTTAAATCAGTGAATTAGTAATTTTATATAAGAATTGTCGATTGAAATGGATTCAACAAACGCAATCATTTATCTTGATATTGATAAAGATACTCCAAAGATTAAATTTTGGTATCCTTATAATCTACCAGAAAATTACCGAAGAGATATCGTTGCGGAGTGTATTTCGATTATATCTGGAGATCCAACTTTCATCCCGGAAGTTCTCTTAATTTTTCCTATTTCACCTCTAAAAATAAAAGTTTTAATTAAATATTTTAAAAGAGAAAATCCTACTAAAAAAGAAGGAATTTCAAAGTCTGCGATAATCTTTTTATTTGCTGAAGAAAATGATCAGATATATTACCGATATATGAGTTATATTGATTCATATTTTAGTAAAACTGTTAGCACTATACTCACCCTAGAGAAAAATGACACTATAGACGAATTAATATACGAAGAAATTGTGAAGTTGCATATGATTTTATGCGATTTAACAGAATATTTGTCTTCTAAAAGCCAGTACGTATCAAAGAAAGAAGAACCATCTCGAAAAATCTTTGAAGATAATCAGGGAGAAAAAAGGAAATTTAAAGTCGTAGTCCTAGGAGACCCGAAGGTAGGTAAGACATCTACAATTCTAAGATTTACTGATAATGTATTTCTTAGGGCATACATTCCAACGATGGGTCTAAATATTACTCAAAAAATCTTCAATGTTGATACTAACATTGTAGAATTAGTGTTGTGGGATATTGGAGGCCAAACCAAGTTTGAACTCATAAGAAAGAAATTTTATGAGGGCACGAGCATCCTAGTATTAATTTTTGATTTAACGAATCCAATGTCTTTTGCTAATATTCCAAAATGGCATCAAGATATAAAAAATTACATGAAAAACAATAAAGCACTAAAGGGTTATCTTATTGGTAATAAGAATGATTTGACTAAAAAAAGAATAGTAAGCGAGATTGATGCGATAAGGCTCTCATACTCTTTAGACCTTGAATACATTGAAATCTCTGCTTTAACTGGCTATAATGTAGAGATAGCTTTCCATAAAATAGCAAGAAAATTACTATATTTTAATAAAATTGAGGAATAAATTTGTAGAGAATTTGGTGAATAATCCATACAAGTAGGCGATAAAATTAACCAATAATCTAATTTGTGATAATATCATATAAGGGATCTCCAAAAATAGCGTAACAACAAAATCCTAAAACATTAACTTATAAAAAATAATCTGACTTTTTCCCATTATATGCCCGCAAACCTCGTGAAAAACATGTTCTGGGACATATCACAACCGCAGACAAAAACATTTTTAAATAGTGGCGTTACATTACTTACATTAATATAATAATAATAAGATTATTTGTAGTATTTGTATTATTTGTAAATTCAAAATACTTATAATTAAAAAGGATCATAAATAAGTGCCAAAATTTACGTTTATTATATTGAATAATCATTATTAAACAAAATTGTAAGGAAAAAAGTGAAAAAAAATGTCATACCGAGACCGCCTACGATCAGCGAAAGTTAGTTCACAAGAGGAAAGCCCGGTTGAAGAATGCTGTGGAGATCCTGCTATCGAATCAAAAGATGGCGATGTTGTCTGTTTAAACTGTGGAATGATTCAGAGCAGAAATATGGTTGGGAATGAAAGGAGAGCATACACCGTAGAGGAAGTAAACAAACGAAGACGAACCGAACCTCGATGGCGAGAATTTGGACCTAGAACCATGTTACCAAATTCCAAGATTGATTCAAAGGGTCGATTAATTAACGCAAAAGGAAAGACCCTGTTCTCTCGACTCTCTAAAATTCAGAATTCCCTAATTTCCAGTATCGAAAGAAACTTTTGGGAAGCAAAACCAAAGTTAAAGATGCTTACATCTAAGCTAAATATTCCAGAATATATTAAAGAAACGGCCTGGAAAATTTATAGCGTTGTAGCTCGTAAGAAATTAACTATGGGTAGATCAATTGATGGATTTATTGCTGCCTCCCTATATGCTGCAATCAGAGTTCACGAGTTTCCACGTTTACTGGAAGAAGTGTGCGATGCATCCATGACTCCACGAAGAACCGTCCACAGAAGCTTAGGGATGATTGTAAAAGAAGTATTACCCGAGTTAAATTTACGATATAAACCAATCACGGCAGAGCAGTTAGTATTTCGATTTGGAAACGATTTAGGTTTACCGATGGAAGTACAGAAAAAAGCAATAGACATGCTCGCAGTAGCGTCAAAAAACGGACTATTAAGAACAGGGAAAGACCCAAAAGGCTTAGCGGCAAGTGTAATTTATATGGCGGCCAAATCAAGTAACTGCCGTAAGACGCAAGCTGAAGTAAGTGATGTCGCCAAGGTTACAGAGGTAACTCTCAGAAGTCGCTCCAAACAGATTAGAATGAAGTTGGTTTAAGAGATTTCATGAATCTGGTCAAGCAAATTAATTTTTTTTAATTTACTATTTTTTTTTATTATTCAGTATTTAATTATTTACTTTTTTTTCATCTATTTCTTATGGTCGGAACACCGACATTATTTAAAATTTATCCAATCACCCCCCGTGATTTTTTCTCTAATGAAAAGGCTAATTGTGCTAACAAATCATTGTTTCGATTT